>CAIOYO010000255.1 GCA_903862595.1 uncultured Opitutaceae bacterium | reverse complement strand
CATGCGCAGCCGCTGGCCGAGGGCCCGGCTGATCGTCGTCTTGCCGGTGCCCATGAAGCCGACGAGGTAGAGATTGGGAACGAAGGCAGGCATCAGGACGGTCGCTCATCGATGGCGCGGCGGGTGGCGCGTGCCAACGCCGAAAAATGCACTCGTGCGCACGGACCGCGCCGCGCCACCGGCGCGGCGGAGCGTTTGCGGCAAAGAAAGACTCGTCTGACCGCGACCATCCCGCGATGGTGGGGAACTACCCCCGCCGTGATGCCGCGCCGCCTCACCCTTCCCGTCCTTGCTGCCCTCGCGCTCGTCCTGGTTCTGCTCGCAGGCTGCGGCCGGGTCGGCGGAGCCAAGGTCATCAAGCTGGCTCACTCGCTCGACCCATCGCACCCGGTCCACCTCGGCATGGTACACTTCGCGGAACGCCTGGCTGAGAAATCGGGCGGACGAATCCGCGTGGACCTCTATCCGAGCGGCCAGTTGGGCACCGAGCGCGAATGCATCGAGTTACTGCAGCTCGGCGGGCTCGGGATGACCAAGGCCTCCTCCTCCGCGCTCGAGGGTTTCGCCGAGGCTTACCGGGTCTTCGGCCTGCCGTTCCTCTTCCGCAACGAGGCCCACCGCTGGGCGGCTCTCGAAGGCGACGTCGGCCGCGGGGTCCTGCGGGCGGCGGAGGACAAGTTCCTACGCGGTCTCTGCTACTACGATGCCGGCACGCGCAACTTCTACACGACGACCCGGCGGGTGGCGCGGCCAGAGGATCTGGCCGGACTGAAGATCCGCACGCAGGAGAGTCCCATGGCCATCCGCATGGTCCGGGCCCTCGGCGCGTCCGCGACACCCATCTCGTTCGGCGAACTCTACACCGCGCTGCAGCAGGGCGTCGTCGACGGCGCCGAGAACAATCCGCCCAGCTTCCACCTTTCCCGTCACTATGAACTCAGCCGCTACTACGTGCTCAGCGAGCACTCGGCGGTGCCCGACGTGCTGCTCATCAGCACCCACCTCTGGCGCCAACTGTCGCCGGAAGAGCAGCGCTGGGTCCAGGAGGCGGCCGACGAATCGCAGACGCTCCAGCGTCGGCTCTGGCACGAGGCCTCCACCCGCGCACTCGATGCGGTGCGCGCCGCCGGCGTCGAAATCATCGTGCCGGACCAAGCCGCCTTCCAAGCCCGCGTCGCGCCGCTGCACGACGAGATCGCTCGGGAAATGCCGGCCGTCGGTGAACTGGCGCGCCGCATTCGGGAGGTTGCGCCATGAACGCCACCCGCCGCGCCCTCGAACGCCTGCTCGCCGCCGCGATCGCGGTCCTGATGACTGCAATGGTGCTGAACGTGCTGTGGCAGGTCTTCTCGCGATTCGTGCTCCGGACACCGAGTTCGCACACTGAGGAACTCGCCCGCTACCTCATGATCTGGCTCGGCCTGCTCGGCGGCGCCTACGGTGTCGGCACCAAGTCCCACCTCGCCGTCGATTACTTCACGGCCGGCCTCCGGGGTGCGGCCCGCCGCGGCATGCACGCCGCGGTCGAGATCGCCGTCCTCATCTTCGCCGCCGCCGTGATGGTGGGCGGTGGCGTGCGGCTCATGTGGGTGACCTTCACCCTTGGGCAGACCTCCGCAGCACTCGGACTGAAGCTTGGCTACGTCTATGCCGCCGTGCCGATCGCCGGGGCGTGCATCGTCATATTTTCCCTCGCCTCGCTCGCGGCCCTCCGGCGCGGGAGTGACGAGGAGGCGCACCCATCGGAAGGACTGAACTGACATGAACGAAGCCGTCGTCCTGCTGCTCGTCTTCGCCGTCCTGCTCGCCGCCGGAGTGCCGATCGCGTTCACGCTCGGCCTCGCGGCGTTCGCCGCCCTCGCGGTCAGTCTCGATCCAGGCTCGGCATCCACCGTGCTCGCGCAGCGGCTGGCGACGGGACTCGATAGTTTCGCGCTCCTCGCGATCCCATTCTTCATCCTTTCGGGTAACCTGATGAACCGCGGCGGCATCGCGGCGCGGCTGGTGGACCTCGCAAAGGTGGTCGTCGGACGCCTGCCGGGCGGGCTCGCCTATGTGAACGTGCTCGCGAACATGCTCTTCGGCGCCGTCTCAGGATCAGCCGCCGCCTCGGCCGCCGCCAACGGCGGCTTCATGGCGCCGCTGATGAAGCGCGAGGGGTACGACCGCGACTTCGGCGCCGCAGTCAACATCTCCTCCGCGGTGACCGGCCTCCTCATCCCGCCCAGCAACGTGATGGTCGTATACTCGCTCGCCAGCGGGGGCGTCTCCATCGCCGCGCTCTTCGTCGCCGGCTACGTACCGGGCATCCTCCTCGGACTCGTGCTGATGGTCGTGGGTGGCATGATCGCGCAACGCCGGGGGTACCCCGTGGGCGAGCGCATCGGCGCGGCGCAGGCGTGGCGCATCCTCCGCGCTGCCCTTCCCTGCCTTGCCCTCGTCTTCGTGGTCATGGGCGGCATCATCCTCGGCTGGTTCACCCCCACCGAGGCCAGCGCGGTCGCCGTGCTCTACACGTTCATCCTTGCTGTGCTCGTCTACCGGGAGGTGAAGTGGCGCGACTTGCCCCGCCTCGTGACCGACTCGGCCGCGACCACCGCCGTCGTCCTGCTGCTCATCGGTGCCTCCATGGGCCTTTCCTGGGTGATGTCCTCGGCCAATCTGCCGCAGGCCGTGACCTCGCTCTTGCTCGGGCTCACCGAGGACAAGCTGCTGCTGCTCCTGCTGATCAATGTGCTGCTCCTGCTCGTCGGCACCTTCATGGACATGACGCCGGCGGTGCTCATCTTCACGCCGATCCTGCTGCCCGTGGTGCAGAAGTTCGGCATGGACCCGATCCACTTCGGGCTGATGATGATCTTCAACCTCTGCATCGGACTCTGCACGCCGCCGGTCGGCAGCGTGCTCTTCGTCGGCTGCAGCGTCGCGCGGACGACCCTCCGCAACGTCTTGCGGCCGCTCCTGCCGTTCTTCGCGGCGATGGTGATCGTGCTCCTGCTCGTCACCTACGTCCCGGCACTTTCCCTCTGGCTCCCCTCCGTCCTCGGCCTGAAGTGAAGGGTGGAAGGAGGAGGGCAAGCTGCCCGCGCCGGCGCCTGCAGAATGCGCTTTCCCGTCCGGCTCGGCCTCGCGAGACTCGAGCCATGCCTGAGCATCCGCGGTCCGATCACCACTTCGCGAGCGACAACACAGCTGGCATTTGTCCGGAGGCGTGGGCGGCCCTGCAGCGGGCGAACCTCGGGCGCGAGCCGAGCTACGGGGCGGATGCGTGGACCCAGCGGGCCGGCGACCTGATCCGCGGGATCTTCGAGCGGCCGGACGCGGAGGTCTTTTTTGTCTTCAATGGCACGGCGGCGAACGCCCTCGCCCTCGCGAGCGCGTGCCAAAGCTACCACGGCGTGATCGGACACGAGATCGCGCACATCATGGTCGATGAGTGCGGAGCGCCCGGCTTCTTCACCGGCGGCGCAACCCTGCTCCCCTGCCCCGGCGAGAAGGCGAAGCTCGAGCCCGTCGCGGTGGAGCGCGTGCTGACCCGCCGCTCCGACCTGCACTTCCCCAAGGCACGCGTGCTGTCCCTCACGCAGTCCACGGAATGGGGCACGGTGTACCGGCCCGAGGAAATCGCCGCCCTGTCGGCGCTCGCGCGGCGGCACGGACTCGCGGTGCACATGGATGGTGCGCGGTTCGCCAATGCCGTGGCGTCGCTCGCGGGCACCGGCGCGACGCCGGCGGACCTGACGTGGCGTGCAGGCGTGGACGTGCTCTGCTGCGGCGGCACGAAGAATGGCCTGAACAGCACGGAGGCGGTGGTGTTCTTCCATCCAGGTTTGGCGTGCGACTTCGCGTGGCGTGGCAAGCAGGCGGGGCAGCTCGCGTCGAAGATGCGCTTTGCCTCCGCGCAGTGGGTTGGCGTCCTCGAGGACGGCGCGTGGCTCCGCCATGCGGCGCATGCGAACCGGATGGCGGGCCGCCTCGCTGCCCTCCTGCGTGCCATCCCTGGCGTGTCGCTCTGCCTCGAACCTGAGGTGAACGCCGTCTTCGTGCGCCTGACCCAGGCGGTGGCCGCCGCGCTTGAGGCGCGCGGTTGGCACTTTCACGTATTCATCGGCGAGGATGGCTACCGCCTGATGTGCTCATGGGACACGCGCGAGGATGACCTGCAGGCCTTCGCACACGACCTCCGCGCGGTGCTGAGCACCTCGCCGTAAACCTCGGGGGGCCGCCCCGCAGGGATCAAAAAAAGCGCCCCGGAGTGACCGGGGCGCAGAGAGAGCGGTTAGGCTGCCCGCAGGCGACCCAAACGAAAGCAACCTTACTTGGTCGCAGCAGGAGCAACCGGAGCAGCGGGGGCGGCCGGAACCTCCGGAGCGGCCGGGGCCTTGATTTCCAGCAGCTCGACGTCGAAGACCAGCGTCGCGGCGGGCGGGATGCCCGGGCGGCCCTCGTCGCCGTACGCCAGTTGCGGCGGGACGTAGAGCTTGATCTTGCCGCCGACATTCACCTTTTGCAGGCCCTCGGTCCAACCGGGGATCACCTGATCGAGGCCGAACTCGGCCGGTTCGCCGCGCTGCACGGAGCTATCGAAGACGGAGCCATCGATGAGCGTGCCGGTGTAGTGCACCTTGACGATGTCGGTGGCCTTCGGGAACGCGCCGGTGCCCGGCTGCACGATTTCGTAAACCAAGCCGCTGGGCAGCACGACGACGCCCGCCTTCGCCTTGATCTCGGTGAGGAACTTGGCGGAGGCCTCGAGGCCCTGGCGCTTCAGCTCGGCCATGTAGGCCTCCTGCTTCGCCTGCATGAACTTGTCCATCTCGGGTCCGATTTCCTCGAGCTTGTACGGAGCGTCCTGGCCGGCGGCAGCGGCCTGCAGCCCCTTGATCATCGCGGCGGTCTGCTCGGGCGTGAACTTCAGCTCGGTGATCCCGATGCGCTTGCCGACGAACCAGCCGAACGTCTCAAGGAGCTGGTCTTCGGTGAAACGCGGCGCGGCCGGAGCCGCCGGAGCCGGCGTCGCCGCCAGGGCCGCCGGGGTGTTGGCGAGCGTCGGAGCCGGCTCTTGCTGAGCGGCGGCGACAGAGAAAGAGACGGCCAGCAAGGCCGACGAGGAGAGGACTCGGAGGGAGGTCATGCGTCGATGGGAGTAAACTCAGGGATCCGCAAAATGCGGAAGTGGTTCCCGGAAAAGCACTGACTCGTGCCCGGAGTTGGCGGCGAAGGCAAACCATTATCCTCGCTTGTGTCCCCGCGCGGACGGGAGACACTGAACCGTCCGTACCATGCAAGACGATCTATTCTGGACGAGTCAGGATGGGCAGATTCTCACCGTGCGGCACAAGGACGAGACCACGGTGCTTCTCACCCTCGCCTTCTGGCCCCGCCATCCGGCGGAGTTCGACTTTCTCAAGCGGCGCATCGCCGACCTTCGCTTCACCGAGCGCAGTACGCTGGCCCGCATCGGCATCGAGATGCTCACGCAGGGTTGCCCGACGATCGAGGGCAACCGGCTCACGCTGGAAGCCGAGGCCTTCCTCTTCGACGCCAGCTTCCCGAACGCCGCGTACTGGCGGAAACTGCTCCGCCCCGGCGTCACGGTCGGCCGCCTCTACTACGCCCCCACTGCCGCCAAGCTGACCACCGCGGAAATCTGGGAGGCCGTCCGCTCCAACCAGCTCAAGCTCCCCAACACCATCAGCATCGACCGGCTCGGGCGCGTCTACCTCACGCCGCACCAGGTCGTCTACACTCTCAATCCCCGCCTCCCGCGCAGCAGCTTCGAACGCCTCGTCTGCGGCGAGGCCGGCCGGCCTTTCCTCGACAAGGTCCAGCTCCGGCGCGAGGCGTCCCCCCTCACGATCCCGCCGCGCTCAGGGATAATCACCAGCTGCTCCATGTATCTAAAGGAGCACTACGTCGTATTGAACCAGGGCGAGGGCCCGTTCGGCATCCACACCAGCGCGGTGCTGCTCGATCCGTTGAAGACCTTCGGCACAAACGTCATGCTGGAGATCTACAACCAGGGCGACCAGCCCGTGGTCAACCCGCTGGTCTCCGTCGAGGTCTTCCGCGCACCGCCGGTCAGCGATCCCGAGAGCAAGCAGCTGGCGAAGCGGCGGACCCGGTTGCTGACCACCGTGGGCGAGGCGTTCCAGGCGCTCGACGAGGCTCCCCCGCCGCCGGCCACCGAGCCGCGGCCGCGCGCGCGGCTCACCGTGCGCGGCCAAAGCTCCACGATGGAGAACCTGAGCCGGCTGCTCAGCCTCGGCGCCGGCGGGTCGCTCAAGCCGAAGCTCGCCGAGGCCAAGGCCGACAGCCCGGGCTGCAAGACCCTCGTCCAGGCGCTCGACAACGCCCCGGCCGACGCCGACACGCTGCTCGTGGATTACTTCCCGAATCTGTTCGAGTACATCGAGCTCCTCACGCGCGTCCCGGAGCTGAAGCTGCGCCGCATCGTCTTCCGCCGGCCGTCGCGCACGCACGGATTCTTCCTCTCCAGCAACGCCCATGCGCGGCTGGATGCGCTCAACGCCATCGGCATCGATGTCTATTGGTACAACGAGGCGATGGGCGATGTGTTCCTCCACACCTACAAGAAGGACCAGGGCTTCTTCATCCGCGAGGAACTGGTCCGACGCTTTCAGGAGGCCACCATCCTGGCGTTCTACGGCAGCGCGGTGGGACTCGATATCGAGCAGACCCGGCGGATCTCGCAGCTGATCGACACGCTCACCGGCTTCATCGGCCCCAACGTCGGCGTGCTCACCGGGGGAGGCGGCGGCGTCATGCGCCTCGCCACCGACCAAGCGCGCAGTCAGGGCGCGCTGACCGGCGCGTGCTTCCTCGAACTCGAGGCCCAGCCGCCTGAGCTCGGGGTGGATTTCTTCAACACGTTCCAGGAAAACAGCCGCCACTTCCGCCAAAAATGGTTCGAGGTGGCCGATTTCTGCATCTTCAACGTCGGGGGGGTCGGCACCCTCGAGGAAATCGGGATCGAGCTGTGCAATCTAAAGCTGGGGATCCGCCCCCGGGTGCCGTACGTGTTCTACGATCCGAAATACTTCGCCGACTTGCGCGAGCAACTCGTCGCCATGGTCCGCACGCAGCGCGCCCCAGCATGGATGATGGACTACATCCTGTTCTCCGACGATCCCGCCGAGGTCGTAAGCTTCTACCGCAAGAAGCTGCAAGTGCTCTGACGCGGCTTGCCTAACCCGGGGCGACCGGGGTTTGCTCCCGGTTTCCCATGGCACCCCTTCCGCGCTCGATCCTCGTCGTCGGCTCCGGCGGTCGCGAACACGCCCTCGTGCACGCGCTCCGGCGCTCGCCCAGCCAACCCCGCGTCCTCGCCGCCCCCGGCAACGCGGGGATCGCCGACGATGTCCCGTGCCTGCCCGTCGCCGTCGACAATATCCGCGGGCTCGTCGAGCTCGTCCAACGCGAGGCGATCGACTTCGTCGTCGTTGGCCCCGAGGTGCCACTTTCCCTAGGGCTCGTCGACGCGCTGGAGGCCGCCGGCGTTCCTGCTTACGGCCCCAAGGCCGACGGCGCGCGGCTCGAGGCATCGAAGATCTACACGAAGGAAATCCTCCAGAAGTACCGGATCCCCACCGCCGACGCCGCATTCTTCGAGGACGCCGACGCCGCGATCGCCTACCTCCGCGCCCGGCCCGCCCCCATCGTCGTGAAGGCCGATGGCCTCGCCGCCGGAAAGGGAGTCGTCGTCGCTGCCTCTCACGACGAAGCCGCCGCCGCCGTCCAGGCTCTGCTCGCCCTCCACTCCCGTCCGGAGCCTTCCGCCCCACCCGCCCGCATCCTGATCGAGGACTGCCTGGTCGGCGAGGAAACCTCCCTGCTCGTCGTGGTCTCAGGCCGCGACTACGTCATCCTGCCGACGTCACAGGACCACAAGCGCGTCGGCGACAACGACACCGGCCCCAACACCGGCGGGATGGGAACGTATTCTCCGGCTGAGGTGGTGACGCCGGACCTGCTCGCACGCATCGACCGGGAAATCGTGCGTCCGTCCGTCGACGCGATCGCCGCCGAGGGCATCGACTTCCGGGGCACGCTGTTCATCGGGATCATGCTCACCGCCGACGGCCCCAAGGTACTCGAGTACAACACGCGCTTCGGCGACCCGGAAACGCAGGTGGTGCTCCCGCGGCTGCGCACCGATGTGGTCAGCCTGCTCTGGGCCGCCGCTCACGGCGAACTCGCCGGGGTCTCTCTCGATGTCCGCCCGGAACACGCCCTCTGCGTCGTGATCGCCGCCCGCGGCTACCCGGACCGCTATCCAAAGGGCGACGTGATCCAGATCCCCGATCCGCTGCCACCGGAGGTGACGGTGTACCACGCCGGCACCGCGCGCTCCGCCGCGGGTGAACTCGTCACCCACGGCGGCCGCGTCCTCGGCGTCACCGCACTCGGCCCCACCTTGCCGGCCGCGGCCCACTCGGCGTACGCGACCTGCGAACGCATCACGTGCGCGTCGAAGTACTTTCGGCGCGATATCGGGGCGAGGCAGCTGCGCCGGGAGTCGGTCTAATCCTCCGGGCCCTCTCCGTGCTCCGCCCTTCCTCCGTTCTCTTTCTCGCCCTCAGCCTGACCGGCACGCCGCT
>CAIOYO010000254.1 GCA_903862595.1 uncultured Opitutaceae bacterium | reverse complement strand
GCAGCGTGTTGGCGGACAGCCACGGGAACCGTGCTTCCCCGCGGGCCTTGTGGAGCACCGGAAGACCGAAGTTATACTCGTGGTTACCGAGCGTCATGCTCGTGTAGCCCAGCGCGTTCATCGCGAGCATCATCGGGTCGATGGGCCCGTTGTTGATCCGGTTGTGGTAGTAGGCGAGTGGCGTGCCCTGGATCGTATCGCCACAGTCGACCAGCAGTAGATCGGGCACCTCCTTGCGGGCGGCGCGGACCAGCGTGGCGACGCGGGCGAGGCCCTCGGCGGCCGGCTGGTTGGTGCCGTAGTTGATGGGGAAAACCCGCCCGTGGAGATCGGTGGTGGCGAGGATCGTGACGCGGGCGCGTTCGGGGGTGTCGCTCGCGGACCCAGGGAGCGGCAGCAGGGAGAAGCCGGCGACCCACGCGGCGACGGCGAGGCGGGGAAGGAGGAACCTCATGACAAACCACCTGTAGCCAAGATCCCGCCGGAGGCGAGGGCGGAGACGTTTCCGGGCTTGCCCGGCGGGATGGCCCGGGGGCAAGCTGCGCTTGGAGCCGCCCGGGTGGTGGAATGGCAGACACGAAGGTCTTAGAAGCCTTTGCCGAAAGGTGTGCAGGTTCGAGTCCTGTCCCGGGCACCAATCAAAAAGGGGTCAGGCTTTGCCCTTTGCCGGCAGGCGTGCGGTGGCAAAGGGCAAAGCCTGAGCCCTTTTTACGCAAATAGCTCCAGCTGCTGCGACGAGGCCTCGGCGACATCGCCGAAGGCGGCGTCGGAGATGCGCATGGAGCCCAGCAGCCGCTCGGGGGCGAGGTGGGCGTAACGCTCGGTGGTCCGGATATTGGAATGCCCGAGCAGCTTCTGCACCTCGTAGAGCGGGGCGCCCCCATTGACCAAGGACGAGGCGAAGGAATGGCGCAGATCGTGGATGCGCAGGTCGGCCAGCCCGGCGCGGCGGCGGGCGGTGTTCCAGGCATTGTAGAGTTCGACGTAGGGCTTGCCGGTGGCCGGGCTGGGGAAGAGCCACGGGGACTGGATCCCCAGCGCCTGCCGCTTGCGCAGCAGCTGCAGCCCGGCGTCGCTGATCGGGATGAACCGATGGTAGCCGGACTTCGACTTCGGAATCCGCCACTGGCGGCGCTCCAGGTCGAACTGCTCCCAGCGCGCCTCCAGGACCTCGGTCTTGCGGGCACCCGTCACGAGCAGGAACCCCACGATCGCGGCGAGATCCTGGTTGGCGCTCTCGGCCAGCGCGGCCTTCAGCCGCAGCGTCTCCTCCACCGTCAGGAACCGATTGATCAGATTGTTCTCCTTCAGCAGCCGGTACCGGTGCAGCGGGTTCTTGCTGATCCCTGGGACCTCCCACTGCAGGGCCAGATTGAAGGCGAAGCGGAGCGCGACCAGGTAGCGGTTGATGGAGCTCGGCTTGAACCCCTCCTCCAGCTTGCGGCTGACGAACCGCGACACCTCGCTCCGGGTGATCCGGTGCATCGGCGTCTCCCCGAAGAACGGCAGCAGATGATTCACGAAGTAGCTCGAATCGTTAATCGTCGTGGTCTTGTACGTGCGAACGTGCGGCAGGTACCGCTCCCGGTAGAATTCCCCGAGGGACGGTGCGGAGGCCCGCTCGCCCCGGATCAGCGCCGGGTTGTGTCCATCGACCAGCTGGTGAGTGAGCTCGGTGACGCGTTGCCGGATGTGGCCGAGGTCCGCAGCGCCCAGCTTGCCCAGGCCCAGTAGCCGCTGGCGCCCGCCGAACGTGTAGCGGAAGTAGAAGTAGCCCCCGCTCGGCGTCGCATCGAAGACGAGCCCCCGCTGGAGCGAGTCCGTGAAGCGTCTCCGCCGCTGCGCGGGTGCAGTGGCGAGGGAGTGCAGGACGTCCTCGGAAAAGTGGAACTTCAAGACTCTGCCCCGGTTGGATCGTGGATTCCGCCACCTCGGCCGGTGCGGAAGCCGTCTAAGGCGCAGAGTATAAAAACTATACTCTGCATGATAAAAATATCTCTTCTGGCCCCAAAATCGAAAAAAAGGATAAACCAAAAAACCGCGTTAAACCTTGTTAAACAACACTTTATAAAACCGCATACGTTCGCTTACACTTAATTAGCAGAAAAATTACGCACTCACCCGCGCATTGGCAAGTCGATCGAGTTATAAAATCCTGATTACACGTTATATAAAGACCCGCCGACCTGAATGAGGTCTTCTTGGGTGGCAATAACCTCGCGGACGTCCAGCGCCTCTCGATCGTCGCTGATCCGGCGAATGCGAATGGTTCCGCCTTCGGTGGTATCCGTGCGGGCAATGCAGTCTTCGGCGGCTCCTCGGGTGTCGTCGGTATTTCCGCCGCCAACGTCGCGGTGCAAGACGTCGTCCGCATCGGCGACGTCCAGGCGACGGGCTCGGCGAGCCCGGCCCTCTTCTTCGGCGGCAACTCCCAGTTCGGCGTGGTCACGGTGACCGGTGGCGATCTCGTCAACTCCAAGACGATCAACAACGCGGGCTACCGTTACGACCTCGAGCTGACCCAGGGTGGTGACTCCAACGGCGTGACGCTCCCGGCGCAGAATACCTACGCCCAGCTCAACTTCACCCAGAACCCGGCCTCGGTCGCGGCAGCGATTGCTGCGGCGACGCCCCCGGCGTCCAAGTCCCTCAACCTCACGACGGGCGTCGACACGACCCTCGTGGGTGGTGCGGCCGATGACGTCTTCTCTGGTTCGATCGGTACGGACGGCCTCGCCTCGAACGGCACGTCCCTGAATGTGTCCGACAACCTCCCCGGCGCCGCTGGCACCGATAAGCTGTCGCTGACCATCAGCGGCACGAACACGGCCGCGGTCACCACGACCGGCTTCACGCTCACCGGCGTCGAGGTCCTCGAAGTCAGCAATTTCGAGACCAGCGCCTTTGATAACACCATCAATGCCTCGCAAGTCACGGGCCTGACGAACGTCAACCTCGCCTCGTCCTCCGCGACGGGTGCTACGGCGGTGACGAACCTCCGGAACCTGGTTGGCGCCGGCATGGCTAATGGCTCGGCGAACCTGACCCTCTCCTATACGGATGCAGCGGTTGCTGGTGCGAGCGACGTCCAGAACGTCACGCTGTCCGGTCAGACCGGCGGCACCCTGACGGCGGGCGCGGCCACGGGTGCGATTGAGACCGTCTCGATCGTCTCGAGCGGCTCGGCCAACACCCTCACCCTCGCGGTCCCGGGTGCCCAGACGATCAACGTCTCGGGCGACCAGAACCTCGCGCTGACGGAGTCCATCACCAACACGGTGAACCGCGTCAATGCCTCGACCCTCACGGGCAACCTGACCTACACGACGGACGACCTCCTCGCCCAGTCGATCACGGGTGGATCCGGCAATGACTCCTTCGTCTTCGGCACGAACTTCGATGCCGCTGACTCGATCGACGGCGGCGCCGGCACGAGTGACAACCTGACGGTCGGCGCGAGCATCGCCTCAGCCGCCGCTCTGGCGAACGTCACGAACGTTGAGCGCCTCACCCTTGTCGGCGGTGGCACCCAAGTGAGTCTCGCCGCGAATGTCAGCCCGACGACCTTTAACCTCCAGGGGGACGGCGCTCAGTCGCTGACCCTCTCCACCGGCTACTCCGCCGCGACCACGGTTAACGTTGGCGCTGGAGACACCGTCACCGCAGGCAGTGCCACTGGCGCTCTGACCATCAATGCGACGGAGTCTTCTCTGGCGACCGCGTCCATCACCGCACCCAGCAGCACAGGCACTTCCGCAGTTCTGACCGACACGCTCAATCTGACGACGAACCGTCGCTTGGTTGACGCTGATGCTGCGATCAATATCGGGACGAATGGCGTCGACCGCATCAACATCATTGACGGCGGCGACAGCGCCCTCGATGGCCTCTCGACGAGCGCAGGGTTTGATGTGAAGATCACCACGGGCGCAATTGGCTACCGACTCACGGTCGACGCTTCCGCACTCGACGCGAGCCTCGTGGCAGACAACGCGACGCACGCTACGGCTGAGACACTCACTTTCAACGGCTCCAGCGCTGGCACTGCTTCCGTGCTCGATGTCACGGGTGGTGCTGCTCCCGACTCTATCACGGGTGGGTCTGGCAATGATATTCTGCGAGGCGGCGCCGGCAATGACACGCTGACGAGCGGTCTCGGTAACGATAACATCTCCGGCGGTGATGGTAATGACACCATCAACATGGGCGCGGCCCTCACGGCCGACGACACCGTCGACGGCGGTGCCGGCAGCGATACGCTGTTGGTGACGTCACTGCAGGCTGGTGCGCTCACCAACGTGACGAACGTTGAGACGCTGGCGATCGGTAACACCCCGACCATCACGATTAATGCCCCGGTCTCCTTCGCGACGATCGACGTGGACAATGGCACGGACGCATTCGCCCAAAACGTGACACTGGGTACCGCCTTCACGGGCGCCGTAACCCTGCTTGTCGACGCGGGCGATAGGGTCACGAACAGCGCGAACGTAGCGCTGACGGTGCAAGCCCAGGACAGCAGCTTGGCTACTGTGACTGTAACCGGCGGTACGGGAACCGATACGCTGAACATTGTCCCAACCGGGTCTGTGTCGGTCAATCTGGCCGGACTCGTTACCGGCGTCGAAGTCATCAACGTCCTTGACGGCGGCGACTCCTCCACCACCGCTGGGCGCGATGCAAGCATCACGACGGGTGACTATGCCGTGGGTGCAACCGTGGCGACTACCCTGACCGTGAACGCGACCGAGCTTGATGCTGGTTCGTCGGCTGATTTGAACGAAAATCTGACGCTCAACGCGAGCGGCATCACCAGTCCGCTCGTTCGCGTGAGCGTCACCGGCGGAGCAGGTAACGACTTGCTTACCGGCAGCAACAACAATGATACGCTCATCGGTGGACGTGGCGATGACACCCTGACCGGCGGCGCCGGTAACGACAGCATCTCGGGTGGCGATGGGAACGACCGCGTCGTGATGTCCACGAACTTGACTGGCCTCGACAGCATCGATGGCGGTAGCGGAACCAACACGCTGAGCACCTCTGGCGCGCTTGACGACACCAAGCTCGTCAACGTCAGCAACATTCAGACGATCGAGGTCGATACCGCAGTAACCTTCGGCGCTCAGGCTACCCGCTCAGGATTGGTAACGATTACCCAGGTTGGCGCTAACCCGAGCGCGGTTAACGTTGCTGATATGACCGCGGGGGTTACCATCAATACCCATACGACGAACGCAAACGACCAGGCCATCACCGGCGGCTCCGGCAACGACACCATCAACTTCGGTGGCACGCAGTGGACTAGCAATTCGAGCGCCGGCCTAAATGGTGACTCTCTTACGAGCACCGATGTGATCGCGGGTGGGCTTGGTAACGATACCATCGTGCTAAGCAATATCCGTGGTTCCATCACACCAGAGCTCAATCTCAATGTCGGTAAGGTTACCGGAGTCGAAACGATCCGACTTGGTACAGCGAGCGGCGGCGTCCAGAACGCCACCGACTCCGCCACCGGGACGGCCCAGACGATTGCCCTCTCAGTGACGAACATCATTAACCCCGTCGAACAAACCATCTCGATTGACGCGAATGTGATCACCGACACCAATGACACAGTCACGGTGCAAGCAGTGGGAGGTGGTGTAATTACCGCCGCCGCGACGAGCTTCAATATCCGAGGCGGTGCGGGTAACGACACGCTCTTCGGCGGTAACAATGCCGATACCATCGCTGGCGGCGGCGGTGCTGACAACATCACGGGCGGCGGCGGTGCGGATGTGCTCACGGGTGGAGACGGTGCGGACAACTTCGTCGTTGAGGGAAGCCTCGGCACCGCGCGCGATACCATCACGGATTTCGCGTCGGGTTCGGACAAGCTAAAGGTCGCTATTAGCTCAAGTGCCGCGACTATCGATGCGACATTCAAGGGCAATGTCACCAACGCTGGCGACGCCAGCGCTGTCATGACATCTGCGCCTGGCCAGTACGTGTTCAATACGACCAATTCGACCTTAATGATCGATGGTGTTGGCACCGCGGCAAACGGTCTGATCACAGGTGATGACGTTCAAGTCACGCTCCAGGGGGCAACTTCGTTCAGCGGCGCGGATATCGACTTCACGATCACGGGCGCGACGGCCGCGCAAGCGATCACAGCGGGTGCCGGTAATGATACCTTGGTCTACGCAGTTGTTACCGACCTCTTCGCGAGCAATGCGACTGCTGCTCTGACGGACTCGATCACTGGCGGGGCCGGAACGGACACCGTTCGTGTCAATGATACGAACGCGATCGACATCACGACCACCAATACGTGGGGTCGCGCAGCGTCGGTTGAGGCGCTCGCAGTGGGCGCCGCGAACACGAACACGGTTAGCATCGTTTTGCATAGTTCCGCCTTCACGGCGGGCATCCGAACGGTTGATTTGGCCCTCGACACCGATGCTAACGGAAGCAACACGGTCAATGTCTCGGCAGCTACGGCGGATCAGCCGACGACGGTCATCGGCTCGGCGGGAGTCGATAACATCACTGGTGGAGCGGGGGCAGATTCGCTCAATGGCGGTGCGGGTGCTGACGTCATTACCGGTGGCGCTGGAGCAGACACGCTCGTCGGCGGCACTGGCACCGATACGTTCGTCTATGCCTCGGCTGCAGATCTCTTCACGAATAGTGCCATCGTCGACTCGATCTCCGGCGGTGATAACGACGATACGGTTCGCGTTACCGATGTGAACGCGATCTCGATCTCAGCCACCGACGTCTGGAGTCGTGCTTCCTCAGTCCAGACGCTCGCAGTAGTCGCTGCGAATGCGAACGCGATCAGCATCACCCTGCATGAATCTGCGATCACCGCAGGCATCCGCACGGTTGACCTGTCTGGCGACTCCAGCGCTACCGGTACCAACACCGTCAACCTGTCGAATGTAGCTTCGACAGGGATGACAGTCACTGGCTCGGGCGGTGTTGACCAGATCACTGGTGGCGGCGCTGCTGACTCGCTCAGCGGCGGCGCGGGCGACGACGTCATCACCGGTGCTGCGGGTGCAGATACGGTCTCCGGTGGCGCTAACGACGATACGTTCGTCTACGCTACAGCTGCGGACCTCTTCACCAACAATGCGCTCGTTGACTCGATCGCGGGCGATGCCGGCACCGACACGATTCGCGTGAATGCGGCCGGATTCACGATCGCGAGCACGGACATCTGGAGCCGTGCGGCGACCGTGGAGACGCTCCAGGCTGGCAGCGCCGCGGCGAGCGCGATTAGCGTAACCCTGGACGCCTCCGCCTTCACGGCGGGTATCCGCACGGTGACGCTAGCTTCTGACACCGACGCTACCGGAACCAACGTGGTCAATGTTTCGGCCGCGACGGTGCTGGAAGCCATCACGGTGGTCGGTTCGGCTGGTCCGGATCAAGTCACTGGCGGTGCGGGCGCTGACGTGATCACTGGCGGCACGGGTGCCGATACGCTCGAGGGTGGCGGTGCAAATGACACGTTCGTCTACGCCGCCGTTACTGACCTCTTCGCGAACAACGCGTCTGGGTTGGTCGACTCCCTCGTTGGCGGTGCCGGCACGGACGTGGTTCGCATCGACGCGAACGGATTCACCATCGCGAACACGAACGACTGGTCGCGAGCGGGGACCGTCGAAACGCTGTCCGCAGGCTCAGCGTCGACCTCCGCGATCAGCATCACGCTGGACGCAACGGCCTTCACGGCTGGCATCCGGACGGTGACGCTTGCCTCGGACACCGACGTTACCGGCACGAATACGGTTAACGTCTCTGCGGCCTCGGCCAGCCAGGAGATCACCGTGGTTGGGTCCGCGGGATCGGATCAAATCACCGGCGGCGCGGGGGTGGATTCGCTTAACGGCGGTGGCGGCAACGACACCTTCATCTACGCGACGTCGGCGGCCTTCATCGCTTCTACGGCAAACGTCGATGCAGTGGTCGACCTGATCGACGGCGGTGCTGATACGGACACGATCAGCATCAGCGGATCGATTTCGATCGGAGCCACCAATGCGGACACGCTCGCACGGGTCAGTAATGTGGAGCGCCTTGTAGCTGCTTCGCAGAGCGCCAATGCACTGACGCACGTCGTAACGCTGGGAAGTGATACCGTACTCTCGAGCATCCGTACGATCGATCTGTCGGCTGACTCGAACGCTGGTTCGTCGGGCACGGTGAACCTTACCGGGGTGACCGTCGCTACCACGATCACGGGTGTGGTAGCGGGTACTAACACCCTCACCGGCGGCTCGGCTGGAGACGTCATTAATGGCGGCGCTGGTGCGGACGTGATCACCGGCGGCGCTGGTGCGGACGTGATTGACCTCACAGAAACCACCGCCGCGGCCGATACCGTCGTCTTCGCATCCGGTGACTCTGGCACAATCAGTGATTCGGTCTTCGACACAATTACGGGGTATGGTCTGAATAGCGACGTGCTAGATATCGTTGGATCTGGTGCAGTCCGAGCCAATACTGGTGGTACTCCGGTCGACGTTAAAGCGGTCGTTGCTGGCGCGACGCAGATCGACGCCGCAGTTGCCGATGGTATCATTACACTAACCGGAACGAATGCTGCTTCGGTCGATACGCTGGCGGAGTGGCTCGCCGTGGCACGCCTGGTCGTTACGACCTCTGGCGAGAGCGCTGCGTTCAAGTTCGGTACGGACACGTATGTGTTCCAGGAGAACGGTAATGGTGACCTACTGATCAAGCTCACCGGCGTCACCACGGCGACCTCCGTTGGAACGGGTGCCGGCGCCAACCGAATCAAAATCGGCTGATCTAAGAGCTTAGTGCTGCGTCTCGGCTATGAGACGCTTCGGGAGCCCCCTGGCTTAAGAAGCGAGGGGGCTCTTTTTTTCGTCGGCCCAACAACTACTCCGCTTCGGAAAGTAGGAATGTTTCGGCCCAGCCTATTGCTAGACGATGCGAGCCTATTTCTCTAACCCCCTTTCCCCCCATGACCCAAACCTTCCTTCACCTCGGCTGTGGGCCGAGACGCAAGAACGCCACGACGCGCGGCTTCAACCGCGATGAATGGCAAGAGCTCACGCTCGACCCGGATCCGGCGTTCAAGCCGGATCACGTGGCGAAGCTGACGGACTTGTCGGCTGTCGCCTCGGGCTCCGTCGACGCGCTGTTCTGCAGCCATTCTCTCGAGCAACTCTACGTCCACGAGGTCGCCCCCGCCCTCGCGGAATTCCGCCGGGTGCTCAAGCCCGAGGGCTTCGCCGTCATCACCGGTTCCGATCTCCAGGGAGTCGCCGAGCTCATCGTTGCCGATAAGCTCACCGAAACCGCTTACGAATCCGCCGTCGGCCCAATCCGGCCGATCGATATCGTCTTCGGCCACGCCGGGGCCATCGCCGCCGGCAATCTGCGGATGGTGCGCCACTGCGGGTTCACCCAGAAGGTGCTTGCCGCTACTCTCCAGGCAGCCGGGTTCCGTGGTTTCGCCTCGGCCCGACGGCCGGCGCCGTTGCTCGACTTGTGGGTCATCGCCACGCCAGAGCCCAAGTCCGACGCCGCTCTCCGCGAACTCGCTGCCAAGCACTTCCCTTACGCCGCGAAGAAGTAAGCATCTCCCGACGCAATCCGTCCTTCGCTGACCCGAGGGACTGACCACCGCTTCGGCTCCGTCGGCCGGTCTTCCGGCCCCTCCATTAGCTCCGCGCTTGCGGGGTTACGTGCAAAACCTTGAGGCCCTCCCACAACGGGGGGGCCTCATTGTGTTTTGACGGGAGCATGCGTGCGTCGCCGGGAAAAAAGCAGTCGACGGCGTCAGCACGGAGGCCAAGGGACCAAGAAGGGTGAGGCTGGCCCCTTTGCCACGAAAGGGGCCGTCGATGGCCCTGCGGTGGCGCTGGGGCGGCGGGGCGCGGCCCAAGAACTCCTTGCCTCTGGGAAGGCGGTTCGGCTTATTAGTGCCTGTGAACTATGTAGTTACGAAACCACTCCGTTTTGGCTGGGGCCGGCGGGGCGCGGACGCCGGGCTGGGGGCTCGGGGGTTTCGGCGTTTGGCTGCGGTGGTCGCTCAGGCTTTTTCTTCATGATCTCCTGGTCGTTTGGTTTCGCGGTTTTCCGTGGGCTGCTGGCGGTGAATTGCCGGGGTGCCTCCGGGCGTGGGGTGACGGGGGCGGCGGTCGCCGTCGCGGGCGTCTGGGCGGCGATGGGGGGCGCCGGGAGCACCGTCGCGCGGGCGGCGAGCTCGGAGCAGCCGCACCCGTGGGCCGTACGGGCCGCCGCGGCGGCGGCGCTGGGCTCGGTCAGCGGCAAGGCGCCGGCGGTCAAGGCGATCGAGCAGGGGCGGGTGACGCTGTCGAATCGGAGCTACGTCTACACGGCCCGTCTCGCCGGCGATGGGGCGTACCAGTTTCCGGGCGTCGAGGCCGGGACCTACGCCCTCACGGCCGACATCCCCGGATACAACCTGACCAAGACCGTCAGCGTGGAGGTCGCCGCCGGGGCTTCGGTCAGCGTGCCCGACCTGGCGATCGAGACCTACACGGTCGCGAACAACACCTACAGCTACACGTGGAAGCAGGACCAGTCGTACGCGGGGCTGCCGAAAGCGGAAATCGCCGAGAATGTGATCAAGCCGACCGTCGTGACGGTGGTCGGCAAGGCCTACACGCTGGCCGACGTCAGCTACGCCCAGGAACTCTTCAACCGCTACGGCATCGTGTTGGTCAATGACGGGGCGCCGTGGACGCAGGAATACGCGTACCGCCTTTTCGCGGTGCTCAGCCGCATCCCGCAGGCGATGGGAACGGATTACAAGTACGACCCGTCGCTGCCGGCGCGGCGGTGGATCCTGACGACGGGCTTTATCAACGAGGACATCGACCTCGCGAAGCTCGCGCAGGGTGAGGTGCGCGTATCGACCGCGGCGTTCACCTACGCCGCGCCGATGGTGGCGGAAATCCAAGGGGTGCGCGGCCTGTATTTTTCGAAGCGCCTGCACCATGCGCTGGTGCGGTATGTGACGAACGGCGGGACGGATCAGGCGGCGGTGGCGAAGATCCTCTGGGACCGCTTCGGGCTGCTGATCGATCGCGATGGCGCGCCCTTGCCGTACCATGAATTCACGACTGAGCCAGCGACGCGTTTCCAGCAGTGGTTCAAGCATCCGGATGAGATCATTCGCGTGATCAACGCCTTCGAGGAATTGCCGGAGGGTTTCCACAAGATCGCCGGCTTCAAGTGGCTCGTGCGACGCTTGGACGGCACCGTGAACCCGCTTTACCCGGAGGCGCCTGCGATCGCGTGGGGGAACGGCTACATGGAGTACATGGAAAGCGCGTTCAGCAATTTCGACGAGGCGTACATCACGCGGCTCATCCTCCACGAGAAGGCGCACTACATTTATCAGTTCATTGTTGAGCGGGCCCTGAAGAAGACGTGGGCGGAGCTGGGTGGATGGGTGTACGAGCCCAATCCGGCGAACCCGGACTACGATGCGATCATGGGCTGGCAGACGACGAAGACGACGGAGTTCGTGTCGGCGTACGCGCACGCGAAGAATCCCAACGAGGACTTTGCGGAGACCATCGCGACGTACGTGAACAACCCGGACCTGCTGAAGGCGCGGTCGATGGCGAAGTACGAGTTCATCCGCGACAGCGTGATGCACTCCAACTCGTACGTGGCGGTGATCCGGCCGGACCTGACCTTCACGGTGCTGAATCTCTATCCGTCCTACGAGTACCCCGGGAAGATCAACCGCATTTCCACGCGCGTGACGGGCGCGCCGGAGGAGGACAAGACGCTGGAGGTGGAAATCGAAATCACCCCGCTGGCCCTCGG
>CAIOYO010000253.1 GCA_903862595.1 uncultured Opitutaceae bacterium | reverse complement strand
CTGCCTCGCGGATCCGACGTTCTGGATCGGAAGGCCGGACGCCGAGTACCAAGCCTCGAAACGGGAGTGGTACGCGGCGATGCAGGCCAGTGCCCTGCGCTTCCTCCCTGCGCTTCCGCAAGGCCTTGCGGCCGAGACGCGGGAGACGGACATGTTCACCCCGTGGACCATTCAGCGCTACACCGGCCACGTGGAAGGGGCGATTTACGGAGCCCCGGACAAGGTCCGCGACGGACGCACCTCCCTTGCGAACGTGTACCTCTGCGGTACCGATCAAGGATTCCTCGGGATCATCGGCGCCATGCTCAGCGGGATCTCGATGGCGAACTATCACATCCTTGCCCGCAACGGGTAGCGCTCGCGAAGTGGCAGGAAGGCAGCCGCGTTCCGCCACTGCCATCGTGCCGGGGTCCACGCGGAGTGCGCTGGCGAGCGGCGCGCTGCCTGCTGGACAACATTCAACGCGTATTGTGGGATCGCGAGGTGAGCTCGACCGCCGTCTCCTTCCTTTCCGTCGCCCGGCTTCCAGCACCCTCGGACAACGTTGCCATTGCGATCCAACGGCTCGATCCCGGACTGCACCTGACGGGGGATGGCGTGGACTGCGTGCTGAGCCACACCGTCCTGGAGGGGCATCGTTTTGCGGTGCGCCCGATCGCGGTTGGCGACGCGCTGCGGTCGTGGGGCTTGCCCTTCGGTCGCGCGGTGCGCCCGATCACTGCGGGCGACTACGTGGCCAACGCGTCCATGCTTCGTGCGTTGCGAGAACGGTCCTTGACCGCCTCGTTGCCGCTTGAGGCTAATTTCAGCGACGAGATTCGTCCCTTCGTGCTGGAAGAGAGTTCCTTCGTTCCCGCACCGCCCGTGGAACGCGCCGCCGAAGCGCGGCATTTCCAGGGTTACCGTCGCCCGGGCGGCCGCGGCGTCGGGACGCGAAACACCGTGGTGATTCTGGGCACGAGTTCGCGCACGGCGGCCGCGGCTCGTCAGGTCGCAGCCCGACTGCAGCCCCTGCTGCGACTGTTTCCGGGAATCGATGCCATCGTGCCGATTGCACATACGGAGGGTGGTGGACCAGAGGAGCCAAACAATCGCCGGGAGATTCTGCGCGCGCTCGCCGGGTTCATGGTTCATCCCAATGTGGCGGCGGTGCTGGCGATCGACCACGGGGTGGAACCGATCCGCAACGCGGTGCTGCAGTCGTTCCTGCGGGAGTTTCACTACCCAATTGACGCCGTCCCACACGCCTTCCTGACGCTGCAGGGTTCGATCGAGTCATCGCTGCAAGCGGCCGAGCGGATCGTGCGCGCTTGGCTGCCGGCGGCGTCGGCGTGCGCGCGGACGCCGGAGCCCGCGAGTGAACTTCGCGTGGCCTTACAGTGTGGCGGCTCCGACGCGTTCTCGGGGGTGTCCGGCAACCCACTCGCCGGAGCGATCGTGCATGAGGTCATCCGCCAGGGCGGAGCGGCCAACCTGTGCGAGACAGATGAGTTGATCGGGGCTGAGAGCTACATCGTCAGCCGAGCCAAGGACCTCGCGACGGCGCGGGCCCTGCTCGCGACGATCGCGGCGTTCAATGAGCGACTCAGCTGGCACGGTCTGACCGCCGAGGCGAATCCTTCGGCCGGCAACAAGTTCCGTGGCCTCTACAACATCGTCCTCAAGTCGCTCGGCGCGGCTCATAAGAAGGATCCGAGAACCCGCATCGAAGAAGTGATCGGCTACGGAGAACCGATCCGCGTCCCGGGATTCCACTTCATGGATAGTCCGGGGAATGACCTTGAGGGAATCGCCGGGCAGGTGGCTTCGGGTTGCAACCTGTTCCTCTTCGTGACGGGCAACGGATCAATCACGAACTTTCCGTTTGTTCCGACGCTGAAGATCACGACGACGACGCGGCGGCATACGTTGCTGGAGCGCGAAATGGACCTGAATGCGGGTCGCTATCTCGACGGCGAGTCGATGGATGACTTGGCGGCGGCGGGATTCGATCTCGTGCTCGCGACGGCCTCCGGACAGCGGTCCAAGGGTGAGCTCGCCGGACACTCCCAGGTCTCGTTGTGGCGGCATTGGCGACAGCGCGACACCTCGCGACTGGCCGAGATCAAGGCGCGGCCAATTCCGGATGGTCGCGCCCGGTTGCAGGCGGATCCGGGGTCGGAACAGCGCCGGGCTCGAATGTCGGCTCAGCTGCCGACGGTGGACGCCTACACTACGTCCGCGGGCCGACTGGCC
Organism: uncultured Opitutaceae bacterium; assembly: GCA_903862595.1. Lineage (GTDB taxonomy): Bacteria > Verrucomicrobiota > Verrucomicrobiia > Opitutales > Opitutaceae > UBA6669. Next base: position 13,713 of record CAIOYO010000253.1, on the reverse strand, counting down.
ACCGAGCGAGTCGGACTCGTGGTGCCGACGAGCCTTTGTTCGACGCAGATTGCTCGATTGTCCGCCGAACGCGTGGCCGCCGAGCAGGCGGGACGCGAGCCGAGCTTTTCCCGCGTGACCGCATTGGTCCATACGGAGGGCTGTGGCTTCGGAGGCGAGGAGGTGGCACGCACGCTCTTGCGCACGTACCTCGGCTACGCCCAGCATCCCAACGTTGCGGGTGCGCTGCTCTTGGAGCATGGATGCGAGAAGGTTCCGAACGATACCGTCCGCAACCACTTCGTGGCCGAGGGCGTGGATCCGACGCGCTTTGGGTGGGCGAGTGTGCAGTTGGATGGTGGCATCGAGAAAGCCGTCCAGCGCGTGGCGCAGTGGTTTGCCGACGTCCCCATTTCGGTGAGTCCGTCATCCCATCCCACGCCGATCACCGCACTTTCCTTTGGTGTGATGACTGCCGGACCCTTGGCGCCAGCACAGGCGGCCCTGGGCTGGGAACTGATCCGGAACGCGATCGACGCTGGTGGCACGGTCGTCATTCCGGCGTCCGATTCCCTATTGCAGACCGAGGCAGCACGGGCAGCGCTTGGCGCCAACGGAGCGACCCCCTCGCTGCTGGCCGGACAAGTGCCGGTGACGGCTGGCCTTCATGTCGTGGAGACAGAAACGCCGGACTGGGCTGAGAACATCTCCGCTCTCGGGAGTGCCGGAGTGCATGCACTGGTGACGCTAGTCTCCGAGCATCCCCGCAGCGGGCACCCCTTCATTCCGGTTTTTCAGTTTGCAGCGGAATCGGAGCGCGGTCGCATCTCCCCGGAGGAAGTCGATGGGTTCGTCCACGGAGTCACGGATGTTGACCGGGTTTGGTCACGGATCGCCGCCGGGATGCGAGGTGCGGAGCCGCCGGCGTGCCGTCGGTTGGGTCTGGATCACTTTCAGCTGAGTCGGGGACTGCTCGGCGTCTCGACCTAGGGCCGGCACTGACTCGCTGATTCGCCTGCGACAAGGGGTGCGAGCGGGCTCGACGGACGGCCCCCGGTGTGGTCCAGTTTTCGTGCTCTCCCTTTACTCCATGTTCTCGCTCCCCAGTCTCCTTCGCCGCGGCCTCCTCTCTTCCTTCGCGGTCTGCGTTTTGTCTTGTTTCGTCGCCTGCAAGCCGAAGCCGGAAGCATCGCCCGCTCCGCAAGCCGCGAAGGCGTCGGGCGGCGCGATTCGGTCGGTGGGTCTGACGGTGGGTGACCTCGCGAATCCGTTCTTCGTGCAGATTGCAAAGGGGGCGGAGTCGAAGGTGCGCGAACTCGGGGGTGCTGACGTCAAGTTCACCGCAGTCTCGAGTGGCTACGATCTCAACCGGCAAGCGAATCAGATCGACGATTTCATCGCGGCCGGGACGGACCTGCTTCTGCTCAACGCGGCCGACTCGCAGGGCATCGCGCCTGCAGTCCGGAAGGCGCGGAAGGCAGGCATGACCGTGATCGCGATCGACGTGGTCGCGGAGGGCGGCGTCGACGGGACCGTGATGTCGGACAATGTCCAGGCCGGCCGCATCGCGGCGGAGTACCTCGTCCGGCGTTTGAACGGGACCGGAAATGTGGTCATCATCAACGGTCCCCCGGTTTCGGCAGTGACCGATCGCGTGACCGGTGCGGTGGAAGCGTTTTCCGCTGCGCCTGGGATCAAGCTGCTTTCCCGTGACCAGAACGCGTTTGGCAACCGGGATGGCGGGCTCTCGGTCATGAACGATCTTCTCGTGGCCAATCCGCGGATTGATGCGGTCTTCGCCGTGAACGATCCGACCGGGCTCGGCGCGGCCCTCGCGGTGCGGCAGTCCCGTCGCACCGGAGTGGTGATCGCCTCGGTGGATGGTGCGCCCGATGTGGAGGCGGCGCTGGCGGACCCGAGCAACGCGCTGGTGGCGAGTGCCGCTCAGGATCCTTTTATGATGGCTGCACGCGCCGCGGAGTTCGGCTTCCAAATCCGGGCAGGGGCGAGTCCGACGGACCGCCTGATTCGCATTCCCGTCACGCTGGTTACGCGGGATAATCTCTCGAGCTACCGTGGTTGGACGGCGAAATGATCCGAGGCGGTGAGGATGCGGATCCCGTGCTTGAAATGCGCGGGATTACCAAGCGATTCGGCGGCGTCACGGTCTTGCGTGGCGTCGACTTCGCGGTGCGCGCGGGCGAAGTGCATGCTCTCATGGGTGAGAACGGTGCAGGCAAGAGCACGCTGATGAAGATCCTCGGGGGCGTCTTTCCCCCGAGCGAAGGCTCGATTCTGCTGGCGGGACGCCCTCTGATCGCGCGCGGCCCCACCGAAGTCCTTCGCGCCGGGATTGCGCTCATCCACCAAGAAATCTCGTTGGTCCCCACGCTGACCGTCGCGGAGAACGTGCTGCTCGGAGCCGAACCGCGACACCGTGTCTTCCGATGGGTGGACCGCCCCCGCATGCGCGAGGAGGCGGCGCGGCTCCTCGCCTCGCTGGATGACCGGATTTCTCCCGACGCACTCGTCGCTGAACTCAGCATCGCAGAGCAGCAGGTGGTGGAGATCGCTCGCGCGCTACGTCACGACAACCGAGTGCTCGTGATGGATGAACCGACTGCGGCGTTGTCCGAGCGTGAAGCGGAGAGACTCTTCGCGCTCATCATCCGGCTGCGCGAACAGGGTGTCGGCATCGTTTACATCAGTCACCGGATGACGGAGGTCGAGCGCCTGGCCGACCGCGTGACCGTCCTCCGGGACGGCGAGCACGCTGGCGAATTGACGCGCGGGCACTTTGACCGCGCGCGGATCGTTGCGCTTATGGTCGGTCGGGCGATTCCAGAGCTCTCTCCGCCAACCGTGGTTGAGGCTGACCAGACCCCGCGACTCGAGATCCGCGGGCTTTCTGACTCCGCTGGGCGCGTGCGCTCGGTTGACCTGCGGGTGGGGCCCGGTGAGATCGTCGGGCTTGCGGGACTGATGGGCGCCGGACGATCCGAGCTGGCCCGGTTGGTCGCCGGCGTGGATCGCCGGGCGGCGGGTCACGTCTTGATCGACGGCAAGGAGACGCACTTTGCCGACCCCAGGGCGGCGCTGGCGTCGGGAGTCGCGTATTTGCCCGAGGATCGCAAATCGCAAGGGCTCTTTCTGCAGATGTCGGCGGGAGAAAACATGACGATGACGCTCGCGAGTCCGAGCGCCCGGGCGGGCGTCCTGAGTCCGTCCACCCTGCGCGACTACGGCGAGCGGGCGGTCACGGCATTCGGAATCCGTCTTGCCGGGCTCGATCAATCGGCCCGTCTGCTTTCGGGCGGGAACCAACAAAAGCTCCTGTTTGCCCGGGCACTGGCGCTCAACCCGCGCGTGCTCCTTCTCGATGAACCGACCCGCGGCGTCGATGTGGGGGCAAAGCAGGAAATCTATCGCAAGATCGTCGAAACGGCCGCGACGGGCGTCGCCGTCGTGGTGATTTCCAGTGAACTGCCCGAACTGCTGCTGCTCTGCCCCCGCATCGCGGTGCTGCATGAGGGCCGACTCGCGGGTGTGCTCGATCGCGCGAAGGACGACGTGACGCAGGAGACGCTGATGGCGTTGGCCACCGGGCACGCGCCGGACGTACTTTCATGAAAGCCCCGACCGTAACTCCCTCCCGTGCGCCCTCGCCGTTGCGCCGCTGGCTGCAGGCGGCCGGAATCCTCCCGGTGCTCCTCGGCGTGATCGTGCTGTTTGCGCTGCTCACACCGAAGTTCCTGACCGCTGACAACGCGGTGAACGTGGCGCGGCAAGCCTCCATCAACCTGGTCCTCGCTGCCGGCATGACGCTGGTAATTCTGACGCGCGGGATCGACCTGGCGGCCGGCTCAGTGCTGGGCATGTGTGCGGTGATTTCGGTGATGCTTTCGCTCTCCGCCACGTGGGCGCCGCTCGCGATTCCGGTCGCCTTGCTCGCCGGCGCCGCGGTGGGAGCGGGGACCGGTGCGGTGGTCGCGTATGGGGGATTGCCGCCGTTCATCGTCACGCTCGGGACGTACACCGCGCTCCGCGGTGCGGCGTACCTGCTCGCGGACGGGCGTACCGTCATCAACAACGATCTTGGCTTCGCCTGGATCGGAAACGATTACCTCGGGCCCTTGCCCTGGCTGGTCGTGATCGCCCTCGCGGTCGTGGCGGTGGTTGGGTTCATGCTGCGCCGCACGGTTCTAGGTCTCCACATCTATGCGGTCGGTGGCAACCCGGAGGCGGCTCGCCTGACTGGCATCAATGTCGGGCTGACACTGGTGGCCGTCTACGCGATCAGCGGGACCCTCTCCGCCTTGGGAGGCATCATGAGCGCCGGCCGCCTCTACAGTGCGAATGGACAGCTCGGTACCGGATATGAACTGGATGCGATCGCTGCAGTGATCCTCGGCGGCACGAGCTTCGCCGGCGGGATCGGCGGCATTCTCGGTACGCTCTACGGCGCACTCATTATCGCGGTCCTCAACAACGGGCTCACCCTGATGAACGTCTCGTACTTCTGGCAGCTCGTGGTCAAGGGACTCGTCATCGTGATCGCGGTGGCGTCGGACCGTCTGCGCACGCGCCACCTCGGCTAGAGCCGGAGCTCCGGCGTAAGGTGGTACCGGGCATGACGGGGATGCGGACGGCACACCGCGACGCCCGCCCGACGTATGCTCAGCGCTTCGGTGCGCTGACGCAGTCGGTGAAGCCGTATTCCACGAGCAGCTTTTGCACGTGGGCGCGCTTCTCGGCGAGCGAGCGATCCGTACGGCGCCAGACGACGTGAGCGGCGTGCTCAAAGGCGCGCATCCGCACCGCACGCTGGGCGAGTTGGTCGATGCAGCCATGCGGGATCCGGATCACGCCCTCGTTGTTGGCGTGAATCACATCGCCGGGACGGATCGTAATCCCACCGACCTCGACGGGACGATTGATCGCGCGGAAACGGAGAGGACCGTGGTGGATGCAGGTCCCGCGACAGTAGGCGGCGAACGGGGTTGAGAGCAGGCCCGGGATGTCGCGGATGCGGCCGTTGCTGACCAGTGCCTCGCAGCCGACGGTGCGGAGCACCTTCGCCATGCCGTCGCCCATCATGCACTCGTGGTCCGGACGGGAACCCACGGCCTTGACGACCCAGATGATCGGGAGGTGGCTGGCGGACATTTCTTCGAGCTGGCGCCAGTAGAGTTCCGCATCGGCGGTCCCGCCTGGCGTGCTGGTATCGAGCTCGGCGGTGAACGCCACACCGACATTGGGCCCGATCGCAGGGGTCACGGACTGGATGTCGCCGCCGAGGTAGAACTCGTGAGCGGGGGTCGGATCGATCAAACCGATCGTGTTGGCGAGCAGCGCGGTGTCGAAGTCACGCAGTTCTTGGAGAATGCCGGGGGTAAGGGTCATGGAGGATCAGGAGAGAATTACGCACGGCCACAGTCCGGGCGAGTCCGAACCGGTGGTCAGAACAGCGATCCAGACGTCCGCGCTCGCCACTGCGACCGATAACCTCTAGGAGTGGAGAATGACGCTGGCGGATCTTGGCTGGGACGACCGGTGGGCGACCGACTTCGCCCCGTACGCGGCCTTGGGGTGGGAGCCGGCGCGCGTCGTCTGTGAGTTGCGGCGGAAGTTCTACGCGGTGCAATTGGCCGATGGCGAGGCGCTGGCGGAGTGTGCGGCCGGATATTTCCACGAAGCCCGAGAGGTGGAGCAGTTTCCGGCAGTCGGGGACTGGGTGGCGGTCTCGCGGCGACCGGACGGCGGTCGGGTTGACCTGCGCGCTGTTTTGCCGCGGCGCACGAAGTTTTCGCGGCGCGCGGCGGGGACCGAATCGATCGAACAGATCGTGGCGGCGAACGTGCAGGCGGTGCTTCTCGTGGGCAGCATCGACCGTGGCGTCAATCCCCAGCGTCTGCAGCGGTTCCTGGTCGCTGCGCGCGCGAGCGGTGCGACCCCCGTGATCGTTTTGAACAAGGCGGATGCGGCGGCGGATCCCGAGGCCGAGGCGGAGGTGGTGCGTGGACTGATCCCGGGGGTGGGGGTGTTTGTCACCAGCGCGAGGACGCGGCGCGGACTGAAAGCGCTGTTGTCGGCGCTGGTCGGGCCGGGACCGCGCACGCTTGCCTTCATCGGCTCCTCCGGCGTCGGCAAGTCGAGCCTCATCAATGCGCTGATGAAGGAACGGGCCCTCCCCACGGCGGAGGTGCGGGAGAAGGATGGCAAAGGCCGCCACACGACGACCCGTCGGGAGTTACTCGCTGGGCCCGAGGGGTTGCTCTTGATCGACACCCCGGGGATGCGGGAGCTCCAATTGTGGGAGTTCGACGAAGGACTGGAGCAAGCGTTTGGGGACATCATCGCTTTGGCGACGCGCTGTCGGTTCGGTCGCTGTACGCATGAGACCGAGGCGGGCTGTGCAGTGCAGGAGGCGCTGCAGACGGGCCTTCTCGCGCCGGAGCGCTGGGTGAGTTATCGCAAGCTCCGCTCTGAGCAGGCCGCCGCACAACCTCGACAACGCAAGCCGAGCGCCTTGGCGAGCAAGCCGGGGTGGCGCCGCGCGCAAGCGGACGGTGCGGTTACAGGCCGCGGGCGAATTCGGCCCGAAGCGGACTGAGTCGTCCGCTAACAAGCGACCGAGCATGCTCTGGAGGCGCGGGCCGGAATTGAACCGGCGCATAGAGCTTTTGCAGAGCTCGGCCTTACCACTTGGCTACCGCGCCACGACCAGAGAGGCGGTACGTTGCAGAATTCCGCAGGCGCGGGCAAGACCTGAAATCACCCGGCTACGACTCAGGGTTCAGGCTTGAGCGTGTGCAGCGGAGGTAGCTTCGGGAGGGCAGGAACGGCCCGCGCCACGACGAGCACTACGAGGAGCGTACCGATGCCTCCAGAGACCACTGCTGCGATCGGACCGAAGAGGGCGGCGACCAAGCCCGCGCGCATGGCTCCGATCTCGTTGGAGGAGCCGATGAAGATCTGATTCACCCCCGTCACCCGGCCACGCAAGTCGTCAGGAGTGAGGAGCTGGATCATGGTCTGCCGGACGACGACGCTGATGTTGTCGAATACGCCCGTGAGCAGCAGCGCGATGAACGATAGCCAAAACCACTTCGAAAGTCCGAACACGACGATCGCTGCTCCGAACCCCGCGACGGCCCACAGCAGTTCACGTCCGGGACGCTGCATCGGCGGACGATGGGCGATCCATAGCGCCGTCAGGAACGCACCAATGCTCGGCGCCGCGCGGAGCCATCCGAGACCGATCGGTCCCACGTGCAGGATCCGATCGGCGTAGACCGGCAGGATGGCCACGGCGCCGCCCAGCAGCGTGGCGAACAGATCCAAGGTGCTCGAAGCGAGGATCAGCCGGCGGCGCCAGATGAACTCCGCTCCCGCGAGGAGGGCCTTCCACGAGCGCGCCCGCAGCGCCGGCTGCGGCGGTTGCAGGTAGCGAACGCGCGCGAGCAGGACGCAGAAGACGACGCCTAGCGCCGCGTCGAGTAAGTAGACCGCCGGAAAGCCGAAGCCAGCGACGATGAAACCGCCGATCGCCGGACCCGCCACGGTGGCGATTTCAAAGGCCGATGCGTTCCAAGTGATCGCATTGCCCAGCGCGTGGGGCGGAAGCAGAAGCGGGATGATCGTCGAGCGCGCTGGCCACGCCAGGATGCGGATCGACGCCATCACCAGCAGCAGCACCAGCATGATCGGCAATGCCGGTTGATCGAAGCGCAGCGTCGCTGGATCAACCTGGCGCTCAAACACGCGCGCTAGATCGTGGAGGCTGGCGTTGGCCCACCGCAGCACCGGCCAGTCGGGTACGTACTCCCGACCGAGGGAAAGTCCGGCCAGCGCCAACGACAGCACCACCAGTGCGGCCTGGGCATTGCGAATGATCAATCGACGGTCCGCATGATCCGCTAGAGCACCCGCCTTGAGCGAAAGCGCCAGCAAGGGGATCACGTTGATCAATCCGACCAATCCCAAGGCCGTCGCTGAGCCCGTCCACTGATAGATCTCCCACGTCACCGCGATGAGAGCGGCCTGGCGTCCAAAGAGCGCGAGGAAGCTCCCCACCATGTAATTGCGGTAGGTCGGAACGCGGAGCGCGATGTAGGGATCGTGCGGGTCGCTCGCGGGGAGGTCAGCCATGCGAGGTTCGGGCGGAGACGTTTAATGAGGCGCGGCAAACTCCGGTCAGTGTCCAGGTCACGGGACCACCGTCACCGTGCCCACCTGCGATTCCCTGAGGCCGACGACCGTGAGGCGGTAGCGACCCGGTTTGAGATGCTCCGTGGCGACGCTGGCACGCAGCGCGAGGTCGCGCGCCCGCGACTCCAGTTTTCCCGGCAGCGGATCGAACCCGACCAGCAGGATCAACTCGCTGTCCCGGACGTAAAGGTACGTTTCGCCGAGTGCCTCTTTGTGGTCCGGAAGCCCGGCGACGAGGAAAACGACGAGTGCCTCGCCCGCACGTACGGAGACCGGAGCTGCTAATTGACGCACGGTGCTCGGGAGATGCGGCACCTCGATGAGCGCGTCGGCCAGAGCCTGGGGAACGCCGCCGGGCGCGGCCTGCATCACCGCGCGCCGCGCAGCCGGGATCGGCGTGAGACCCTCGGTCGGCCGATCGGCCGTGACCAGATAGCGATTGAACCCAGCCTTGAGGAGGCGATGGACATTTGCCTGACGCTTCATGTCGCTGTATGGTTCGAAAGGGCGGGACTCCTTGCGGTAGAGCAGGGTGATCGCGGTGTAGGGCAACAGAATCGCGATGATCGCCAAAACGACCCACTTCATGGGCCACGGGCGCTTGGATTCGGGGCGGGACATGGCGAGGAAGGCAAACGTCCCGCGGCCCTTGGAGCAATCCTGCCCTTGCGGGATTACGGTTGCCGCCCAGAGAACAGCGGATTGCATGTACGGTTCCATGACTCTCTGGTCTCAGTTCTTCATTCCGACCCTCAAGGAAAGCCCGGCCGACGCCGAGATCGCCTCGCACAAGCTCCTCGTTCGCGCCGGATTGGTGCGCAAGCTGAGTGGCGGTCTTTACACGTACCTGCCGCTAGGGCTGCGGGTGATGCAGAAGCTCACGGAGATCTGCCGCCAGGAGATCAACGCGGGGGGTGGCATCGAGTTATGGATGCCCCATGTTCATCCGGTGGAGAATTGGGAGCAGGGGCCACGCTGGGCCGCGGCGCGCGAAATCATGTTCCGGGCCGACAGCGCCGGAGATGGTCAGCGCGCCCCGCGCGAACCGCAGTTCGTCCTCGGACCCACCCACGAGGAGATCATCACGCCGCTGGTGAAGACCGAAATCACCAGCTACCGCGATCTGCCGAAGAATTTCTACCAAATCGCCACGAAGTTCCGGAACGAAATCCGGCCCCGCTACGGGCTCATGCGCGCCCGGGAGTTCGTGATGATGGATGCCTATTCGTTCGATACGAATGACGAGTGCGCGGTGAAGAGCTACTTCGCGATGAAGACGGCCTACGAGCGCTTCTTCCGTCGCATCGGCACGCTCGCAATCGCCGTCGAGGCTGACACCGGCGTGATGGGAGGCAGCTATTCCCACGAGTTCATGGTTCCCGCCGAGGTGGGTGATGACGATATCATCTACTGCGAGGAAAGTGGCTACGCGGCCAATCGTGAGAAGGCGACCAGTCGCCTCGTTCCGGAGGGTCTGGCGGACGCCGCGCCGGCGGGTGAGATCACGGAGTTCGCCACGCCCGGTGTCGTGACGATCGCGGCGCTGGAGGCCGCGCCCTACGGCGTTCCGGCCGACCAGCAGTTCAAGACACTGATCTACATCGGAGACGGAAAGCCTTTCATCGTCATTCTCCGCGGGTGCGACGAGTTGGAGGAAGCGAAGCTCGGGCAACTGGGCTTCGGGCTCTTCCGGCCGGCGACCGCCGAGGAGGTCGTCGCAGTCATGGGTGCCAAGCCCGGCAGCCTCGGCGCGGTCCGGGGCACGATCGCCAATGCCGGCGCACTGGCCGGCATCTTCGCCGACTCTGCGGTCCGCCTGATCGGCAACGGCACGACCGGCGCGAATAAGGATGGTTTCCATCTGCGCAACGTCAACGTCACCCGCGATCTCGCGATCACCCGTTTCGGCGACTTCCGCCGCGTCCGTGCCGGCGAACCGTGCCCGCGCTCCGGCCAGCCGCTCAAGAGCCGCCGCGGCATCGAGGTGGGACACATTTTCAAACTCGGCACGAAGTATTCGGAGAAGTTCGGAGCCGTCTACACAGACGACCAGAAGCAATCCCATCCGATGGTGATGGGCTGCTACGGCATCGGCATCAGCCGTACGCTCCAGGCGGTGATCGAGCAGAGCCATGACGCCGACGGCATCGTGTGGCCGTGGCCCGTTGCTCCGTTCCAAGTATTGATCTGCGTCCTCGACCCGCAACTTGCCGAGGCGTCGGATCTCGCCAAGCGCCTCGCCGCCGCAGCGGAGCGCGCGGGCGCGGATGTGTTGATCGATGACCGGGTCGAGCGTCCCGGTGTTAAGTTCAAGGACGCTGATCTCATCGGCATTCCGCTGCGCGTGACCATCGGTGGCAAGGGACTGAAGGAAGGCATTGTTGAAGTGAAAGCCCGCCGCGCCAAGGACGTGAGCAAGGTGCCCTTGGCTGAGGCCGAGGCCCATCTCGCGTCCACGATCACCGCGCTGGCCGCTGGCACCTGACCGATTGCGCTTGGTCAGTCGACGTCCTCATGTCTACGCACGAACAGGGTTCACCCTCTTCAGCTGGCGCGACCGCGACTGCGCTGGAGCCGCGCTGGCACGTGGCGGTGCTCAACGACCCGGTGAATCTGATGTCGTACGTGGTCTTGGTCTTCAAGAAGGTCCTCGGTTTCTCCGAGACCGAAGCACGCCGCCACATGCTGGAGGTTCACGAGCAAGGTCGCTCGGTCGTGTGGAGCGGCGCCCGCGAACGCGCGGAGCACTACGCGTTCGCGCTGCAGCAGTGGCACCTCACCGTCATTCTCGAGTCCGATGAAGCGCGTTGAAATCCGGCTGAGTCTCGAGGCCGTCCTGCCGCTGATCGCCGTCATTCGCGAGGCGGCGGATTCGCTTTCCGACGATCTGGCCGCGCCGAATTCGCTCGGCGACATCGAACCCGATCTCCGGGAAGGGTGGCGCGAAGACCTCGTCTCTGCGCAGAACGAGGCGATCACCGTGCTGCTGGCCCTCTTCGACGAGACGTTCGATGAGTCTGGCGTCGTGGGCTTCGATGCCGACAACGCGGAACCGGTCCTTCGGGCCTGCGCGGCAGTCCGACTTCGGCTGCGCGAGCGGTTCCTTAAAGCTCTGAACGAGGAAGTCCTGGAGAGCGGCGACCTGGAGATCGAATCGCTCCAGGAGCCGGCGAGAAAGGCATTCATGTGCTACCTGTTTCTCGCGACGATCCAGGAGCTCATCATCCAGCATCTCGACACATCCATTCTCGATGGCTGACCCAGACGATTCACCGCAACGCCGTGCGCTGGCCGCCTCGCCGCGGGGGCGTTGTCGCCGCTGTGGGCGAGCGAGCGGTCGCACCGCGGACGATGCTCGCGCGGGTTTCTGTTGCGCCGGGTGTGCGGTGAGCGCGCTCGTTCCCCGCGATGCCGAAGGAAACTTTCCGGCCAATGCCGCCCTGGGTTCGGCGCTTGGAATCGCGCTGCTGGCGTTCAATCAACTTCTGCTCGCATCGCTCGTCTGGGCCATGCCCGGGGGCGTGACCCGCTGGGTGACCGGCTCGCTCGCGCTCGGTGTGCTTGCCGCTCTGGCGCTGCTAACGGCGCAGTGGCGCTGCGGCGTGGACCGGAGGTGGGAGGGCGCCATCGCCGCCGCCCTTGTAGTCGGGTGGGTTTCCGCATTTCGGCAGGCAGATGTGATCCTCGGGCTGGCCTTGACGGGAATCTATTTTGGCTGGGCTCTCCGCGGCTTGTTGCGGCGAACCGTCCAATCCGGCGATCACGTTTGACGCCGCGGCACCGCGGCCTACGTTCTTCCGGTCACCCTGCAGTGTTCGAGGTGTCTTCAATAACTGCTCTTTGCCTTTGAATCGATACGGGAGCCGCGAAACCGGCGGCGGCTGCTCGGCCGTCCATCGGAAAGCAATAAGCCGCCTGGTGGCCCCCACCTTAGCTTAAAAAGGTCCCGAGCCTTTGGGCATACGGCACAGGCGGGGTGACAACTTTTTTGCCTGACGGGCTCGCCCGGCGGCGGCCTCGGGCGGGCCGCAGTGGGGCAGGCTTTCAGGACTTCGGCATGGCGGCCGGTCGGAGCGAGGTCTCCAGTTCGGCATCCGTCCAAGCGCGCGTGCGCTCCGCGGTGGCACTGCGCACCGCACCCACGGACGAGGCAGGCACAGGTACATCACGGTTGCCGAACTCCCGCTTCACATAGGTGAGGATCGCCGCAATCTGCGAGTCCTCCAGGTGGCGCCACGGGGGCATGATCAGACCCCGACCTGGGTTCTCCTTACCGTGCAGCAGGATTCGGATCAAGGGCTCGTCGGCGCCGCCCACCCAGCGGGATCCGAGCAGCGAGGGAGCGAGTCCAGTCCGTCCCTCGCCTGATTCTTCATGGCACGGGGCGCAGCTCAGATTAAAGCCGACGCGGCCGGTTTCGAAAAGCTGCTGGGCTGCGCGGCGCACCGGATCCGCGGTGGTGACCTGATCGGCGCCGGATTTCAGCCATGCAGCCACGACCGGATTATTCTGGCGGCGGAGCGCAGCACGCGCCTCAGAGGCGAGGCTTCCTGCGTCGAAGCTACCGGCTTGAATCGCCCGCACCAGTTCGGCCGCCCATGTCGGACTGGAACACAGAAGGTTGGATGCGCGGGCCTGAATTCGGGGAGGAAAGGAGGCGTGGAGCTGCAGAACGCGGCGTGCCGATTCAGCGTGATCGTAGGCACCGAGCGCCTCGAGGATCGCCGATTGCAGCAACTCCGATGGAGCCCCCGTGAGCATCGACTCGAGCGTCGGCCCCGCGCCCGCCGGGGTGGTGTCGCGGATGAGCGAGAGCCACGCGACTTGCGCCTCGGGGGCGGGAGTATCGCTACTTAGCCGGCGCACCGCCTCGTTCTGAGCCTCCACGTCACCGGTACGCGCGCGGAGCGCCACCGCAGCGAAGCTGGAAGCCACGCTCGCCCGGGCGGCGAGAGCGCGGCGGAATCCGTCGGGCGCAGCGAGGAACGGCTTTCCGGCAAAGCCGGTTGCCATTCCTTGGAGCAGGCGAGCGGCGGCTTGATCGTCCGGTGCCGCCTCCAGCAGACGCGCGCAGAAATCGAGGTTTCGCTGAACGTGTTCGTCCGCCCGTTCAATGCTCCACTCCGAGAAGGAACCTTGACTGAGGCTCACGACTCGCCGGGGGCCCTGATCAGCGGTGAATCGACGACCGATCCGGGGCGCGATTTCCTGCTGGAAGAGTGGGCTGGCCCACACCGCGGGATCGCTGACCAGCTGAAGGATCTCCTCCCGTCCACGCTCCACCTGCGCTTCCACCGCCCACCACAAGAGAAGTGGCAGGTGCCGATCGGCCGCGCTCTCGGGACGCGCGACCAAGGCTTTGACGATCCCCAGTGCGTGGGGAGGAGCGAGGCGCTTCGCCGAGGAGGCGAGCTGACTGAGCACCTCCAGATCCGTTTCCTGGGTGGCGAGTGAAACGAGGGCGCGAGCGGTCGCGTCGTCGACTCCGTTGCGATCCCCGAGCAGGCGTGCCGCCCAACGACG
>CAIOYO010000252.1 GCA_903862595.1 uncultured Opitutaceae bacterium | reverse complement strand
TGGGCTCGATCTCCGCCCGCCATTCCACGCGCCGGCCGTCACCCGTGCGAAAGTCTCCCCCCTCCTCGGCCTTGCGACGATCGGGCTCGGCCAGCAGCAACTCGCGCGCAAAGCGCAGATCGTCCTGCTGCCGCACGCTGCGCGCCCTCGACTGGTAGGCGTTGAGCACGTTCAGGTACGCTCCGCCCAGCACCGCCGCCGCGAGCGCGAAGATCACCAACGCCGCGAGCACCTCCAGCAGCGTGAAGCCACGCGCCGTTCGCGGCTGACGGGACTGGGGTCTGCGGAACATCATGCCGACACCCTTCACGATCCTCCGCGACCGCCACCCGAGGTCGCACGGTTCAGCACCGGTGCGCAGGTCCACGGATCAATCTGCAGGTAACGCGGCTCGGCCGCGCGGCGGTTGCGCAGTTGCACCCGGAAGGACGAGCAGGTGCCATCGGCGTAGAAGGTGACGAACGGGAGGGGCTGCGTCTCCACCAGCGAGCCACCGATCAGCACGGTTGGGCCGCCCGACGTGCCTGCGCCCAAGAACTCAATCAGCAACTCTCCCGCGACCGGCACGGGAAAACGCTGCGTGCCCTCGCGCGTTGAGGCGGCAAACACCTTGGTTTCGCTGTCGTAGGCGAGACGGACATCCTCGCCGCGGAGCAGTGCGTAGCGGCGCGCCTCCGTGGCCGCCTTCCAGAAAACCTCCTCCGCTGAGCGCCCTCGGCCTTCCAGCAGTCTTCCCGCCCCCCCGATCAGCAGGGTGGCAAGCAAGCCAAGCAGCGCGAGCGCGAGCAGGACTTCGAGGATCGTGAACGCGCGCGCCAGGCGCGAGTGCGACCGAGAGTGTCGCGCGCCCCACTCCATGCGTTCACCAATTCCCAATGTCGTCCGCCGTGCCGTCCGTCTTGTCCGGACCCTTCGACCACAAGTCGTAACCCGTCTTGTTCTTCACGGCCGGATAGCGGTACTGGTAGGGCTCCTGCCACGGATCGAGCGGCAACTTGCCACCCTTGACCTCCAGGTAGGGACCGCCCCAGCGGTCCGACTTGTTCGGCGGTGCAGTCACGAGCGCGGCCAACCCATCCGCCGTCGACGGGAAGTCGCCCATGTCGAGCCGGAACGCCGTGAGGGGCGTCTTCATCGTCGTCTGCACGAACATCTGCGTCACCTTGACCTGATTGCCGCCAAGGATGCCGGTGACGTTGCTCACCGCCAAGCCCACCAGCAGGCCGATGATCGCTAAGACGACCAAGACCTCAAGCAACGTGAAGGCACGGCGGCCCGCAGATCCGGAAACCGCGACCCGCAGCGATCTCCGAGAGGAGGAGAAAGCAGGAAGGACAAACCGCATGCGCGCAGCCAACACATCCGACCGAAGGCTGTCGAGCCACGACCCGAGCGCCTCGGAAACGTCCCGGAAACAATCCTCGCCGGCTACTGCAAAACACCTGCCAAGGCCCTTTCGCCCGTTGACACCCGCAGGGGCTGTCGGACACTTGAACTCCGGCGGCGCCAAGCCCCGCAACGCCCCATGTCCAACCTGCTCGGCTACTTTTCCAACGACATCGGCATCGATCTCGGCACCGCCAATACGTTGGTGTACGTCCGCGACAAGGGCATCGTCCTGCGCGAGCCCTCCGTGGTCGCGATCGACACGCACACCCGTCACGTCCGCGCGGTGGGAGACGAGGCCAAGCGCATGCTGGGCCGCACGCCGGGCAACATCACCGCCATCCGTCCGATGAAAGACGGCGTGATCGCCGACTTCGACGTGACGGAGGCGATGCTGCGTTACTTCATCCGCAAGGTCCACAGCAACGCGCTGCGAGTCGCGCCGCGCGTAGTCATCGCGATTCCCTCGGGCATCACCGAGGTCGAGAAGCGCGCCGTCAAGGACTCGGCCACGCGCGCGGGCGCGCGGGACGTGATCACCATTCCCGAGCCGATGGCCGCAGCCATCGGCGTCGGCCTGCCGATCGACGAGCCAGCAGCCAACATGATCGTCGACATCGGCGGCGGCACCACGGAGATCGCGATCATTTCCCTCTCCGGCATCGTCTTTTCGAAGTCGATCCGCATCGCCGGCGACGAACTCGACGCGGCGATCATCAATTACATGAAGCGGGCCTACAATCTCCTCATCGGTGAGCGCACCGCCGAGGAGATCAAGCTCCGCGTGGGCTCGGCGTACCCGCTCGACGAGGAACTGACCATGGAGGTCAAGGGCCGTGATTCGGTCGCGGGCCTGCCCAAGACGATCCACATCACGTCACAGGAGATCCGCGAGGCGCTGAGCGACACGATCGGCGCGATCGTCGATGCGGTGCGCACGACGCTGGAGCGCTGCCCGCCGGAACTTTCCGCCGACTTGGTGGACCGCGGCTTCGTTCTGGCCGGCGGCGGCTCGCTGATCCGAGGGATCGATCGCCTCCTCAGCGAGAAGACCGGCCTCCCGGTGACGGTCGCCGAGGATCCCCTCTCCGCCGTCGCCAACGGTACCGGCGCCGTGCTCAACGACCTGAACTGGGTAATCCAGAACGTCTGAACCAGCCCGTGGGCGGCGGACCGCCGGGTCGTCCCGCGCGCCCCCCGCGGCTGCTTCCCTACCGGTCCCGCGTCCCGTGCCGCACCGCAGCTTCCACGCCAGCCGGCCCTTCCTGATTCTGGGCCTCCTCCTCGCCGGATGGTTGCTGGTCCCAACGCTGGTGAAGCGGGTGCTCGGCATCAGTTTTTTCGAGCTGCAGGCGCCCGTCAGCGTGGCCGCGTCGCACGTGCGCGACCTCCAGGATTTTTGGTCGCTGCGCACGCGGACGAGGCACGACCTCATTGCTGCCGGACGCGACCTGGCTCGGCTGAACGCAAGCTACGAGGTCACGCTCCAGCAAACCGAGACGCTGCGGCGCGAGGTGGCGCGACTGGAGGCGTTGCTCCGCATTCCGACGCTGCCGGGCTATCGCAGCGAGCCGGCACGGGTCGCGCGGCGCGACTTCAACGCCTGGTGGCAGCGCCTGACGATCCGCAAGGGGCGTAACTACGGCATCACGGTCGGGTCGCCGGTCATCTTCAGCGGCGGCGTCGTGGGCAAGGTGGCCGAGGTCCATGCCTACACCGCCGTGGTCGACCTGATCAGCAGCCCGACCCTGCGCATCGCCGCCACGCTGGAGGGAGACTCTCGGCCGCTCAGCTTTCAGGGCGGGAACAATCCCGCGTTCGGGCCCGCCCGCGGAATCGTCGACTACGTCCCCACCGACGCCTCCGCCAGCGAGGTGATGCCCCGCCGGATCGTCACGTCGGGATTGGGCGGAGTCTTTCCTGCCGGCTTGTTCATCGGGGAAATCACCCGCCTCGAAACCAGCACCGACGGCCTCTTCAAAACCGGAGAGGTGCGACTCGACAGCCGCCTGGCCGAACTCACCGAGGTGACCGTGCTCGTGCCCGAGCGGGCAGATTGATTCGAGGCCACCCATGCGGCGCACGATCGTCTTCTTCTTCACCCAGTTCCTGCTCTGGGGTCTGGTCTCGCAGGTGAACCACGAACTCACCCCATGGGGCATCGCCCTCTTCATGGGCGGTCTCTTCGTCGGTTTTTCCGCGCTGCACTTCGAGCGACGGGAGGCCCTGATCGGCGCGTTCGCCGCCGGCTTCCTGCACGATGTCGGCACCCCGCTGCCCTTCGGAACCCATGCCGTGGTGTTCGCAACGGCAGTGATCTTCATCCAGCACGTGCGTCACCGTCTGAACCGGCACGAAGGCCTAATCACCGTCATGGTGATCCTCATCGCGAACCTCGGCCTTTTTCTGGCGGTGAGCGCCGTCGCCGTGCGCCTGCTTCCCGACGCCGGTGGCCTCACTTCCAGGGTCTTCAGCGACTTGATCGCCTCCCAGCTGACGCTCGCGCTCGTCGCACCGTGGTTTCTCGCCCTCCAAGCGAAAGCGTTGGAAATCGCGGGCGTCGCCGCTCCCGCCGAACCGGGGCCGCGCAGCTACCCATGACCTGAGGACATGCCTACGTCGTCCGCAGATCGATCCGGCAGTCTGGTGGAGACTCACCGCGGGTATAATCCGCGGCTCCTCGTCTTCCACGGTCTGCTCGCCCTCGCCTGCCTCGCGGTCACTTCCGGACTGGCTTACCAGCAGCTGATCAAGACCAACGTCTACCATGACTTGGAGCGGGTGCAGAATCAGCGGCGCGTTCTCACTCCAGGTCCTCGAGGCAATATCTACGACCGCGACGGCCGCCTGCTCGTCGGCAACCGCCCGCGCTTCGCGGTCACGCTCAACCTCGACGAGCTCCGCGGCGAGTTCCGCACGGAATTCCTCAAGATCCGCCGCGCCTATCGCGAGTCCGACGACCGCAACCTCCCCTCTTCGGGAGAACTCGAGCAGATCGCCCGCTTCACGGTCGTCCAGCGCTACCTCGACGAGGTGAACCGACGACTCGATCGCGCCGAGACGCTCGACGGCCAGGCGCTGACGCGGCACTTCCGCCGCCAACTCCTCCTCCCCTACATCCTGGTCGACGATCTTCATCCGGACGAGTACGCGCGGTTGCTCGAGCAACTCCCGGTCACTTCCGCCCTGCAGGTGTACACCACCACGGCGCGCCATTACCCCTTCAACTCCGCCGCGGCCCACACGCTCGGCTTCGTCGGCCTCGCCAATCTCGAGGACAGCCCGACCGTCAGCCTTCCCGGCGACGAGTTGAAGACCTTC
>CAIOYO010000251.1 GCA_903862595.1 uncultured Opitutaceae bacterium | reverse complement strand
GCCTCGGTCGTGCTGGCGAGCCATCTGGGCCGGCCCGATGGCAAGGCGGTCGCCAAGTTCTCGCTCCGCCCGATCGCGACGGAATTGCAGTCGCTGCTCGGCCGTCCGGTGGCCTTCGCGTCGGACTGCGTGGGCCCGGTGGCCGAGCAGGCCGCGGCGGCGTTACGCCCCGGCGAGGTGCTGCTGCTGGAGAACCTGCGTTTCCACATCGAGGAGGAGGGCAAGGTGAAGCTCGAGGATGGCACGTCGCTCAAGGCCGACAAGGCGGCCGTCGACGCGTTCCGCGCCAGTCTCTCCCGACTGGGGGATGTGTACGTGAACGATGCGTTCGGCACCGCCCACCGCGCGCATTCCTCGATCGTCGGGGTCAACCTGCCGCAGAAGGCGGCGGGCTTCCTGATGGAGGCTGAATTGAAGGCGTTCGCGGCGGTACTGGAGCATCCGCAGCGTCCGCTGCTCGCCATTCTGGGCGGGGCGAAGATCGCGGACAAGATCCCGCTGATCAAGAATCTGCTGGAGAAGGCCGACGAAGTCATCATCGGCGGTGGCATGGCCTACACCTTCAAGAAGGTCATGCACGGCATGGAAATCGGCACGAGCCTGTTCGACGAGGAGGGCGCCAAGCTGGTCCCGGAGCTCGTCGCCAAGGCGAAGGAGCGCGGCGTGCGGCTGACCTTCCCCGTCGATTACGTCGCGGCGGATCGATTCGCCCCCGACGCCGCCACGCGTCCCGCCAGCGACGAGTCCGGGATCCCGGCCGGCTGGATGGGCCTCGATGCGGGCCCGAAGTCGATCGCCCTGTACCGCGAGGCGATCCTGCGCTCGCGGACGATCGTGTGGAACGGCCCAGCCGGTGTCTTCGAGTTCGACGCGTTCGCCGGGGCCACCAAGGCCATGGCTGCCGCGATCGCGGAAGCCACCACGCTGGGCGCGACGACGGTGGTCGGCGGTGGCGATACCGCGACGGCCGCGAAGAAGTTCAAGGTCGCCGACAAGGTCAGCCACTGCTCGACCGGCGGCGGAGCCAGCCTCGAGTTCCTCGAGGGCAAGGTGCTCCCCGGCGTCCGGTTCCTCGAATCCTGAGTCATCGCTCCCACGCTTTTCCCACCATGTCACCGCTTCGCAAGAAACTCATCGCTGGCAACTGGAAGATGAACAAGACCTCGGCCGATGGCGTGGCCTTGGTGCAGGAGATCGTCGCCGCGGCCGGCAAGCAGACCGACGTCGACGTGGTCGTATGCCCGCCGTTCACCGCCTTGGAGTCCGTGGGCCGCGTCCTCGAGGGCTCCGGCGTGCGCCTCGGCGCCCAGAACGTGCACCCGGAGGCGAGCGGCGCCTACACGGGCGAGATTTCCGTGGGGATGCTGCGCTCGCTGTTCGCTAGCTATGTCATCCTGGGTCACAGCGAGCGTCGCTCGTATTTCCAGGAGTCGGACAGCTTCATCAACCAGAAGGTCATCGCTTCCCTGAAGGGTCAGTTGAAGCCGATCCTCTGCGTCGGCGAGACTTTGGGGCAGCGCGAGGCGGGCGAGACGCTGCGGGTGGTTCAGACGCAGGTCGAGGCAGGCCTCGAGGGCGTCGGCAAAGATCAGATCTCCAGCGTCGTGATCGCCTACGAACCGGTCTGGGCCATCGGCACGGGCAAGGTCGCCACCACCGAGCAGGCGCAGCAGGTGCATGCGTTCATCCGCAGTCTGCTCGCGAAGGGGTACGGAGAGAACGCCGCGGAGAAGGTCAGGATCCTCTACGGCGGCTCGATGAAGCCCGCGAACGCCCCCGAACTTCTCGCCCAGCGTGACATCGATGGCGGCCTGATCGGCGGCGCCAGCCTGGAGTCCCGCAGCTTCCTCGAGTTGGTCGCGGCCGCGTCAGCGGTCCGCTGATCCACCCCCGGGCTCCCGGGTTAGAGGTCCGCCGGCGCTGATCGAGGCACGCTGGCCACGGCCTCCGTACGTCGCTCGCCGGTGGCCTCGACCCCGGCTTTCTGCGCTCCGCCCTCCGTCCAGCGCCGCCGGATGGCGGCCGCGGCCCGCAGGCCGAAGGTGCCGAGTGCGACCAGCCAGATCAGGGGATCGACCACGTAGTCCCAGGCGTTTTCGGACTCAAGTGTGCTCATGGCAAAGGCGGCCAGTGCGGCCGTTAGCACCACGCCGACACGGTTGCCGACCGCCAGGAGAAAGAGCGCTAGGGCGGTGATCGTCCAGATCGCCGGACCGTTGCGCCATCCGAAATAGTAGAAGTCCACCGCGCGTCCCCACAGGGGATTCAGGTAGAGCAGCGAGCCGCCGATTGCCGCGATCGCCAGCAGGGCCCGGATGTCGGCAGGGCGGAGCAGTTCGCGTTGGGTCAGGTTGCGCCACAGGAGGGCGAGTGCGAAGGCGATTCCAAGGAGGCTTGGATTCGGGAAAAAGCTCTCAACCCAGCGTCCGAGCGAGACCGGTCCGACCGGAACAAAGAGGAGCCCGACAGAGACGAGGCCCCATGCGGCCTGCAGACGCGGACCGATGGGCCGGCCGAGGATTCGCGCCGTGATCCCGTTCAGGGTCAGCCAAAGCACGCTGGTCAGTGCGATGGGATGCAGCAGCGTTGAGGGCAGGTCGTTCATCGCTGGGCGAGCGAGCGCGGCTGTAGGGTGGCTTGATCCAGCCAGACGGCGTTGAACTCGACGTGTTTGATCCGTTCGCGTCTCCAGGTATAAGTTACATGGATACGGCCTCGCGAATCTTCGACGATCGACGGGTAGGAAAACTCTCGCTTGGGCTCGTGCTCGATCACGGGCCCGGGGGTCCACGTCGCCCCGGCGTCGGTCGAAACCGCCAGCCGGAGGGAGTCGCGGCCCGCGGTCGCGTCGTTGTAGGCGAGCAGGATTCGGCCATCGCGCAGGCGCACGGCATCCACGGCGGCATCGGGGTTGGGCAGCGAGGTTGGTGCGGTCGGCGACCAGGTCCAGCCGTTGTCGCGGGAGAAAGCGGTGCGTAGGGTGCGCTCCGGTCGGCCGTCGCGCAGGAGCATGAGCATGCGGTCCTGGCCCAAGGGAACGAGGACCGGCTGGAGCAGTTCCGACTCGGCGGACAAGCTGCGGAGTTCATAGCTGCGCAGCTGGCCCTTGGGCTCCGCATCGAGCCACAGCACCTGCGGGTACTTCAGCGCCATCTCGTGGTAGATCGGCAACCCGATGCGGCCGTCGCTGGCGTAGACCGGTCGGCTCCGCACCAGGCTGCTCAGGTTCATGTACGGATTGAGCGAAAGGCGCTGGCTCTCTCCCCAGGTTTGGCCGCTGTCCAATGACGCCTTGATGTTGAGCGAGCAACCGGACCAGCCGCCCACCATGACGCTCACGTAGACCATCCAGAGCGTCCCGTGCTGGTCGGGAAACACTACGGTGTTGCCGAGTTTTTTCACGGGACGGTCCAGCTCGAACTCCGCCTGCGCGCGGTCGATCACGCGCTGCGGTGGCGACCACACATCATTTCCGGCGTTCCAACGTGCCGTGAAGACCGCGACGTCCCCGGAACCCTCACGTTGACCCCCGTACCACGCTGCGATCAGATTACCGTCCGGCAGCAGCGAGACCATGCTGCAGTGCACCGAGCGCGTGTAACCCTCCGGAGAGAGCCAGCGCTCGCGGTGGAAGGGCAGCGTCTCGGGGGCCAGCTCGTGCCGCGGCGGATTTGCCTGCGCGATCACCGCATCCGGCGCCTGCAAGCGGTGCTCCGGCGCTTTGGTCAACGTCGCCGCGACCGCGACGCTCAGGGTGACGGCGGCAAGCAGCAGCCGCTTCGTCATGGCGAGGGGACGCGGTTCCATCGAGTCAGACCCTGTTGCTCGGGCAGGGCGGGGAATGGGCATGAAACTGAGAAAGGGTCACTCGCCGGGGGATCGGGGGACGGGCGAGCGACCTTGGGAGACTTTCGGGTCCTCTCGTCGGGTCAATCCTCGTCTGAAACTCGACGCTGCGGGGAAGATGCAATCGATCATCGTTTGTGGCCGCGGTGGCCAATACAGGGATTCTTCCGGTTGCCATTCGCAACCGCGGAAGAAACTCTCGGCGGCTTTTTTCTCTCATGCTGGCTACTCTCCGTGCCCTTTTCCT
Organism: uncultured Opitutaceae bacterium; assembly: GCA_903862595.1. Lineage (GTDB taxonomy): Bacteria > Verrucomicrobiota > Verrucomicrobiia > Opitutales > Opitutaceae > UBA6669. The sequence continues at coordinate 11,044 of CAIOYO010000251.1, read as the reverse complement.
CGTCTGCATTGTCGGTGCCTGCCCGGTGCTCTGGGCTGCCGAGGCCGGTCCGGCCCGTCCACGCGACCTGCTGATCATCAACGAGGACAATAGTCACTTCTTCGGTTCCCGTCCGGAATCGGACATGACCCGGGAGGGGGTGGAGGCGTGGGTCGACAAGTACGCGGGTGGGGCGGTGACGCACCTGTTCCTCAATCCGAACTCGATGCGCTCGAGCGTGCGCAGTCGCGCGCGCGATGCGATCTGGGAGCCGGTTGATGGCGTGGTGCCGCAGGGGCTTTGGCCGCGCAATGCGCTCCGCCTCGATCAGGCCGGAATCGATCCTTACCAGTTATGGATCGCGCGCGCCCGCCGACACGGCATCTCGCCGTGGATTTCGATGCGCATGAATGATGTCCACGCGGCCGACGATCCGAAGAGCTATCTGCACTCGGAGTTCTGGCGCACGCATCCCCGCCTGCGGCGGATGCCGGAGGGGCCGACGACCCCGTGGACAAATCAGGCGCTCAACTACGTTCATCCCGAGGTGCGCGAGCACCAGATGAGTTTCCTGCGCGAGTTGTTTGAGCGCTACGACCCTGATGGCTTCGAGATCGACTGGATGCGGTTTGGATATCACCTCACTCCCGGACGCGAGGCGGAGGAGAAGCACGTTCTCACCGCCTTCATGCGCGAGGTCGATGCGTTGCGCCAGCAGTGGTCCGAGAAGCGGGGACGCCGGATTCTGCTCGCCGTGCGCATCCCAGCGCACCCGGATGCGGCAGCTGGCCTAGGGATGGACGCCCTCGCGTGGGCGCGCGAGGGATGGGTGGACTGGCTCATTCCGTGCCCGTTCTGGTCCACGTCGGACCTCGATATTCCCGTGGACCTGTGGCGCGAGCGTTTGGGTGCGGATGCGGCGCGCGTCCTCGTCATTCCCGGAATCGAGCACAATCTGCGGGCGTGGCCCACCGGCAAGTCCGTGGCCAACGATCTTGCGTCGCTGCGCGGCTTCGCCGCCGCTGCGCGCGAACGGGGGGCGGACAATCTTTACCTCTTCAATTGGATGGACAGCCAGACACGTCCCGTGAGCGAGCAGGAGTATGCGCGGTTGATCCACTTCGGACTCTCGGCCAAGGCGATTGCTGGTCAGTCCCGCCGCCATCCGTTGACGTATCGCGATACGGTGCCGGCCGGCTTTCCGAACGGCGCTCAGCTTCCGGTCGAGGCAAAAGGCGGCGGTGTCTTCCGTGTTCGTACCGGCGGCACCGGTGACGTGACCCGAGCTTCCCTCGTGGTCGGTCTGGCCGCGCGGGAGGGCGTCGCCGCGGCGGTGCTGGAGGCGGCGGTGAATGGCCGTGCGCTTGGTGCTCCGCAGGAGTTGCGTGACCTCGCCGGACTCGGCGGCGTGCAGCGCGCGCTGCGCTTCGAGGTGGAGCCGGCCCTCCTGCTCGCGGGAGAGAATTCAGTCAGTGTCCGTCAGTCGGATACCCACGCCTCGCAGCAGATCGTCTGGCTTGAGCTGCGGGTCAACGAGCGCTGATCCTTCTAGAACAAGCGGCCTTCGACTGGAGCGGCCTCGGGCAGGCTCCAGTCGAAGGGCGGTTGGCCCCAGCGTTCCAAGTGTTGGTTGACCGCGGAGAAGCAGCGGCAGCCGAGAAAGTGGCGGGCGGAGAGCGGAGACGGATGCGCGGCCCGGACGATGGCGTGGCGGTCCGCAGTGACGAGATCGGCTTTGGCGTGGGCGGCATTGCCCCAGAGCAGGAAGACCACGGGCGCGGTGCGCGCGTTGAGGGCGGCGATGATGTGGTCGGTGAAGTCCTCCCAGCCCTGCTTGCGGTGTGAGTGGGCGGCGTGAGCGCGGACGGTGAGAACGGTGTTGAGCATCAGCAGACCGCGGCGGGCCCAGGCTTCCAGATGGCCATGGTCCGGAGCGCGGAAACCGGGCACGTCGGCGGCGAGTTCGCGGTACACGTTGCGGAGGGAGCGCGGGGTGCGTCGGTCCGGCGTGACGGAGAAGCACAGCCCGTGCGCGTCACCCGGCGTAGGGTAGGGATCCTGACCGAGCAGCACCACCCGGACAGCGTCTGGTGGCGTGAGTTCGAGGGCCCGAAACCGATCGGCGGGTGGCGGGAGCACGACTTGGCCTTCGGCTGCCTCCGCCGCGAGGAACGCCTCGAGCGCCCGAAAGGACGGAGTCTGGGTCGCCGCGTGCAGGAGTGGGTGCCAAGCTGCGGGAAGGGGAGGGAGCATGGTAGCGGATCGAGGGCCACTCCGGTGGCCGCGCCCGAGGTCAGCGCGGATCGACCTCGATCGCCAGTCGAAAGGGGTGCGGCCGACGCGGGCCCGCCGCTCCCGTGGCTTGCGCTGTCGCAGGTGCTTTGGCAGCCTCGGGGTCTCTCCCCTCCCCATGAACCTCTCCCTTCGCCTTGCCTGCGTTTTCCTTGGCAGCCTCCTTCCGGCGCTGCCCCTTGTCGCCCAGACGGCGGCTCCGGCAACTGCGCCGGCCGCGCCCGCCGCCGTGACGCCCAGCTCGGAGCTGAATGATCTGCGCGCGCGGATCATGACCAAGGTTCGGGCCGGGCAGAAGAGTGCGACCGAACTCGCGGCGGAGATCGCGGAGTTCGACAGCCTGTTGGCCAAGTACGCCGGCAATAAGTCGGACGAGGTGGCGCAGATCCTCTTCATGAAGGGGGCTTTCTTTGCGCAGGTGTTGGATGATCAGGCGGCGGCGATCGCGCTGCTCAAGGACCTGATTGCAGGCTATCCCGGCACGAAGGCGGCCGCGAATGGCGAGCGCCTGATCGGCCAGATGGAACGAGCCGCGAAGGCGGCGGCGACCCAGGCGGGATTGGCCGGAAAGCCGGCTCCGGAACTGAATTTCACGTGGCGCAGCAATGAGGGTCCGAAGACCCTTTCCGAACTGCGCGGCAAGGTCGTGGTGTTGGACTTTTGGGCGACGTGGTGTGGTCCGTGCATCGCCTCGTTTCCCAACGTTCGAGCCCTGGTTGACCACTACCGCGGTTCCGACGTCGTCGTCATCGGCGTGACGAGCCTGCAGGGTTTCGTAGCCGGTCTGGAAGGAGGCCGCGTCGATACCAAGGGCAATCCGGAGAAGGAGATGGCCCTGATGCCGGAGTTTATGAAGGCGAAGCAGATGAACTGGACCGTGGCCTTCAGCAAGGAGGAGGTTTTCAATCCCGACTACGGCATCTCGGGCATTCCCTACGTGGCGATCATCGCGCCGGACGGCACCGTGCGCCATGCCGGCCTGCATCCGGCCGGTCCGCTCACGGAGAAGGTGGCGAAGATCGACGCCATTCTGAAGGAGTTCGGCCGCAGCGTGCCCGCGGCCCCGGCGACTTCGTCGTGAGTGCTGAGATGGTCTCGCTCCCGGGCGCCACGCGCCGGGAGTTCTTGGGTCTGGCTGGTTGGGCGGCGCTGGCCGCACTTCCGGTGGCTCGGTTGTCTGCCGGGGCGGCTGCCGGATCCCCGTCCGCGGCCCGCGCCGGATTCGCCCGCACGGGTGCCCCGCGCCTGCGGCTGAGTCTCGCGGCGTATTCCTTCCGTGACTACTTTCCAATCGTGCGCGGCCGTCCCAATGCCCGGGTTCCGGCCGGTCGCGCGATCGACCTGGCCCGGTTCGTCGACGTCTGCGCCGAGCATGGATGCGAGGGCGCCGAGCTCACGAGCTACTTCGTCGCCGACGAAGGAGATGCGGCGGCGATCGCGCTGCGCCGTCACTGCTTCCTGCGCGGTGTGAGCGTGAGTGGCACGGCGATCGGCAACAACTTCTCCCATCCCGCCGGGCCGCGGCGCGAGGCTGAGATCGCGCAGACCAAGCGCTGGATCGACTGGGCCGCGCTGCTGGGAGCCCCGCACGTGCGCGTCTTCGCCGGGGTGACGAGCGAGCAGTCGCGCGAGGCGGCGGATCGCGATGTGATCTCGGCCTTGGAGGAATGTGGCGAGTACGCCGGTCGCCGGGGGATCTTCCTCGGACTGGAGAACCATGATTCGATCGGCAGTGCGTCCACGTTGCTGCCGATGGTTCGGGCGGTGCGGAGTCCGTGGGTCGGCGTGAATCTCGACTCCGGCAACTTTCGCACGGACGATCCCTACCGCGACTTCGCAGAGTGCGTGCCGTACGCGGTCAACGTGCAGATCAAGACCGACCTCACGCACGCGCGCAACGGCGCGGCTGCCCGTCCCGCTGACTTTCGCCGCCTGGCGCGACTCCTGCGGGACGGTGGCTACCAAGGCTGGGTCGCGCTGGAGTACGAGTCTTCCGAGGACCCGTGGACGGCCGTCCCCCGGTTGCTCGGCGAGCTCGGCCAGGCCTTGCGCGCCTAGCCTCCGGCGCTCGTACGGGGCGCCGGCGAGGCCGTAGCGGTCGCCGGCGCATCGGCGCCTTGGCTTGCGGGCTCAAGGGGAGCGATGGCCTGTGCAAGCGCAGCCTGCAGCGTCTGGAGGCGGCCGCGATCGGCGACCGGCTGATGGGCATCGTCCTCGATGTAGAACGTATCGATGGCTACGCCGCGTTCGGTCCCGATGCGCGCAAACGAGATGTCCAGACCTTGGTCGCTGATCACCTTGGCGAGCCGGAACAGCAGCCCGATCTCGTCCCGCGCCTGCACCTCCACAATCGTGCGCGCCATCGTAGCGTCGTGGTACACGTCAACTGTGGAGGGAAACGAGGCGTGCAGGGTCTCTCCGGACTTGGCAGCGGCGCTGAACCGCGAGGCGGCGGCCAGCTTGCGGGCCTGCGCCACCATGTCCGGGTAGAGATCCTTGTTCTGGACCAAGGCGACGTCGACGCTGCGGGCGAAGGCTTCGAGGGCCGATGCGCTCTGGACCACGCCACGACCCGGCTCGACAACGTGGAAGGTGTCGATCGCCACGTGGTCACTGCGGGAGTGGACCTTGGCGCTGAGAATCGAGAGACCGGCGACGCTCAGGGCGCCGGCGAGCTTGTAGAAGAGGCCTGGGCGATCCCAAGTCACCACATTGACGATCGTCAGCGAACGATTGAGGTCGTCCTTCCAGTCAATCACCGGTTGCAGCGAGCAGGCAGCGCCCTCCTCGAAGGCGGCGTGGAGCAGGCGGTGGACCATCCGGATGTGGAGGGAGACGTCCGTGCCGTCCGTGTGGAGGAAGTAGCGCTCGGGCAGGCGGTCGAAGTGCGCGCGGATCTCCGTGGCGCTGACGTCCGGGATGCCGCGCGCGAGCAGATCCTCCAGGGTGCGCTGGCGGCGTTCCGAATGGCGCGTGGCGAGGGCCGCGCCGTGGATGAAGTGCTCCAGCGTGACCTGGTAAAGCTGGCTGTGGAGGGTGTCCTTGTAGCTGTTCCAGAGTCCCGCCGCCGTGCCCCGCGCGTCGCAGAACGTGTGGACGTACAGGTAACGCAGACGCTCGGTGTCGATGACGGCCTCCGCGAAGGCGGCGGCGGTGGCTGGGTCATCGACGTCACGCTTCTGCCAGAAGCGCGTCATCAAGAGGTGCTGCCGGATGATGAAGCTCACCACCTCGCGGCTGGAGGGGTCGATGCCGAGGCGCTCCAAGATCGGGGCGGCGATGGCGACGCCGCTTTCCGCGTGTCCCTTGATGCCGCGCGCCTTGCCGATGTCGTGCAGCAGGAGAATCAGGTAAAGGAGGGTCGGGGAGCCCGTTTCGTGTAGCGTGGCGCGGTATTTCTGGCTGAGCGGCGAGGCGTCGGTGAAGATCTGGTCGAGCTCGCGGATCGCGTGCAGCGTGTGGATGTCTGCGGTGTACCGGTGGTAGAACTCGTGCTGCACGAGGCAGGTGAGCTCGTCAAATTCCGGGATGAAGCGACCGAGGACGCCGAGCTCGTGCATCAGCGAGAGGGTCGGGAACACGGCGCCGGCCTCCTCCAGGATGGCCCGGAAGGAGATGCACGCATCCGGTGAGCGTTGCACCTGGCGGGTGAGCAGCGGGAGCGACTCACGGATCTGGGCCTGCAGGGCGAAGTCGGGCTGGGCGCCGAGTTGCTGGCAGTGCCGGAAGACGCGGATGAGGCGCGCGGGATCGCGCCGGAAGACGTCGCTGGTCTCGGGCGCGAGCTCGCTGCCCCGGAGAATGAAGCCGTCGATGCGCTTGGTGCGCTCCAGCTTGCGCGCGCGGATCAGGTCGCGGAACGAGATCCGGTTCTTGTCCGGCGTCTCCAGCGTCAGCGCGAGGCGGTTCTCGATCAGCTTGGCGACGCGGTGGATCGTCTGTGCGGCCCGGTAGTAGTCGCGCATGAACTGCTCGACCCGGCCGAGCATGTCGTGGTGCGTGTACCCGAGGCCGAGCGCGATCTTGGGCTGGATGTCGAGCGTGAGCAGGTCGGTCGGGCGCTTGCTCTGGAAGTGCAGTTCGTTGCGGACGCGCAGGAGGAAGTCGTAGGCGCGCTGGAAGTCGCGCGCCTCGTTGCGCTGTAGGTAGGATTGCGCGGCCAGTTCGTCGATCGCGGTGATGCCGAGCTTCACCCGCGCCATCCAGAGGGCGTTCTGGAAGTCGCGCAGGCCGCCGACGCCATTTTTGATCTCGGGCTCCTGCAGAAAGACGGTATCGCCGTTCTTCGCCCGGCGCGCCGCCTGGTCCTGCAGGCGCACGGCGATGTAGCCCTTGGGATCTTCCTCCGAGTAGAACGCGCGGTACGCCGTGGCGAACGCGTCGTACAGCGCAGGGGTGCCGGCGACGAGGCGCGACTCCAGCAGCGCCGTCTTGGTCTGCATGTCCTTCCGCGCCTCCGCGAAGGTCTCGTCCACGGTCCGCATCGCGTGCCCGACCTTCAGCCCGCAGTCCCACAGCACGTAGAGGATCTCGTTGCTGAGATGTTCCTGGACCGGCTTGATGACGGCGGGCTTGGCCTTGGACGGGAAGAGGAAGAGGACGTCGATGTCGCTGAGCGGGCTGAGTTCAGAGCGCCCGTAGCCCCCTTGGGCGATGAGGGCGACCGGGATGGGCATGGGTCCGTGGGCGCGCTCGTAGGAGGCGACGGCGTAATCGAACAGGTGGGACAGCATCAGGTCCACCATCGCGGCGCGGGCGCGGGCGGTGGACAGGCCCGACTCGCCGGCCTCGTGCCGCATCCGGATCATCGCGCCCTCCAGCCGCAGGAACGCCTTGCAGGCGGTGAGGCGCTGCGGCACGGGCACCTCGCCGACGAAGTTGAGGCGTTCGCGGGCGTGCTTGTGGATGCGTCCGATCATGAGGCGTCCCCGGGGAAGGACATGAGGATCATCGGGGGGCGGCCCGACCCCCTTCAATGTCCAAGTTGAGTCTCCCGCTTGTCGCTTGCCTCGGCCCCCTCCGGGCGGTTCTCTTGCGGGTTCACCCGTCCAAGCCCATGCCCGAGATCACCAAGAGCTACGAAGCGCGCGAGGTTGAGGAACGTTGGTACGCCGCCTGGCTTCAGGCCAAGTGCTTCGCGGGCCAGCCCCGCGCCGACCGCGAGTCGTACACGATCGTCATCCCGCCGCCCAACGTCACCGGGATCCTGCACATGGGTCACGTGCTGAACAACACGCTGCAGGACGCGCTGATCCGCCGCGCGCGCTTGGATGGCAAATCGGCCTGCTGGATCCCCGGCACCGACCACGCCGGCATCGCCACGCAGACGATGGTCGAGAAGCACCTCAAGAAGGAGGAGGGCAAGACCCGTCGGGACCTCGGACGCGACGCGTTCCTCGCCCGCGTCTGGGACTGGCGCGGCGAGAAGGGCGACATCATCCTGCGGCAACTCCGCCAGCTCGGCTGCTCGTGCGATTGGGATCGCACCCACTTCACGATGGACCCGGGCTACAGCCGCGCGGTGCTGACTTCCTTCGTGCACCTCTTCGCGAAGGGCCACATCTACCGTGGCAAGCGGATGGTGAACTGGTGCCCCGCGTCGCTCACCGCGCTCTCCGACGAGGAAGTCGAGATGCGGCCCACGAAGGGTTTTATCTACAAGCTCCGCTACGAGTTGGTGGAGCCGGTCGGCGAGCTCACCCACCTCACGGTCGAGACGACCCGCCCCGAGACGATCCCGGCCGACGTCGCGCTCGCGGTGCATCCGGACGATGAGCGGTACCGCGCGCTGATCGGCCGCAAGGTCTGGCGCCCTCTTGGCCAGCGCGAGGCCCTCCCGATCGTCGCCGATGCGGCGGTGGATCCCGCCTTCGCCGCCGGCGTGCTGAAGGTCACGCCCGCGCATGACAAGGTCGACTTCGAGATTGGTCAACGGCACGGACTGCCCGTCATCGACGTGCTGCAGCCGGACGGCGTGCTCACCGCCGAGGCCGGTCCGGGCCTCGCGGGCCTGGAGCGTTTTGCCGGGCGCAAGCGAGCCGCTGAGCTCCTGCGCGAGAGCGGCGTGTTGATCGAGGAAAAGGCCTACGAGAACAACGTCGGCTTCTCCCAGCGCGCCGGCGTGCCGATCGAGCCGCGCCTCACGCAGCAGTGGTGGCTGCGCTACCCACGCGTCGAGGAGGCCAAGCAGGTGGTCCGTGACGGCCTCATCCAGTTTCATCCGGAACGCTGGAGCAAGGTGTACCTCAACTGGCTCGAGAACATCCAGGACTGGTGCATCAGCCGCCAGCTCTGGTGGGGCCATCGCATTCCCGTGTGGTACCGCAAGGGCATCGACCGTGAGCGCCTGACGGAGGCCGATCTCGCGGATCCGACGAAGGTCCACGTGTCGCTTGACGGCCCTTCCGATCCGCAGAACTGGGAGCAGGAGGAGGACGTGCTGGATACGTGGGCGTCGTCGTGGCTGTGGCCCTTTGCGACGCTCGGTTGGCCGGATCGCGCCGCGATGAACGCGGCGGGTTACGACCGCTTCTATCCGACGACGACCCTCGCGACCGGTGCAGACATCATCTTCTTCTGGGTGGCCCGCATGATCATGGCCGGGCTGGAGTTCACCGGCGACGAACTGCGGGCAGCCCCCGGCGCGGCGGTGCGCCGGCCAACGGCCCCTGAGGCGCCGCGCTCGCGCGAGGAACTCGCCCGGCGGATTCCCTTCCGCCACGTGTACTTTAACGGCATCGTCCGCGACAAGTCCGGGCGCAAGATGTCCAAGACGCTCGGCAATTCGCCGGATCCGCTCGACCTCATCGCCAAGTATGGCGCTGACGGCCTTCGCTTCGGACTGCTGCAGATCGCCCCCCTTGGCCAGGACGTGAAGTTCGACGAGGACCGCATCGAGGGCGGCAAGAACTTCTGCAACAAGGTCTGGAACGCCGCGCGCTTCCGCCAGATGAGCGGGCCGATGGCGGATAACCGCAGCCTCGACGCCATCCTCGCGCGGATCCAGCCCGCGCGGCTCGATGACGACGATCATGCGCTGCTCGCGGCGCTCGGCGATACCTTGCGCGTGGTGGAGCGCGGGTTCGACGAGTTCGAATTCGCGGGCGCGACCCAGCGCCTGTATTCCTTTTTCTGGAACGATTTTTGCGACTGGTACGTCGAGGTCGCGAAGGCGCGCCTGCAGGATCCGGCGGCGCAGGCCCACGTCCTCGCCATGCAGGACCTCGTCATCCGCGAGTTCCTCCTCATGTTCGCCCCGTTCGCTCCCTTCATCACCGAGGAACTGTGGCACCTGCTCGGTTACGGAGCCGAGGGTACCTTCCTGCAGGACGCGCGGATCGAGCGGGCCACCGACCTCGTCGAGCGCCTCGGGGCGGTCGGCGTGCGCATCGACGCCGAGTCCTCCCGCCGCGTGGAGACTCTCAAGCAGGTCGCCAGCCTCGCTCGCCAACTCAAGGCAGAGCAGTCCGTCGCGCAGAAGCGCGACGTGACGTTCCTCGCGCTGATGGGTGACGCCGAGTGGTCCGTGGTGCAGGCGGCGTCGGGTAAGCTCGCCCGCCTCGTGGGCGCAGCGGTCATCCAACGGACCGCGGACAAGCCGGCGTTCCCGGCGGTCGTGACCCCGCTGGGCACGCTCTTCCTCGACACCGGCATCCGCGTTGATCCGGCGGCGGAGAAGACCCGTCTCCAGAAGGAACTGGAGCAGATCTCCAAGCACATCGCCGGCACCGAGGCCCGCCTCTCCAACGAAGCCTTCGTGAGCAAGGCCCCACCGGCGGTCTTGGACGGCGCTCGTCGTCAGTTGGCCGACCAGCAGGCCAAGCGCGCCGAGATCGAGCGCTTATTGGCGGCGCTCTAAGTTTCTTTAAACGCTGAAAATCAGCGGTTTAGTTTACTCTAACTCTTTAGTTTACTAAGTAACCCTTATTTACTGGTAATCGCTGCCGCAGCGGCTAGTTTCGGGGGAATGCAAGGTGTGGTAAGCGAGATGCCGGCTTCGTTGCCGGACTCCGGAGCGGGCATCGCCGCGGTGGCGGTCGCGCCCGCGAGTGGGGTGCCGTGGGAGCCGACCCTCGATGATGGGGCGCAGCTGGAAAACGCCTCGGCGGAGGCACGGATCGAGTGGGCGTACGCGGCCTACGGCGATGGCCTCGTGATGACGACGAGCTTTGGCGTGCAGGCGGCGGTGATGCTGCACTTGGTCACGCGGATCGTGCCCCGGATTCCGGTGGTTTTCATCGATACTGGCTACCTGTTTCCCGAGACCTACCGATTCGCGGACGAACTGACGCGTCGGCTCCATCTCAATCTGAAAACCTACGTGCCGGCCACGACGGCGGCGCGTCAGGAGGCGTTGCACGGCAAGCTCTGGGAGCAGGGCCTCGCGGGCTTGGAGCGCTACAACCGGATCAACAAGGTGGAGCCGATGGACCGTGCGGTCCGCGAATTGGGCGCGAAGGCGTGGCTGGCGGGCCTGCGTCGCTCCCAGTCAGGCTCGCGCGAGAATCTGCGCGTGGTCCAGCCGCAGAAGCGCGTGGTGAAGGTTCATCCGATTCTCGATTGGGATAATCGCCGGGTGCATCGGTACTTGATGGAGCACGGTCTGCCGTACCATCCGCTTTGGGAGCAGGGCTATGTGTCGCTTGGCGACTGGCATAGCTCGGCTCCGCTGCAACCGGGGATGACGGAGGAGCAGACCCGTTTCGGAGGGTTGAAGCGCGAGTGCGGGCTGCACGACGCCGCCGGGCGGGTCGACTTCCAGATTTGAGTCAGT
>CAIOYO010000250.1 GCA_903862595.1 uncultured Opitutaceae bacterium | reverse complement strand
TCGACGCTCGTCCTCGTCGACGGACGTCGCGTCGCGCAATCCGGTGCGGGCAACCGTTCGACGGATTCGCGTCAGGGTTTCGTGGACCTCAATACGATCCCGCTCGGCATGATCGAGCGCGTCGAGGTCATCACCGACGGCGCTTCCGCCCTGTACGGCGCGGACGCGGTGGCGGGCGTGATCAACATCGTCCTCAAGAAGAACTACGTCGGCAACGAGCTGACCACGACCTACAAGGGCACGTGGCACGGCGGCGCGCGCGAGCGCGGAGCGACGGTGACCTCCGGCTTTGTCGAGGGCCGCCTCCGCGGCACGGTCACGGTCGACTACTATGACCGTTCTGACCTGAAGGCCAGCCAGCGCGCCTTCTCCAAGAACCAAGACCACCGCGGCTTCATCAAGGGTTTCAATAACAACACGAACACGCCGGTCACCGGCGTCGACCTGCGTCTTAACTGGGGCTACCCGGCTCTGGTGCAGGCCCGCACCGGCACGCTGACCGGCATGTCCGTGAGCGGTCTCAATACCCCCCTAGCCCTCGTGCCCGCGGGCGCGGGCCAGACCCCGGCGTTGGGCAGCTTCATCGCCGTCGGACCGACCAGCTACAACGCGACCACCGGCGCACCGCTCTTCACCGCGTCGGGCGTCCGCCGCGGCAACACGGCTTCCTTCCTCGACCTGGTTTCTCCGTCGGAGCGCAAGGGCGTCAACGCCAACCTCTCCTACGAGTTCGCCTCGGGCGTCGAAGCCTACCTCCGCATCGGCAAGACCGACACGCAGGGCCTGTACTCGACGCAGCCTCCGGTCTCCACGGCGGCGGCTTCTTCGGGCTTCGGCAACGTCGCCACGATCGTCCCCGCTGCCTACAATCCGTTCGGTCAAGACGTGCTCGTCGGCATGATTCACTACGAGTTCGGCTCGGTGACCCAGAAAACGCACACGATCGCGGAAAACGCGCTCTTCGGCGTTCGCGGTAACCTCGGCGCCACGTGGCGCTGGGACCTCGGGCTCGGCTGGCAGAATCAGGACTTCTCGCAGCGCACCCGCGACTTCAACACCCTGGCGATCACGGCCGCGCTCGCCAACCCGGATCCCGCCCTGCGCCTGAATCCGTTCATCGACGCCCGCGCCTCCAGCATCAGCCAAGCGACGATCTATGAGCGCATGGCGATCTACAACACGCTCGACACCACGTCCGAGCTCACCGCGTTCGACCTGACCTTCGACGGGGATGTCATCGACTGGTGGGGTGGCACAATCAAGATGGCCACGGGCGTCTCCAGCGATCGCGCCAAGAATTCCAGCCTCGGCGTCACCTTCAGCCAAGCCGTCACGCCAGTCGCGACCACCGTTCAGGCGCTGGGCGCGCGCACCAGCCTCGCGGGCTTCGCGGAGCTCTCCGTTCCGATCTTCGGCCGCAAGAATGCCCGTCCCCTGCTCCAGCGCCTCGAGCTCCAGCTCGCTGGTCGCCACGAGAATCGCGACTCTGCCGGCAGCGCCAGCATTCCCAAGGTGGGTATCTCGTGGGTGCCGGTCCTCCCGGTCCTCATCCGCGGCAGCTACTCCGAGGGCTTCCGCGCCCCAGGCCTGACCGAGTATCAGGTCACAGGTGCGCCGTTCACCTCGACATTCACCGACCCACGCCGCACTCCCGCGTCGACGAGCGGCGTGAGTGTCACGCGCGGCGCCAATCCCGGCATCCAGCCCGAAACCTCGACCAGCGAATTCTACGGGCTCGTCTTCGAGCCGCCGTTCGCCAAGGGCCTAAACTTCTCGGTCAACTACTACCGCACGATCCAGAACAACGTCATCCAGGTTGTTACCGCGCAGAACATCGTGAACAACGAGGCCGCCTTCCCGGGCCGCGTCGTTCGCGCGACTCCGGATCCGGTCGTCGACGTGCCGCTCGGGCAGCCGGGCCGCCTGGTGTCGGTCGACACCACGCTCGTGAACTTCGGCGAGGTGCGCAACGAGAGCGTCGACTACTCCGTCGAGTACCGCATTCCGTCCGAGCGCCTCGGGCGTTTCACCGTCAACGCGACGGCCTCCAACACCCTCGCGGCCATCCGCAACGTGCGGCCCGGCCTGCCGGAGCTGGACGATGCGGGCGATACGTTCTCGCCGCCGAAGTGGAAGCTCAACGCCTCCGTCTTCTGGCAGAAGGGCCCGTACTCGGCCTCGGTGTTCGCGACGTTCCTCGACAAGTTCGGATCGAACCGCTCGGGCAACAACCTGACTTACACCTCGGCCGCCGGCTTCGTCTACTACGGCATCCCGTCCCAGACCAAGGTCGACGTCCGCGGCGGCTACGAGTTCCGCAAGGGCCTCTTCCGCGGTATCGGCAAGGGCCTGCGCATCAGCGGCGGCATCGGCAACGTCTTCGACGAGGATCCTCCGTTCTCCGACACGATCTTCGGCTTCAACGGCGCCCTGCACAGTGCGCTCGGCCGGACCTACGAGGTCTCGATGTCCCTGCCGTTCTAATCGAGCTCGGAGGCGAGCCCTGCGGCTCCGCTCCAATCCCAAGCCCCCTCGGCACCGAGGGGGCTTTTTTGCGTCACCCGACAACGGGGCGCGCCGGGACAAGCCGGCCCCGAACGTCAGAAAAACGCGATTCGTGGGGCCCTCGAAGGGTCTCGCCCCCGTCGCAGGACGACGGAGCCAGCTGGCCAACGCGCTCCCGAGGGCCGCCTGCGGCGCGAGAGCCAGTACGGCATCAAGCCGCCCGCTGAAGCCAACTCATCCAGCCCGGCCACCAGCGGCGGCAGCGCTGACGGCCGCAGATCCATTGCCCCAGGGCGCATCACGGAGGTGCCGTGCCGCCCCGCCCCACCCCGCCAAAAACGTTGCCCCGAAACGAGCGCGTGGCTTGATCGCGGCATGCGCTCCGTCCTTTCCTTTGTCGCCGGGGCAGTCGCCTGCGCCGGCCTGTTCCTGCCCTCGCTGCCAGCCCAGGACTTCACCCGCCAACTCTCGCCCGAGGAACAGGCCGCGATCGGCCTGGCCAAGCTCAGCGCCGAGGAACGGGCGGCCCTCATCGCCGTCGTGGAACGTTACCGGGAACAATCGAACCCGTCTGGCAACCGCGATGCCGGAACGGCCGGGATCAGTGAGGCGGGGTCGCCCGCGACGCCTGACGCGTCCGCGGCAACCGCCACCGCGGCTGCCGGCAATGCGAGCCACACAACCTCGGCCCCCGCTCCGTCGGCTGCCGCGGCGGCCAATCGTTCGGTACGCTCTTGGATTCCCTTTCTGAAGGACAAGGGCGAAGAGCCCAGAAAGCCCAAGGCGGCGCCGGCTGCGGCGTCGGATGAGGTGACGACCCGGCTGAAGGGCGATCTCCGCTCCTTCAACGGCCGACGCTCCTTCGTGCTCGAAAACGGCGAGGTCTGGGAAATGGACGAAGCCGGTAGCTACAGCGGCCCCGTGCTTACCTCGCCAGAAGTCATTCTGCGCCCGGGCATTCTGGGGACTCACGTCCTGAAGATCCCCGACGCGGCCCTGCGTGTGCGGGTGCGCCGCGCCGGATCACGCTGAGACGGAGGGCTCGGCGGACGGGCTTCAGCCATGAAGCTCCATCGGCCGTCGGCCCCTCCGGATATTGGCCCCACGTCGGACCATGAGCGAAGCGCACGGCGGAGTCCCGCGACTCCCGTAAACGCCCAGCAGGTCCGTCTCACCCGGCGGGTACGCGTGGGTGACGCCAACCAACAGCCCCGACGGGCGCGGCCGGGAGTCGGCGGGGCATGCGCCCTGACCGCGCGGCCTGGCGTTTGCCAAGGCGAGCGAATGCCGGCACCGCTCGGACGCGGGCAGCGGACCCGGTGACCGGACTGGCGACCGGGCCGCTCAGGCGGATCACTCCACGGGAAAGTACTTGGACAGGAAGCGCTCGACGGCTCCGTAGTACCCGAACGCTGTTTCCTCCTTTTCGAAGCCGTGGCCTTCCTCGTTCTCGATGAGCGCGGAGTAAACCTTGCCATGTTTCTTGAGCTCGCGCTCGAGGACTTCCCAGTGTTCGAACTTCACGCGCGGGTCATTGCGACCGTACGCGTGCATCGTCGGAATCTGGATCTTCGCGACGTGCTCAACCGGCGAGCGCTCCGCGAGCACGGCCGGATCCGTTCCCACCGCCCGCCGCAGCCAAGCCCCGGCGACGCTCCCGCCGATCAGGTCGTAGCGCGTGATCAAGCGGAGGTCGGAGACGCCCACGTAGTTCACCGCGACGCGATAAAGGTCCGGCGTGAAGGTCGCGCCGGCCAGCGCGGCATAGCCGCCGTAGCTGGCCCCGATGATCCCGACCTTGTCGGAGGCGGTGTGTCCCTCGGCGATCGCCCATTTCACCGCGTCGGTGAGATCGTCCTGCATCTTTGCGCCCCACTCGCTGAAGCCGGCGCGTTCGAAGGCCCAGCCATAGCCACCTGAACCGCGGTAGTTGGGCTGGAACACCGCATACCCACGGCTCGCGAGGAACTGGACCTCGGGATTGAAGCCCCAGGTGTCGCGGATCCCGAACGGTCCACCGTGCGGCATGATGAGCAACGGCACGCGGTCCTTCTCGCGACCAAGCGGCTTGGTGAGGTAGCCGTGGATCTTCATGCCATCCCGGGCCGCGTAGACGACCGGCGTCATGGACGACATCAGCTCCGGCTTGATTGCCGGGCGAGCCGCGGTGATGGCCTGCAGGCGCAGACCGGCGGAGCTCATTTCCACCAGGAAATACTGCCCCGGATCGCGGTCCGAGAACGCACGGATGACGAAGCGCTTCTCGTCGTCCGCCATCGACGTGACGAGCAGGAGATGGCGCGGGAACTGGCCCTGGATGGAATTCATGATCGCGGCCCACTGCGGGTCGATCCAGTGCGTACGCAGCAGCACGTCCTCGTACACGACGCCAAGCAGGCGGTCGCGCTTCGGGGACATCACCGCGCGGCGGATCATGCCGGCGGGAGGAGTGAAGACATCGGAGACGAACTCGCCGGTGCGGACATCGAGGGCGCGCAACACGCCTCGATCCTCCGTGGTCTGGTCGATGATGTAGGCCGTGTCGCCTGAAGCGAGGAGACCCGCGATCTCCCAGCGCTCATCAGCGGCCGGGAAGGACTGGATCGTGCGCCACGGCTGGTCGTTGCGCTGGCGGATCCGGAAGAGCGTCGTCGCACCCTCCAACTCGGTGGTGAGCCGTTGCACCGCGTTGCGGTCGAACCACCCCGCGCTCACGCCGCGGTCGAGACCGACGACCGGCGCGCGCCGGCCCGTCTTCACATTGACGCGGTAGATGCTCGGCGTCGGATTGCGCGGGGCGCTCGGGTTGATGCGCCGTGCGTCGTGTTCCTCGGTGAAGCCGGAGATGAGGATGTGGTCATCACTCTCCGGGAAGCGGTCCACGAGATTGCCGAAGAAAAGAGAGAAGTCGTCCTGCGTGCGCCGTGGCTCGAGGATGCGGCGCAACGAGCGACCCTGCAGGTCCACCGAAGCCAGCAGCGGCACCTCGTGGCCCGCGATCGCGGAGGTGAACAGCAGACGATCGCGACCCTTCCAGAACACGCTGCGAATGTTCTCGTCCGTGAAGTGCACCGGCACGGTGACGTTGCCGGTCGCGAGGTCCTTGACCGCGATGCTGTAGCGGCCCTGGTTCGGCGCGATCATGGCGACCTTCGAGCCATCCGGCGAGATCACGACGCTCTCGATCGACTGCTGGTCGAAGAAGATGTTCATCGGCAGCAGCTCACGGGTCCGCACCTCAACCTCAGGCAACGGAATGCGTTTGTCGCTGAAACCGACGGGGGAGAAAACGACGGACAAGGTGGCGGCAAGCAGCCACCGGCGGGCGGACAAGCCGCCGACTTGGGGGAACGAAAGCCTCATGGGAAAACCGTGCGGTGAAGAGGGCGGATTTCCAGCACGAAAAAGGCCGGGTCCCGAAGGACCCGGCCTTTTCAGTCAACCGCCGCGATGCGGCGGATGCATGCTCAGGCTACCTTAGAACTTGTAGCGGGCATCCATGAAGTAGAACCGGCCGACCGGGTCGTACGCATTGATGTCGCGGCTCTGGTTGCCTTCCGAAGCGATGAAGGGCGGATCGACGTTGAACACGTTGTTCGCACCGATGTTCAGCGACAGACCTTCGAGCCAGCGGTTCTTCGAGCCGGAGAAGTTATAGCCGGCTTGGAGATCGATGGTGCGGTAGGCCTTGACGGTCGGCTCGTTCGGGGTCGCGACGTCGGTGACGGTCGGGATCACCACGAGGTTCACGCCGGCGTTCCAGCTCTTGTAGCGCCAGCCGAGCTGCGCGTAGGCGCGCCAGCGGGCGTAGAGGCTGGAACCGGAGTAGGAACCGGCGTAGTCATACGGGTCCTGGGTCGGGAGGCTCTGAACATTGTAGTCGTTCAGGTAGACCGCCGAGAGGCGACTGGAGAGCACGCCCCAAGACTGCGTATCATAGGTGTACGACACCTTGACGTCGGCACCGGACTGCCAGACACCCGCGATGTTCACCAATTGGTTGGTGATCCAAACGGTGTCGGACGGGCGGCTCGACATCTGGCCGGGGCTCGTGACCGGAGCGCCCGTGCCGAAGTAGGTTTCACCCGCGGCGCTCTCGCCGAACCGGACGAGCGAGGCGTACGGCGAGGCCGGACCGAACTGCTCGACCGAGCCCACGATGAGCGAGGAGGAGATGCTCGACACGAGATCGCGCTCGTCGATGTTGAACCAGTCGACGGACACCTCGAGGCCCTTGAGCTTGCCCATGGGCGACCAGACCACACCGGCGGTCCAGTTGCGCGACTGGGAGGGGCT
>CAIOYO010000249.1 GCA_903862595.1 uncultured Opitutaceae bacterium | reverse complement strand
GCGACGGCAACCTCGGTGCGTGATTTGGCGGCCTTGTCCTCGCTGATCTGGGGTGATTTGGCGGCGGGGAGGGAGCCCTTTCGGGCGCTTCCGGTACAAGTGGCGGAGAGCTCACGTCTCCTGGCGTTCGTGCTCGCCCCGGTCGTGCTGGCATCCTTGGTCGCGGCGCTCTTGGCGGGGGGATTACAGACGGGGTTTCAACTCACGCCGAAGGCGCTGGGCATGCGATTCGAGCGACTTAACCCGGTGGCCGGTTTCACGCGGATGTTCTCGCGGACGACGGCGATTCATGGCCTCGCGGATTTTGGCAAGACGGTAGGGATCGGCGTGGTACTCTGGTTTTCCGCGCAGAGCCTCTTGGGAGATCCCCTGTTTAGCGCGCCGGTGGAGGCGGCGTATCTTGGCGGCTTCCTGCAGCGGGCGACGCTCGAGTTTCTCGGCAAGCTGATTCTGGCACTCGGGGTCATTGCGGCGTTGAGCTATGCGTACGAGCGCCATCGCAACTTCCAGGAGATGAAGATGACGCACCAGGAGGTGAAGGAGGAGCACAAGCAGTCGGAGGGCGACGCGTTTCTCAAGGGCGCGATGCGCCGCATGGCGCGGCGGTTGATGCAGCGGCAGATGCTTGATGCCGTGCCGACGGCGGATGTCATCATCACGAACCCGACCCACTATGCGATCGCCCTCAAGTACGAGCGGGGCCGCGATGCGGCGCCGGTGGTGCTGGCGAAGGGGGAGAATCGCTTCGCGCAGCGCATCAAGGCGCTCGCGGCCGAGCATGGGGTGCCCATGGTCGAGAACAAGCCGGTGGCGCGGATGCTCTTCCGGGTAGGTGAAGTCGGAGAGTCCATTCCCCAGCCCCTCTACCAGGCCGTCGCCGAGATCCTCGCGTTCGTCTATCGCCACCATCGGCTCTACTTCCACGAACTGCGCCAGCGCCGAGCGGCCGCGGAGGGCGCGTCCCTCGCGCGCGTTGCGTGAGTGCGCCTGAGCGAACCAGCCCGATCCCTTTCCGCTGACCCCCATGGCCCCTGCATCGTCTCCGTCTCTCTCCCCCGGAAGCTCGCCAAGCGGCTCCGGATCCGTGGATCTCCTGAAACGTGCGGATCTCATCTTCACCGGTGCGCTGTTTCTGACCGTCCTGATGCTGCTCGTGCCCGTGCCGGCCCTGGTGCTGGACTTCATGTTGGCCCTGCAGATCGGACTCTCCCTGCTCGTCCTGTTGATTGTGGTGTACGTGAAGGACCCGCCCGAGTTCGGTGGCTTTCCGACGCTATTGCTCGGGCTCACGTTGTTTCGCTTGGCGCTGAACATTTGTTCGACCCGTTTGATCCTGACCACCGGGCACGGGGGAAACGTGATCGAGTCCTTTGGGCACTTCGTCATCCAAGGCAATTACATCGTCGGCTTCGTGGTGTTTGTGATCCTGATCGTGATCAACTTCGTGGTGATCACGAAGGGCGCGGGCCGCATTGCCGAAGTCAGCGCACGTTTCACGCTGGATGCCCTTCCGGGCAAGCAGATGGCAATCGATGCCGAGCTGAATGCCGGCATCATCGATGAGCCGACGGCGACCGCGCGGCGGGTCAAGGTGCAGAAGGAGGCGGACTTCTATGGGGCGATGGACGGTGCTTCGAAATTCGTGCGTGGCGACGCGGTCGCGGGCATCCTCATCACCTTGGTGAACGTCATCGGCGGTTTCGCAATCGGCGTCCTGCAGATGGGCATGAGCCTCGGTGAAGCAGCCACGAAGTTCACGCTCCTCTCGATTGGTGACGGCCTGGTCTCACAGATTCCGGCCCTGATCGTCTCGGTGGGCGCCGGCATCCTTGTGACCCGGGCGGCCGGGACCGGCAATCTCGGTGAGCAGATCGGCAGGCAGGTGGTGCGCTATCCGCGCGCGATTGGAATCGCCTCAGGCATGCTGGCCGTCTTCGGTCTGATGCCCGGGATGCCCGCGCTGCCCTTCCTCGGCCTCGCGCTGGCCGGAGGTTACCTCGCCCGCGTGCTCCAGCAGCAGCAGTTGGTTGATGCCGCAGGTGCGGAGATCTCTGCGGCAACCGCCAAGCCAGCGAGCCCGGCGAGCGCGAAGTCGCCGGGAGGCTCCGGGACTTCCCCGGGCGGCGCACCGGCGGCTGGCGGCAAACCCGGGATCGCCGAGGACATCCGACGGATGATCGACCTCGACGTGTTCGCCATCGAGATCGGCTACGGGTTGCTCCCCTTGGCCGAAGCCAAACAGGGCGGCGACTTGCTCGGTCGGGTCACGGGAGTCCGGAAGTCGCTCGCCCGAGAAAAGGGTATCCTCGTTCCGCCGGTGTCGGTGCGCGACAATCTCGAGCTCGAGGCCAACGAGTACCGCTTCCTCCTGCGTGGGAAGGTCATTGCGAAAGGCCAGGTCCAGCCCGGGCGCACCATGGCGATGAATGTCGCTGGCAGCTCCGTCGCCCTTCGCGGGGTGCCGACGCGCGAACCCGTTTTCGGCTTGGATGCCGTCTGGATCGACGAGGCGGAGAAGAAGACCGCCGAGATCAACGGCTACACGCTCGTCGATCCTTCGTCGGT
>CAIOYO010000248.1 GCA_903862595.1 uncultured Opitutaceae bacterium | reverse complement strand
CTCGCCCGCCACTATGCGTCGGGCGATGTGTACCTGCACGCGAGCCACACGGAGACGTTCGGCAACGTGGTCACCGAGGCCATGGCCAGCGGCCTCGCCGTGGGTGCCTTCGACTACGCCGCCGCGCGCGAGTTCATCGTCGATGGTCAGCAGGGACTGACGTGCCCGCCGGGTGACGAGGCCGCGTTCATCGCACAGGCCGAGCGCATCGCCCGCAGTCCGGTGCTGCGCCACGCCTTGAGCACGGCCGCCCGGGCGCGCGCCGAAAGGCTTTCCTGGGACGCAGTCGTGGACGGCTTCGTCGCCGACCTCACCGACGCGATCAACGAGTCGCCAGCTCCGTCGCCAGCCGCCGGCGCGCCTCCGCACTGAAGGGCGCCCCGGCCAGCTCCGCCGCGAGGAAGACGGCCCCGGCCACCGCCGGCGCCGACGCCTCCAGCAGCGCGAATCGCACGTCCGCCGCAGCCAGCTCCGCCCGCACCGCCTCGCGATAAGAGCGGCGCTCCAAGAGCCCACCCGCCGGCACGACGGGGATCGCCGCACCGGGCGGCCACTCCAGCGATTCGCCGAGGGCGCGCGCGAGTCGGCCGAGCTGCCGCGTACCTTCCGTCACAATCTCCTGCGCGACGCGGTCGCCATCCTCCGCCGTCGCCAACACCACCGGGGCCAGGCTCGCCAGCTGCGAGCGCGCCGTGTCCGGGCGCATCGTCCATTGCATCGCCGCCCGCGCCGAGGTCACGTTCAGTTCAGCGAAAATCGCCGGCTCCAGCCGGGTCCTCGGCCCGCGCCCATCCGTCGCTTCCATGATCGCGCGCAATCCGCGCAGCGCGAGCCAGACTCCGCTGCCTTGGTCGTCCAGCAACCAGCCCCAGCCACCGACGATGGCCGTGGCGCCCGCCGGATCGCGTCCGTAAGCCGCCGCGCCCGTGCCCGCAATGAGCACGATTCCCGGCCCTTCCGCGCAGCCACCCGCCAACGCGATCCGCAAATCGTGATCGAGGCCGAGGCGCTCCGGCGCATCCGTCAAACCCAGGGCCGCCAGCGGCTCCCGAAACGCTTGATGATCCGCCGCCGACCGCACGCCGGCGAGGCCAAGAAACACCGCCTGCGCGTGGCCGCGCACATGCGAGGCCGCCCGCGCCGCCGCGACCGCCTCCGCCACCGCCGCCACCGCGGCGTCCAAGCCGACGCTGTGGTAGTTCGAGCTTCCCGCCCGCCCCACCCCCAGCACACGACCGTCCGCACCCGCAATCAGCGCGCGCGTCTGTGTTCCGCCCCCGTCAATGCCGAGCACCCACATCGCCGCCACCGTATCGCTCAGCTCCGTCAGAGCAATACAAGGCTTACCCCAGAAACGCCCCGCCGACTCCCCAGCCCGCCGTCCGATGCCACTCCGCCAGTCCGCTCCAGCTTGAAACCCACCCCTCCCACGAGCAGGGTCGCTTCCGTCGCCCGTCACGCACCTCGGGGAAACCCGCCCTCGACCAAGACCGATCCTCGAACGCCCCACCCTCTTCGCGCTCTTCATGGCCAATCCCTCCGCCTCCTCCATCGCCGCTATTGGTCTGGCGCTAGCCCTGCTGGGTGGCGCCGGTTGGTGGTTCGGCGTGCAACGTCCCGCCGAGCTACGCCGCGCCACCGCCCAAGCCGCCGCCGAGGACGCGGCCGCCGAGGCTTCGCTGCAGGCTCGACGACGCGAGTGGTTCGGCGAGGCCGCCGACCAGCCGGGCTTCACGTTCCGGTCCAGCGGGCTCGGCCATCGCATCGTCGCCCGGGGCGAGGGCCCCACCCCAGGCCCGCAGTCCAGGGTCCGCCTCACCTACACCGGCCGTCTGCGCGATGGGCGGGTCTTCGACTCGGTCACCACGCCATCCGAATTCCGGCTCAACGCTCTGCTCCCCGGGCTCGGCGCCGGTCTGCAACTGATCGGCCCGGGCGGCCGGATCGAGCTGCTCATCCCTCCGTCCCTCGGCTACGGCAACCGCGCCGCCGGGGGCATTCCACCCGGCTCCGGCCTGTTCTTCGACGTGACCCTCGTATCCGTTGAGTAACGACTCAAAAATTGCGTCGGCCGCGTCGGCCGCGAGACCGCCGCGCTAGGACTCCCGTTCCGGGCCTGGACCGTCCGGACAGGCCCCCGCGCGGCTCGCGACCCACTCGCCGCGGCGACAGGCATCGGCCACGAGCTGCGCCTCGCTTCGACCACCCGCGAGCAGGCCCGCCAGCAACTGCGCGAGGAAGGCGTCGCCGGCGCCCACGGTGTCGACGACGTCGACGCGACGCCCCGGCTCCCAGGTCCAGCGACCACCCCGCAGCACGCCGGCGCCACGGTCACCCGAGGTGATGCAAACCCATCCCACCCCGGTCTCCGCCGCGAGCCGTCGGGCATGCTCCTCCTCCACGCCCACGTCCCGCCCGGGCTCACCGGCAAGTCGCGCCGCCTCCTCGGCATTGAGCTTCAACAGATTCGCGTGGCGCGCGTACTCGCGCACCAAGGTCAGATCATCAAACGGGGCGCGCAGGTTCACGTCGAAGACCCGCCAGGCATAGGTCGGCACCGCCTCCAGGAGCCGCCCGAGGGCGTCGCGGTTCGCCGCGCTCCGCAGCGCCAGCGAACCATAAACGAGCGCCCGCGATGCCGCCGCCGGGGCCGCGACGGCTTCGGACACCGGGATGCGGTCCCACGCGACGTTCTCAACGATCGTGTACCGCGCATCACCGCGGGACGTGAGCTCCGCGGTCACCGTGCCCGTCGGCGCGTCGTCAAGGCGCGCCACGCCGGCATCGGTCACTCCACGCTCGGCCATCACGGCAAGGATCCGCTCGCCCCACGCATCCCGTCCGACGGCGGACACGGGCACCGCCGGGATGCCGAGGCGCTGCAGGTGGGACGCCACGTTGAAGGGCGCGCCCCCGGGGAAGGCCCCGTGCGGGAGCAGATCCCAGAGGATTTCCCCAAAGCAGAGGACCGGCGCGGACGTCCATTCGGGACGGAGGCGGGCGGGAGCGGCGGCAGTCATTGACCGCACATCGTTCCAGCCCGCCGGTCCGCGATCAACGCGTTTTCCACGCCCACTCGCCGACAAAACTTCTACTCGCCAGGATAGACGACGCCGTCGATCACCACACCCACGCAGCGGGTGACGTACTCGAAGGGGTCGCCGTCGTAGAGGGCGACGTCGCCGTCCTTGCCGACTTCGAGCGAGCCGACGCGGTCGGCGACGCCGACGATCCGCGCCGCCTCGAGGGTGATCGCCGCCAGCGCCGCGTCACGATCGAGGCCGTGCCCCGCCGCCACCGCCGCCTCGTACAGCACGATGCGGGTCTTCGGCACATAATCCTCAAATCCACTCTGGATCGCGAAGGGGACGCCGGCGCGGCGCAGCACCGCCGCCGTCTCCATGCTCAGGTTTTCGCGCGGGCCGAAGCTACGCTCCATCGTCGGGTGAAGCACCACGGGGAAGCCGCTGGCCTTGATCTCGTCGAGCACGAGCGGCGCCTCGGCGCAGCCTTCGAGGACGATCTTCAGATTGAACTCCTGCGCCACGCGCAGCGCCGCGAGGATGTCCCGGCCCCGGTCCACCGAAACCAACAGGGGCTGCGAGCCGTCGAGCGCACGACCCAGCGCCTCCATCCGGAGGTCGCGCGGCGGACGCTTGTCCTCCGGCTGCTTCGCGCGCTTGTCCGCATACTCCTTCGCCTTGATCAATTCCGTGCGCAGCAGCGCCACCGCCTTCGCCGGCGTCCCCGGCGATTTGCCGCGATCCGCCGTCGTCGCATCCGCACCGAGCGTCGCGGCAATCATCGCCGCCGGACGCAGCACGTCCGCCTCCGCCGTCCGGCCCTTCGTCTTCACGACGAGGGTCTGGCCCGAGATCGGCACGCCCGGCCCGTGGCCGGTGTGCACCGTCGTGACGCCACGCGCGCGGATGTAAGCCACGAGTTCGTCGCGGGCGTTGTAAGCATCGACCGCGCGCAGCTCCGGCTGCAGCGGCGCCGAGCGGTCCACCTGCTCCTGGTCCTGCGGTTGATTGAGCATGCCGGACACGCCGACCGTCGCCCGCGCGTCGACGAGGCCTGGCACCACGACCGCGGCGCGGAGTTCGCGGACGTCCGCGCCGTAGGTCTGGCCCGCCGCGGGACCAACATAGGCAATGCGGCCATCCCGGATCAGGACCAGCCCATCCTTGATGGGCGATCCACTCACCGGATACACCGTTTCACCGCGAATGGCGACGGCCGGCGCGGCCACGGGAGCGGCAGGCGCCGGCGACGCGACCAAGGCAGCAGGCGCGGCAATCATCAGCGCCAGCAACGCCGGCGTGAGGGTTCGCGCGGCGAAGCGGGCCGATGACCGGAAGAGGGGGTTGGGGGGGAGCAGACGGTGGAAAAAGGGAATTTTCATCGGAGGAAGGCTCGGTCGAGGGTCGAGGATGTTAGCGGTGCGGCGTGGGCGGCTCATTGCGCGGAGGCATTGGCCGCGGCGATCACGCCCCACGCGTTGCCGAAGCAGCAATAATGCGGGCGTAACGGATCGCCGGCGCCGGGACCACCGACCGCCCAGAGGTGGTCCGCGGGACGGCTCCGGTCGAAGGCGAGCGCGCCCTCGATCCACGTCTGCTCGACGTGCGTGTACACGCTGAGGGGATCCCCCGAAAGCACCACGAAGTCCGCGTCTTTGCCCGGCTTGAGCGAGCCAATGCGGTCCTGCAGGCCGAGGATTTCCGCGTTGGCCAGCGTGAGTCCCGTCAAGGCGCCATCGCGGGTCATGCCGCCCCGCACCGCCATGCCGGCAGAGCGCAGGAACAGGCGCGAATCCGTGATCGGGTCGTCGGTGTGGAAACCCACCCGCACACCCGCTTTCTCCATGATCGCGCCGATGCGGATGTCCATGTCGCGGGTCTCCAGCTTCCCGCCCGGGCTGTCCACGTAGATGATCGAGCAGGCGACGCCGGCCGCCGCGATTTCGTCCGCCACCTTCCAGCCTTCGCTGACGTGGTGGAGGACGACCTTGAAGCCGAACTCCTTGGAGAGACGCAGCACGGTCATGATGTCGTCGTGCCGGTGGCTGTGATGCTGCACCACCCGGCGGCCAGCGAGCACTTCGCCGAGTTGCTCGAGGGCGAGATCGCGGGCCGGACGCTTTTCCGGATCGTCCTTCGCGCGGGCGACCTTCGCCTGATATTCCTGCGCCGCGACGTAGCGCTCCCGCACCAGCGAGGCGGCCTTGCCGCGCGTCCCGGGGAACGGCGCGTCACGCCGCGGATTGGTTCCATTCGCCATCTTCAACCCACCCGCGGGCGAGCCATCGGGCAGGAGAATCAGCAAATCGTCGATCGTCCGCGCCGGACGCAGCTTGAGGTACAGCGTCTGGCCGCTGATGAGGTGGCCGGAGCCCGGCATAACGTTCACCGTGGTGATGCCACCCGCGCGGGCCTTGGCGATGGAGGAAGAGCCCACGTCAATGCCATCCAGCGCGCGGACTTCCGGCTGGATCGGCGAGGAACCGTCCGCCCCCACCCCGCTGCCGCCACCGATGTGACTGTGGGAATCCACCAACCCCGGCATCAGCACCTTACCGGACACATCCCGGACCTCCGCACCCGCCGGGATGGGCGTGGTGTCCATCGGCCCGACGGCGACGATCTTGCCGTCCTGCACGATCATCACGCCCCGCTCGATCGGCGCACCCTCAATGGGAAAAATCCGCCCTCCTTGGAAAGCGATGGGGCGGGTCTGCGCGACCGCGGTGGCCGCCAGACCCACTAACAAGACGAGGGCCGCAGGGAGGTTCGGACGTCGAATGCTCATGGCCAAAGAGATACACAAAAAACACCCAACGCAACCGAGCGAGTGAACTTGCGTAATTCTACGGGCAAGGAGCCGTCCCACGGCCGATCCAGACCCGCAGCGATCCACTTGCCACCAAGGCAAGTCGCGCTACGGTCCGCGCAACCCCACCT
>CAIOYO010000247.1 GCA_903862595.1 uncultured Opitutaceae bacterium | reverse complement strand
GAGCGGGGAAGTCGGTCTTCGGCAGAGCCAGCAGCTCGGGCCAGAGGCGGAAGAAGGTGTTGCCGCGGCGGTTCGCCTCCGCGATCAGAGCGTCCCATCGCGGGGCGCCGCCGCGGACGAGGAGTCCGCGCGGGGTGAAGAGGGGAATGAAGCCTTCGACGGTGCGGTGCTGCGGCGAAGACTCCACGAGCCGGCGCAGGTATTCGGGGGCCAGTTCGCGGAGGAGTTTGCGGGCCGTGATCATGGAGGCCTCGGTGTGCTTGTCGTACTCGGCGAAGATCGCGGCCCGGGCGGCCCGGTATTTTGCCACGGCCTCCGGCTGGCCTGAGGCCGCCACCTCGGGGAGGTCCATCGGCTCGTGGCTGCTCGCGAGGATTCCGTAGAGCGAGTAGTAGTCCGCCGTGGGAACGGCGTCGAACTTGTGGTCGTGGCACCGCGCGCAGGCGAGCGTGAGTCCGAGCAGGCCGCGGCCGATGGTGTCGATGCGGTCGTCGATCACCAACTCCTTCGCATCTGCGTTGCCCTCGAACCGGCGACCGACGGTGAGGAAACCGAGCGCGCGCAGGTCCGGCGCCTCTTCCGCGGGCAGGCGGTCGGCGGCCAATTGCTCCAAGACGAAGCGATTGAAGGGCCGGTCGTGGTTGAAGGCGTCGACGACGTAGTCGCGGTAGGTGTGCGCGAATGGAATGCGCCGCTCGCTATCGGTGGACTTGTCGGTGGTGTCGGCGAAGCGGGCGACGTCGAGCCAGTGCCGGGCCCAGCGCTGGCCGTACTCTGGACGATCCAGCAGGTGATCAACGAGCGCGGCGAAGGCGGCGGGCGAGGGATCGGCGGCGAATCGCTCCACGCGGTCGTAGGACGGCGGCAGGCCGATCAGCGCGAGGTAGGCGCGGCGGACCCGCGTGCGGGGATCGGCCGGAAGATTGGGCGCCAGCCCTTCCGCCCTCAGTCGGGTCTGCACGAACCGATCAATGGGGTGTTCCGACGTCACGCCGGGCGTCATCGGCGGCACCGCAGGAGCCACAATCGGCTGAAAGGACCAGTGACCTCGCGCCTGCTCCAGAGTCATGGCCTCGATCGTGTGACCCGCCTTCGGCGGCGATGTCCGCGGGTCGGGCGCGCCCCGCTTCACCCACTCCGTCAAGAGCCCGATCGAGCGGTCATCCAGCTTCTGCTTGGGCGGCATCTGGGTGTCCTCGTCCGCATAGCGGATCGCCGTGATCAGGAGGCTGTTGTCCGGGTCTCCCGGCGTGAGGACCGGGCCGCTGTCGCCGCCCGCCCGCCAACCGGGCAACGAGTCGAGGCGAAGCCCGCCCTTCTGCTTCTGGTCGCCGTGGCACTCGGTGCAGTTCTCGACCAGAATCGGGCGGATGTGGCTTTCGAAGAAGATCGTGTCCGCATCGGACAGCGCCGGCTCCGGCGCCGCGGCGGCGCCTACCTCGGTCACGGCGGAAACAGCCCAGAGGCCGATCAGCGCGAGAGCGGGCCTCCAGCGGCGGCGCGAGGAGTCAGGGGCGGTGAACATGGTGGCGCTGGGGAGGGCCGCGGAGGATCGGCCCGGAGAGGCGGACGAGCGCACGCGAAGGGGCTGCATGCCGGCAGGCCGTGGCGATGAGGTGGGGTCGTAGGGGGAGCTCATGACCTTGCTTTCCTCGGCTGGGGTGGGGGCGCGTGGCGGGAAACGCGGCTCAGGGTCGGGTTAACGTGCGGCGGCGCTCAGCGCAAAGTACGGGGAACTTCATCGTTAAGCGGGGTGAAGACCGATGCGTCGGCCCATCATGCGAGGAGGGGCCGAAGGATCCGTCTTCCTGTAGCGTCCGTCTCGTTCGATCAGGCGGGGGAGAAGACGATCGTGCAGGCGGTGCGGGAATGGCAAGCGCGTCCGCTTCGTCTCGCGCGGCGTCATCTTCCTAGTTTGCGCAGCGCCGCGATGCGGTGACGCCGTGGCTTGCTTCGGTCGGGCCTCAGCCGAGTCGTCCGGCCGCCGCCTCGTCGATGAACAGGGTCGCTTGCGGGTGGCTGCGCAGGAGGGTCGCCGGACAGGCCGTTGAGACCGCGTCGCGCAGCGTGGCCCGCACCGCCGCGGCCTTGCGCGGGCCGGGGACGACTACGCTCAGGGCCCGCGCCCGGCGGAAGACGGGCAGGGTCACGGTGATGGCGTGAGTCGGCACTTCGGCGAGCGTCGCGAAGCAGGCGTCGTTCACCTGCTGCTGGCGGCACGCCGCTTCAAGCTCGACGGGCTTGGCGGACACGGGGTCCGCGAAGTCCGCGACGGGCGGGTCGTTGAACGCGAGGTGCCCGTTCTCGCCGATGCCAAGGCAGATGAGGTCGAGCGGCGCGGCATCGAGCAGCGCGGCGTAGCGCGCCGACTCGGCGGACGGATCCGCCGCCTCGCCGCGGATGGGATGGAAGGCGCCAAGCGCCGGCAGGTGGGCGAGGAGATGCTCGTGGAGGTAGCGGCGAAAGCTGGCGGGATGCTCCGCGCTCAGGCCGACGTACTCATCCATGTGGAAGGCGTGGACCCGCGCCCAGTCGATCACGCCGCGCGAGCGCGCGACGAGCTCCGCAAGGAACTCGTTCTGCGACGGAGCGCAGGCGAACATCACGCGCGCCGTGGCCTGGCGCGCGAGCACGTCACCCAAGAGGCGCAGCACGTGCTCGGCGGAGCGCCGGCCGACCGCCGGACGATCAGCGGAGACATCGACGCGAAGGAGTTCGAACGTGGCGGGCAGGGAGGAAGCCATGAGGTGCGGGTAAGGCGGTGATGAAGCAGAGAGTGGGTGAGCCGGTCAGCGCGGCGTCGCGGAGGCGCGCCGGGTCGGGACGCGTTCATTCCAGAAGATGACAACGTTGCGCGAGGCGCGGCCCGCGGCCACGACATCGAGATCCCCGTCGCGGTCAAGATCCGCCACGCGGAGGTCTTCGCAGGCAACCGTGTTGTCGTCGATCGCCCCAACCAATTCCCACCGCGTCGCGGAGGCCGTGGTGGCCGCGTAGAGTCGGATGCCCACGTGCGTGGGCGGGCCGACCATGTTTCCGCGCCACCCTGCGATGATTTGGTCGTGCCCGCGACCGAGCAAATCGCCGGTCGCGAGGCCGTGTCCCTGTACGAGGGATTCGTCGAGCACGACGCGCTCCTCGTCGCGCTCCTGGGGGTAGACGACCACCTGATGACCGTGCATGGGTTCGATGGTCGCGATGAAGCCGGAGCCGTCGCTGGCGCGGCCGCGGCGCACCTCTCCGGCGGGATGGGACGTGACCTGCCGGCGCGCCCAACCGCCGCCGCTGGGGCGGAGCGCGTGCACGCCTTCCTTGGCGGCGACGAGCAGTTCGTGGTCGGCGGAGACGGGAGAGGGCGGTTCGAAGTTATGCGTCAGGTGCAGGGCAGCGTCGATTTCCTCCGCGGCGGTGGCCACGGAGCCGTTGGCGAGCCAGCGGTAGCCAAGGAACTTCACGCCGGCGCCCGCGCCGTCGCGGTTGCCCCGCCCGTGCAGCGGGAGTACGGCGAGCAGCGGTGCACCGCGTCCGTCATCGATCCAGTGCATGCGGTGGGTGGTGGGCTCGTGCGGCAGCGCGCGCGGAGTCCACGGTTGCGCCGCATCCGCGGGGCGTTCGAGGAAGAAGATCGCGCCGCTGCCGACGGTATCGCCTGGATTCCAACCGGCGCCCACGGCGATTTCGGCGCGCCCGTCGCCATCGAGGTCGCGAGCTGCGATACAGACGTGGTCCTTGGTGGTGAGATCGCGGGCGATGACCGTCTTTTGCCAATCGGGACTGCGGTACCAGGCGATTTCCCGAGCGTCGGCGAGGAGCAGGTCTTCGCGGCCATCGCCGTCCACATCAGCGATGGCAAGCCCGTAGCCGATGCGGATCGATGCGTCGATCACCTCGCGGCGGAACGGCAGCGGCGAGACCCCCGTTGCCACCGCGGCCGCATCGACGGGGGCGACGCCCAGGACAGCGAAGCCGACCGCAGCGAGCAGCGCACTCGCGGCGCGGAGTGAGCGCAGCCGGCGGCGCAGGGTCGAACGCGGG
>CAIOYO010000246.1 GCA_903862595.1 uncultured Opitutaceae bacterium | reverse complement strand
TTGAGGGGGGGCGGCATTCTCTCGGAAAAGTCCAATGAAAACGCCCAAAACAGAAATGCCAACAAACGAATCTGTTCGGTAGCTAGAAGTTACGAGGGTCGGCCGGGTTTGCCCGGACTGCCGACGGCAGCGGCGCAACGCGCTCCCATTCGTTCCGCTGCAGACCTGCAAGTCGAGGGCCGCGTTTCTCGTTGTCAGTTTTTCGCAGTTACTACCGCAAAATGCCCCCTCAAGCCCAACTTGCTCGAGTGGTTTTTCCAATGACCGGGCGCAGCGGGGCCTGTAGGGCGGTGCGCCACTTTGTGCCGCCGACTACGATTGACCTTTTGAAGAATGCTGCGGGCGCTGATTGCCCACTAGTTCGGGGTGGTCATTATGCACCCTTCAGCCAACCAAAACAGCTTCATCCAAACCAGGCATGAGCGGATCCGAACAAATCGTTTCGAATGTAGTGGTCTGCCTCTATGCGGAAGATGTATTCGGCCCCGGTGGCGCCCTCACGCTGGAGGAGTGTAGCAAGGTTCTCGCGCCGTATAATTTCTCCCCGATTATCCACGCCCTCGCGATGCTGAAGCACGCGAACGAGGACGTATTTGCGAACGAGCCGGTGTCCTCGGCGGAGCACTTCGCTCACATGGGGGCGATCTTGAGGATGCTTCTCACCAAGGAAGATTCAGAGAGGGTCACACCGTTGTGCATTGAACTCGCCGAGGCCGGCGTGCTCATACCTTTCTCGGACCGCGCCATACTTGCCGCAATGGAGCTGGCTGGCATGTGCTGTGACCGCGAAGGTGGCCGCAAACTTAACGGTCCCGGCACTACCAGCGACTTGGGCCGGGTTCTGTTTTCACTGCAAAGCGCAACCCTCTCCTCCGGCTTTCGGCAACGCATCGCTGACGGTCGCCGGTTCGAGGACTGGGAGGAACGGGACGTTGCAGAAATGATCCGAAATCACCTTGGGCACAACAGTGTCCAAATGTTCGGAAGTTGTGCCGGAAGATTCTTCGCCTACTGGCGCAATCCAGCGATTCTCACGCATTTCAAAGATCGAGCCGGTTGCACCATCGACGATTGGTTTCACGCGGTAGTGGGAATGAGTTTCGAAGACTACATCCGCGCAGCTTTTTTTGTCAGCACGGCGTCGTGCCGCTTCAAAGCAGGTGCTCCTGACTGGAAGAATTTGATTGTGCAGCCTGAATTGGTAGCGGCGTGCATTCCTGAGCGGGATCGGAAAAACGTGAGGCGACTGCTCGATCTCGCGGTTCAGGATCCCTCTCACATCGGAGCTGGCCGGGTCGCGAGCGGGGATATCGCCGACTTTCTCTATGGATCGTTTAGCGTGATGGTTCGGCCGTTCGTTCGACTCTCGACCCACTGGATACCGCTTTCTCAAAATCTCGTGCTGGAGAAATTCCTGTCGGCCATTCCCCACCTGCTCGATGCGAGTCACCAGGCGGCTGGAGGCAAAAATATCGAAGGAACGCGCGGCCCGTTTGGCTATCTTCTGGAGGGTTATCTCGCGAGCCTCTTCCACGGCTGGTTCGATGGGCGCCCGGACATTCAGGTGTTGAGCAACTATCACTACCGCGATGGGAAAACCACGCCGGAGGCCGATATTCTCGTGATTGTCGGCAGCACCGCGTTTGTTTTCGAAGTGAAGGCCAAGGTTGCTACGTTGGCACTCCGAGCCCAGGGGATGTTCGGCCCTATCAGTGCTTTGATTCTGCCCTCAGTAAAACAAGCGCTGCGCGTGGCTGATGCCGTTCTGCGTGGTGACGCGTTTCGGAAGGATGGCACACCGATCACTGGAATTGCCCGGATCTTTCCATGCGCCGTCGTCTACGACCGTGTTCCCTTGCGTCCGCCGATCAGCGAGCATTTCGAAAAGCACCTTGAGAAGGAGCTGCAGCGGCCGATCTTCAGCACCCAAGGTCCAATTATGCCCCTGCAGTTTTTCGACCTCGAAACAATCGAGGGTTGGGAAGACTACATGAATCTCGCGTTTCCGTCGACCACGGCTCTGGCATATTTGGAGACCCGAAGCGTTCAACCGTGGCTCCGCCACGGCCGACAGTTTCCGCACTCCGCCGAAACTCGCCCACGCACGCCACACGGCCCTCACCAGCGACTGGTGAACGAGTCCCGTGTTTACTTCGACCGGTTAGCGGCGGAGGTCCGCACATCTCCCTGATAAGCTTCGTCCACTAGGACGCCTTATTGCGTTTCCGATTCACGTGGCCTGCGCACATTGTTGGCGCTGCGACGACGAGGACTACCTGATGAAACAGGAACTCGCCGTTCCGAGCACTAGCCAGCTACGTGAACCAGCCCCAGCGAATTGAGTTTCGCGTCATAGACCATTCGGCCGGTCCCTGACCCGCACGCAAACAACCCCCGCACCACAGCGTCTTGTAGCTGTCGCTCAATCGTCTGCCGCAGCGGCCGCGCGCCGAGTTGCGGATGGAATCCCTCGCGGATCAGGAACTCCAATGCCTCGCGCGACACCTCCAGGTCGAACCCCACGGACCTCAGCCGCGCGACTTCGTTGGCGAGGTGTAGCTCGGCGATTTCGCGCTGCACGTCGGGAGCAAGTCGCGCGAACACGAGCTTGTCCGGGATGCGCGCCAGTAGCTCCGGCCGCAGGGATTCCGAGACCCGTCGCAGCACGGCTTGCTCGACGCTCGCCGGGCTCGAGCTTGCCATCCGCATCGACTCGGTCGCACCAAGGTTGGAGGTGAAAGCAACGTAGTCCGACCGCAGTGACACCGTTTCTCCGTTCGCGAGGGTGACGTGCCCCGGCTCCAGCATCTGGATGAACAGGTCCAAGACTTTGGGGTGGGCCTTCTCCAACTCGTCGAAGAGCCACACGCGCGGGGATTCACTGCTGGCCGCGCGCCCGATCGCACCCGAGTCCGAAGCATCGCCCCCGAGGAGCCGCTCCACGGCATCGGCCCGCTGAAACTCCGACAGATCGAATCGTCGCACCCGATCTGCGCCGAAAAGGTAGCGGGCCGCCAGGAGCACGAGTTCGGTCTTGCCCGTGCCGGTTGGCCCGACTGCCAGGAATGCGCCCCTCGGGCCGTCGGTTCTCGCCAAACCCAATTCGCCGCGCGTGAAGACGGCGGCGGCACGGGCCAGCACATGATCCTGTCCGCGCAAATGAGTGCGGAGGTAGGTTTCTAGGCCCCGCAGGTGGGCGATCCGCGCAGCGTCAGCCATGGGCTTTGGCCTTTTGCTCCAAGCGGAGCTTCGACAGCCCGCGCGGCTTGTT
The DNA here is from genome assembly GCA_903862595.1 of uncultured Opitutaceae bacterium. Classification (GTDB taxonomy): domain Bacteria; phylum Verrucomicrobiota; class Verrucomicrobiia; order Opitutales; family Opitutaceae; genus UBA6669. The sequence continues at coordinate 1,449 of CAIOYO010000246.1, read as the reverse complement.
CGGGAAATCCGCAAGGAATTTCTCCACGGCCGGCGCCAATGTTTTCCCCTCCGGCGACGCCCGCAGGATGGCCCGCACCACGTAGGCACGGGTGGCGACAATCTTGGCCTTGGCGAGGTGCGCGACGACACCGTCGAGCTTCTTCACGTCATCCTTCGGCAGATTCACGGTCGGGTGACCGGCGATGACGTCATCGTCCGAGGTGGCGACCCCCAGTGCGCTGTCACCGGCCAGCCGGACGGCGTGGGCGATCATCTCCGCGGGAGAGGTGAGGTGAATCAGGGCGCGCAGCACCGTCGCGCTGCGGGCGTTGACGCCCGCTTTTTTGAGTCCCTCCACCCGTTCGTCCAGGGCGGTCATGTCGGCCGCGTAGAAGGAGAAACTGTTCTTGATGGGGCGGGAGTCGGCCATGTCCAATCTAAAAGCCATACGATAGTGTTTGACAAGTTATGTTTTTCGTATGGCTTTTAGAAGCATGATGACTTTGTCCCTGCTTACCGCCCTCCGCCAGACAGCGGATTTCCCCCTCCCAAGCCCGATCCTAGCGCAGTTGCAGCAGGTGCGTGACGGGTTCGGCTCGGCCCTCGTGCTCGTTTTCATGGTCGGGTTCTTCTGGGGCATCATCAAAATCTGGGGCGGCGCCAACGCGATCTCCAAGGGCGACAGCGAGGGCAAGGGCGGCATTTTGGCCGGTATCATCATCGCTGCTGCTGCCGCCATCATGGCGGCGCTATTCACCATCTTTGGGATGCAGGACGCGGTCCTGACTCCTCGGTTCTGAGGCTGCGAGGAAGACCATGAGCGACCTGCGCTTCACGGACACCAATGCGGCGGACGACTCCGCCGGCCGGGTCTTCGGCTTGGAGGGCAATCTCTACCTCCCCGTGGTGGGCGGATTCGTGGCCGGAGTCCTGCTTTTTGCGGGACTCGGGTTCGTCGGCACGGGCTATCCACTGGCTGGGATGGTGGCCGGCATCCCGATTGCAGGCTCGCTCGTATGGGTTTTAGGATTCCGGCAAGGCAGGCCGTCCGGCTACGACCGGGACCGACTGGATCAGGCGCTGGGCGGGGCCAACTTCACCCGCAGCTCCGAACCTAAAACCCATACGAAGTCCCATGCGGACGCCCCGGATGGTCGCCTCATCGAGAGTATGCTAGTCTTCGGCTCGCCCGAGCGGGGCGGCGTGGTAGCGAAAGGCTTCCGGCTGGAGCCGCCCGACCTGCGCGGTGCGAGCTTCGAGCAACTGAACGCCTTCCAAGAGCGGGTTCGGGCGCTACTCGCGTTGGTCTCACCCGGACGGCGACTGCAGATTCAGTGGTGGCCCGACTCCGACTACCGGCAGGCCCTGCTTGCCTACCACTCCCGGACGCAGGAGGTGTCGGACCCCACGATCCGCGCCGTGCGGAATGAGCGGTTCACGCGCTACTGGCCTCGGACGCTGGATGGTA
>CAIOYO010000245.1 GCA_903862595.1 uncultured Opitutaceae bacterium | reverse complement strand
CGCGCGCGGAGGCGTGATCGTGGCACAGGCGCCACACACCCTGTTCCTGCGGGACCACGACGGCGACGACCGCGCGGACGAGCGCGAGATCCTCTTTACCGGCTGGGGCCGCTACGACACGCATGCCGGGCCGAGCAACCTGGTGTCGGGGCCCGACAACTGGATCTGGGGGACCCTCGGCTACTCCGGCTTCACCGGCAGCGTCGGTGGAGAAGCCCACAACGTACGCCAAGGCTTCATCCGCTTCCGGCCCGACGGCACACGCTTCGAGTTTCTGCGCGCGACCAACAACAACACCTGGGGCCTTGGCTTCCGCGAGGATGGCATCGCCTTCGCCTCGACCGCGAACAACAACCCCAGCGTCTATCTTCCCATCTCCAACCGCATCTACTCCGGCGTGGGCGCAGACGTCCGCACGCTCGGCGGAATCGCGGACACCTCGCGTTTCGTCGCGCTCACCGACCGGGTCCGCCAAGTGGACGTACACTGGGGCTACACTGCGGCGGCGGGGCACGCCTTCTACACGGCGCGCAGCTACCCGCGCGAGTACTGGAACCGCGTGGCCTTCGTGACGGAACCGACCGGACACCTCGTCGGTGAATTCATCGTTGAACCGACCGGTGCTAATTTTCGCTCCTCGAATCCGACGAACCTGATCGCCAGCGACGACGAATGGTTCGCGCCGATCATGGCCGAAGTCGGACCGGATGGCGCGGTGTGGGTGATCGACTGGTACAACTACATCGTACAGCACAACCCGACTCCCAAAGGCTTCGAGCGAGGAGCCGGCAATGCCTACGAGAATCCCCTGCGCGACCAGCGCCATGGGCGCATTTACCGGATCGTCTGGCGCGGGGATGACTCGACCCCGCAGGACAAGAAACCGGCCCGCTTCAGCCTCGCCGGAGCGAAGCCCGACGCACTCGTGGCGGCGCTCGGCCACGATAACCTCCTGTGGAGGCGCCACGCACAGCGACTCCTGGTCGAACGCGGCCGGAAAGACATCGTGCCGGCCCTGCTCGCCCGATTGGCGGACTCCTCCGTCGACGAGCTAGGGCTCAATCCCGGGGCGCTGCACGCCCTCTGGACGCTGGAAGGCCTCAACGCCGTGGATGCCATCCCGGAAGCGCTCGAGGCGGTCACCCGAGCGCTCGGCCATCCGGCGGCCGCGGTCCGCCGGGCCGCAGCACTCGCCCTGCCGCGCACCCCCGCAACCGTCGCGGCGCTCCTGAAAGCCGGTACACTCGCGGACACCGACGCGCAGGTCCGCTTCGCCACCCTCGTCGCCCTCGCTGACGCCCCGGTGAACCCCGATGCGGGGCGCGCGGTCCATGCCTTCCTCGACCGCCCCAGCCTGACCATCGACCGCTGGATGGCCGAGGCCGCACAATTAGCCGCGCTGAGGCATGCCCGCGGTTTCCTCGCTGCCGCGCGACCGGAGCAGCGCGCCGCCGCTGAGGCCGAGGTAACGCGACGCACTGCACCAGGAAAATCCGCACCCGCGGTGCTTCCGCTCGAGACCTTCGAGACCACCGCGCTGGGAGCGCAAGGGGAGTGGACGCTGAACATCCGTGAAGGCAAAGCGACCGCCGAAGTGGTGGACGGCGGGCGATCGAGCCACCGCAGCCTCCGCATCACGGCGGAAGCAGACGGCGCGGACGTCGCTCTGACGCGCACCCTCAAGGTAAAACCCCACACCCGCTACGAAATCCAGATCTCCGGCCGTACGGAGGGGGTCGAGACCCGCGGCAACGCGCTCGGGGCTCTGATCGCAGTACCCGACCTGCACCGTCCCCAGCCGCAGCAAAGCGTGGCCACGCGCGGGACCAGCAATTGGAGCACCACCCGCCTCGTCGTCGACACCGGCCCGCGCGAGACGCTGCCCCTGAGCCTCGTCCTCGGGGCCGGCGGGAAGGCGACGGGCAAGGCGTGGTTCGACGACGTGACCCTCGTCGACCTTGGGCGCACCGACGAGCAAGTGGAGAACCCGCTTGAGGAAACGCTCGTCCAGGTGGT
>CAIOYO010000244.1 GCA_903862595.1 uncultured Opitutaceae bacterium | reverse complement strand
GACAGGCCTGCCACCATGCCGCCCGACTTCAACGCCGTGCCCGCCTTTTCGGGGTTCGAGAGGTAGCCGAGCACCCCCATCAGGAAAACGAAGGCGCCATAGCCAATCAGCCACCAAGACAGCGAAGGGAGTTTCATTTACACGCACCGGTACGCGCCAACCCAGTGCTGTCAACGGATCGGGTGCGATCCGCTCGCGCTCAGGGCAGCACGCGCCCACCCGCCTTGGCGCACGCGCGCTTGAGCGAAGCATCGAGGGTGGCCAGCGGCAGACCCCTGCGGAGGGCAAGCTCGAGGTACGCGGCGTCGTAGGCGGTCAGGCCGTAGCTCTCCCCGAGGGCGAGGGTCCGTGTCCAGGCGACCGACATGGTTTCGTCGTCCACTTCGATGCCGACGGCCCGCAGCGTCGCGAGAAATCCCTCCACGCCCGCTTTGTCGATCAGTCCGCGGCGCTGCGCGCCCAGCAACGCGTTGGCGACCTCGAGGTGCCAGAGGGCCGGCACCCACGCGCGTGCGCCGGCGGCCAGTTCGTCGAGCAGGGCATCGGTGGCCGGAGTCGCTTCGCTGGCAAACGCCCACGGCAGGGTCACCGAGCAATCCAGCACGAAGTCGCTCACCGCCGGCCCTCGTTGATCAGCTCGCGGACCGAGATGCCCTTGAGCCGGTAACGTTCGCGGGCGGTGCGCAGGGCGGCGACGGCCTGCTGGCGCGACTCGGCTGAACGGTCGTCCACCGGCACGATCCGCGCGACCGGCCGATCGTGCTTGGTGATCGTGATCTCGGCGCCACGGCCGACGCGGTCAATGAGGTCGGAAAAGCGGTTTTTCGCCTCGAAGGTGCCCACGGAGAGACGCCTCGTTTTCACCATAACAGGCTAGATAAACAGGCCAGATGGTCAAGCATGTGGAGGCAGTGGAGTGTCCCCCGCTCCGTCGTCTTCGCAGCGTCCTCGCTCGAACCCAAGCCGCGACCGCGCCCAAATCAGGGCAGAGAGGATCAAAATCCGGGCGGAAGGGGTCAGGCTTTGCCCTTTGCACTCCCACCCCGAAACGGGGCCCGCGACCCGCTGACCAGCCGGGGTCCACCGCGTACGCCGCCTCCGACGGCAAAGGGCAAAGCCTGACCCCTTCCGACGGGGGCCCCTTGGGAGCGCGGCGGCGTCGGAAGCCGATAACGGGCGCTGTCGTGCCGGACGCGGCTGGCGACGAGGCACTTAAGGGCACATCCTTATGCCATAACCGCCGTATCCGCGCGCTTGCGCTGGTCGCGCAGAAAGCGCACGTTTTGAGCATGCAATCGCATCATGAATGGTTCCTCCTCCGGGCATCCCGCCCGGCGCGGAATCTACCAACCGAGCTCGGGAAGAGCTGCGGTGGTCACCGGACGACACGTCGTCGTCCGGGATGTGGGGATTTCCCAAAAACTGCCTTCCCCGTGATGCGACTGCAGAACCCCTGCTCGCATCATGTCCCAGCCCAAGCCTGAACTGGCCCTGCGCTACCGCGGTGGTGATCGTCACCACCTGTTCCTCAACCACGGCACGTGGTTTCTCCGCTTCAGCGTCCGGGAAGCCCCGTGGCTGAAGGCCGACCGCCGCGTCGCCTTCTCCCTCGGCACCAAGGACCTCGCCCAAGCCAAGGAACGGCGCGACGCCGTCCTGGCCCACCTGCACCTGCACGCCGCGGTGGCCGCCGATGCGGCGTTCGACTTCCGTGCGGCGGCCAAGGCCCACGGTCTCCCCGCCACCCGGCCGCCCGTCGACGGGCAACCCGCCAACGCGACCCTCGGCCTCTTCGTGGGCGAAGGGAGGGCCGCCTGATGAGCGCGCGCGATTTCGTGTTCACGTCGGAGTCCGTCTCCGAGGGTCATCCCGACAAGGTCGCCGATGGAATCTCCGATGCGCTGCTCGACGCTTACCTGACCCTCGACCCGAAGTCACGGGTCGCGATCGAAACCCTCTGCAAGGACGGACTGGTGGTCGTCGCCGGCGAGGTCTCGACCGAGGCGGTCCTCTCCCCCGCCGAGATCGAACACGTCGTCCGCGAGACGATCCGCCGCATCGGCTACGATGATCCGTCGGAAAAGTTCAGCGCGGATCGCGTGCAGATCATCAACGCCATCGGCCAGCAGTCCCGCGCCATCGCCCAAGGCATCGGCTACGGCCGCGATCAGGGGGCCGGCGACCAAGGACTGATGTTCGGTTTCGCCTGCCGCGAGACCCCGGAGCTGATGCCGTTGCCGCTCGCGCTGGCGCACGCGATCACCTGCGAACTGACCGCCGCCCGCCTCCGCCGCGAGGTCGACTGGCTCCGCCCCGACGCCAAGGCGCAGGTCACCGTCCGCTACACCGGCGGCAGCCCGCAGGCGGTGACCGATGTGGTTGTCTCGACCCAGCACCGGCGCGGGCAAGACCAAGAGGAACTCCGGCAATGGATCGGCAGCGTCCTCCTGCCGCGCGCGCTCGGAAACTGGCACCACACGGGCCTCCGCACCTTCATCAATCCCACTGGCGTCTTCGACACCGGCGGACCCGAGGGCGACTGCGGCGTGACAGGCCGCAAGATCATCGTCGACACCTACGGCGGCTACGCCCGGCACGGTGGCGGCGCATTCAGTGGCAAGGACGCGTCAAAGGTCGACCGCTCGGCGGCGTACTTCGCGCGCTACGTGGCGCGGCAGATCGTGCGGCGCGGCCTTGCCCGCACTGCGGAAATCCAGGTCGCGTACGCCATCGGTGTCGCGCAGCCCGTTTCCATCACCGTCGACACGCGCGGCACCGGCGACGAGGCGCTGGCGGCGCAGTACGCGGCGCAGTTCGACTTCCGCCCGGGGGCGATCATCGAGCAACTCGACCTGCTCCGCCCGATCTACGCGCAGACCACCCACTACGGGCACTTCGGTAAGCCCGGCCTGCCTTGGGAATCCTGAGGACACCCGCCATGAGCAACCGTACCCATTTCCTGCGTCAACTCGGCGTCTACGGCTACGACACCGTCGAACCGATCGTCCTCGCCGCCCTAGTCTCCGGCGACCCGCTCCTCCTCATCGGCCTGCACGGCACGGGGAAGACGTTCCTCCTGAACTCCCTGTCGGAGGCGCTCGGCCTCGAGCACCGCCACTACAACGCCAGCCTCGTCGCGTTCGACGACCTCGTCGGCTTCCCCTACCCGAGCGCGGACGGCACGGGCATCCGTTACCTCCCGACCCCGGCGACGATCTGGCAGGCGGAGTCGGTGCTGATCGACGAGTTGAACCGCTGCAAGCCCGAGCACCAGAACCG
>CAIOYO010000243.1 GCA_903862595.1 uncultured Opitutaceae bacterium | reverse complement strand
GACCTTCACGCCGACCGTCGCCGTATCCATCTCCGAAAGACGATAATCCGCCGAGAAGAACGGCGCCCGCCCAGTCGTGAAAGATCCCGGGACGATCGCGGATCCGTCCAGGGAGAGACGGTAGAAGTCCGCTGCGCCCTGACGGTAGTACCGCGCCGCCGGACGCACGATCAACCGCTCGCCGAGCGACTGGAACCATGCCAGTTCAAAGGTATGGCTGCGAATGCCGTAGTCGTCGCGATAGAAACGATAACTGCCATCGAGCGCCCCGTTCATCTCGGGAAGCGCAAGGTTGAGTCCGCTGAAGACGATCCACTTCTCGCGCCGGTTGGGACGATTTTCCGGGAACGTCAGGGGCAGCGAAAGGCCCGGGAGAAGCTCGGTGCTTTTCTGGATGATCTTGTAGGGGTCTGAAAGATACCCACGCGCCACACCGCGCGTGACGTTCAACGAGAGCGACGTCCGGGGGTTGAGCAGCTGCGTGACGCCCACGACCACGTCGTCACCCGTCTTCGTCTGGGGTGCCGGCAGGAAGCGGGCGGTGATGTCGTCATCCACCCGCGCATAGCCCACCAGCAAGGTCGTGTTCTTCTCGTTGAACTCAGTCCGGCTGTTCACCGACCAACCGTCCGAGATGTAGTCGCTCTCGCGGCTATTGGCGTAACCCAAGGCGACCGTCGTGACGGAAAAGACGTGCGAGAGATCGAGCGACCAGGCTTTGCGTCGGTCGGTCAGGCTGGCCACTGGAAGCGGTGCTCCGGGCTTGGAAGCGGGCTGACCCGTCGGGGATGCGCCCGAAATGGTGTCGACCAATCCGGTGACCTTAAGCTTGGTCGCCACCCCTAGATCGCGCTCGGCGAGGGCATAGTGGGAGTCGACGCGAATGCGGCCGCTCTCCTCCTGCCACGTCTGAAACTTGTAGCCCAACTGGCCTTGGGCGCGCGTGTCCCGCGGGCAGAGCCAGAGCAGCAGCGCAGCCGCCAGAGCGGCGCGCCATCGGTTCTGGCCGCGCGACCAAACAAGGCCGGGGAACCGTTCAGGCAGGAAGGTCTTCAGGGAAGCCATGGGGTTTGGCGGAACGAATTAACGCGCCGCTGGGAAAATCTCAAGCCATGGGTCGGAGGCGAACAACCCAGAGCGTCAGGCGGATACTCTTCACCGCAGCGCCTCGACCGAGGTGATCCGGAAAACGGCCTCCAGCTCCTGCGGGCGACTCGGGACCGTCGCGAGGGAGAACTGCTCCAGCCCGATGTAGGGGGCGCGCTCCGTCAACTTGAAGTAAAAGGCCTGCAGGTTCGCGTAATCCGCCCGCCGGGCTCGGAACTCGATCGAGTGGAGCGCGAACTCATTGGTGCGCTCGGACCGGGCGGCATCGATCTGGCGGTTGCTCGTGATGCCGGCGGCCGAGGCGAGTTCAGAAACCTCCGCCGTCAACTTGACGGCATCGAGTGACTTCGCGGGATCCAGATTTTGGATCGCCGTCTTCGCCAGCGCCTCGATCCGCTCCCTGCGCTCCAGCCACTGCGTCTGGACGGAAAGGTCCGTGGACACGCGTCGCGACTCCTCTACCGCCGCCCCCAAGCGTCGCAGAAAACCGGAACCCCAGATCGCCACCGCCAGCATCACCAGCGTCGCCAGCAGCAGCTTCTCGCGCAGCAATCGCCCCATGAAGGCCTGTTTGAATCGTCGCATCATGACGACCTCCCCGGTATCGCCAACGCCTCAGGCTTGAAGGTGATCACCAACACGAAGGTCGTCGTGGCATCGCGCACATCGTGCTTCGCCACCTCGACCGACGCCACCGCGGGGTTCTGCCGCAGCGCCGCCTGATACAGCGCGAGGTCGCCCCCGACCTTCGTCTGCGCCTCGACCTCAAGCGTGTAGAGGCCGTTCGTCACCGTGCGGATGAACTGGACCGACACCGGTTTCTGCGTGCCGGGATTGCCCGCAACCGTGACCAGCGAAATCATCTCGAACGGCCGGAGTTGCTTCGTCGAAAGCTCCTCGATGCGGGTCGCCAACGCTTGCTGCGACATGATGCGGTCGACCGCCGGTTGTTGCGCCTCCACCCGCGCGAGACGGCCCGCCTCCCACGCCCGGAGACCGATCAAGGCCACCTCGCCCAGCGTGAGCAGAACGAGCGCACCCAAGCCCGCAAGAAATCCACGCCACAGCAGACGCGCCCGGCGCTGCGAGGCCCGCCGCGCGGCCAACTCCCCCTTATCCCGCACGTCGAGGTGCGAACCATTCGCCAGCGGCAGGCTCAGGGTATACTCGCCGGCCGCCCAGAGCACTCGCTGCTCGTTTCCTTCGTCGGGTGTCCGCACCGGCGTGGGAAGATCGACGACTCCCGCGCCCACCGAGCCGACGGCCCGGAGCAGGGCCGAACGTACGGCCGAGCGTTCTACATCGTTCGCCTCCGGTGCCAAAGGAGCCGTCACCACGCGCGAGGGTACCGGGCCGGGCTCGCCCCAATACACCGCGGTCAAGCTCGCCCCATCGCCCAGCACCACCGTTCTCCCCGCCCCAGGGTTGAGGCTGGCCGCCAGCACGAACTGCGGCACCACGCGTTCCGCCTCCACCCACGCCGCTTGCTCGTCGTCCGTAAAGCGGCGGCGAAACGCCGCGAACACCAACGCGTGCACCGACTCCGGGTGCCAGAGGTATCCGTAGAAAAGCTGACTTACCGGAAAGGGAGAAACGACCTCCAGTGCAAGTTCCACCTCGCGCGATACGGCCTCCGCACCGGCAGCGGCGTTCACCGGCACCGCCCTCACGAAAAAACGCGCATCCGGCAGCAGCACGACGCTCGCACCCGCGGCGGCCGGGGCAGGCGCGGTGGGGGCAGGCGCGGAGGTCAGTTCAGGGGCAAGGCTCACAGCGTGGTGTCCGGTGCGTGTTCGGCTGACAAAACCACGTTCTCGGTCATTTCCAACAGCGTAAACGGATAGTTCAGCGTTTTCCGGCTCTCCCGCGAAGCCGCCGAAGGAGGAGGAGGAGCCGACGCGGCGCCGTCCGTGCGCTTGCCGTCGCGCTTACGGATCTCGACCGGGCGTACCGGCTCGGCTCCGTTCGGCGGCGACACCAGCGCCGCCAGTTCGTAACGTGAGCCGCCGCGCTCCACGAACACTCGGATGCGCAGGGCCCGGACTTCCACACCCCAACCCGCGAGCGAAGTCTGTCCACCCGCGACCGCCAACGCCTCGTCCGCCGTGCGAAAAAACCCGGGGCCGCGACGCGCGTAGGGGCCACTCCCGCGCAGGTACTCCGCGAAGCGACGCTGTTGTCCGTCATCAAATCGACTCAGGGCTGCCAAGGCGCCGGGCGCCGCAGCGTTGAGGTTGGGGGCCGGGTACCGATAGAGCGAAACCGTGTCCCGAAACCGGTGCCAGTTCGCGTTGGGCCGCCCCGCCGCGTCATAGAAGAACTCGTTCGCCACGCCGATCGCGGCGAGCTCCGAGAACGATCGCAAAGGGCGGCCGGGCGGCTGGTAGGGCGTGTCGCCGCGGTCGTAGTCCTCGGGCGCCGGCGCCCCCGCCGTCTTCGGCACGTAATCCGGCTTCATCCAGCCGAGCAGCGCGTCCGCGAGTCGCTCGGCGTCCGCCTCCCGCACCTCCCAGCTCTTGAAGAGCTCGACCAGGGCCGGCCCGTCCATCGTCGGCAAGGACAGTTTGCCGCTCTCATCTTCGAAACGAACCCGCACCGCCGCACCCGAAAGGGATTCATAGCCCGCAAACTCCAACGGATCACCCCATCCTTCCGCAGGGCTGCGCAGCGCACCCTGCACTTGCCGAAATTCCTCCAGCACGGCGAGGGTCGTCTCCAACGCCGACTGCGCTTCCCGGCGTAACCGCGCCGCATCCGCCTCGCGCGTCTCCATCAGCAGGTCGTTCCCGGCCTTCTCGATGAACACCACCAACGCGGTCGCGGCAAACATCAGCGCCACCAGGACCACGACGACCACGGAACCACGCGCGTGCGCAGACCCGCGACCGGGGCGGGACGTCGCCGAAGGCTTAAGAGGATGCATCGGGCGTCGCACGGGTCAGTAGGTCGGGATCGCCTCCACGGGCGCCGGCACGGTGATCAGGGTTTCCTCCGCATACGCACCGTGTCGGAAGGTCAGGCGCAACCGCCGCGGGGCATCGTAAAGCTCGGCATTCTCGCGATTCCGGCGGGGCGACGATTCCGTCCGCCACGACCGCGTCTCCGCGTCATAGTAATCGTACTGGATCGCGGCCACCAAGGGGGAGATCACGGTCTCGCGAGGCGGATCGTCACCGAAACGCGTTTCGAGGCGGCTCTGCCACAGCAGCACCAACCCCACGCCATCACGCACGGCGAGTGCACACACGACTTCCGGAAGCGGTTTGTCCGACCACCCGATGATGCGGCTGCCTTCGCGCAGTTCGAATCGAACCAGCGGCCCGCTGGATCCGCTCCTCGATCGAACGTCGCGCACACTGATCGCCGCCTGCTCCAAGGATCCCTCGGGCGGCCAAACCGCCCGCCGCAACTCCCGCTCGAGAAACCGCGAGACCGCCCGCACGTGTTGGTCAAAGAGGCGCGACTCACTGCGGCGCCCCCAGAGCTCGCTCATCGAGAAGATGAACGTATTCAAAGCGACCAACACCAGACCCACCAGCGCGAGCGCGACGAGGATCTCCAGGAGCGTGAATCCGCGCCGCGCACGACCGTGATCCAGCCTGTTCCGCAACCGCTTCATCGCGCCAGTTCCTCCGCGATGCGTTCGATGCGCTGGCGCATCTCCGCCCGCAGTTCATCCCGCTCCGCCGCCTCCGACCACGTGGGTCGGAGCACCCGAAAGACTTCCTCCACCTCGCCGGTCTTGGCCGGGGGTGCCTCCTCCACGCGACAACGAAAACGGACCGTGAAGAGATCCGGCAGCTCCGTCGGCTCGATCTCCGCCCGCCATTCCACGCGCCGGCCGTCACCCGCGCGAAAGTCTCCCCCCTCCTCGGCCTTGCGACGGTCGGGCTCGGCCAGCAGCAACTCGCGCGCAAAGCGCAGATCGTCCTGCTGCCGTACGCTGCGCGCCATCGACTGGTAGGCGTTGAGCACGTTGAGGTACGCCCCGCCCAGCACCACGGCCGCAAGCGCGAAGATTACCAGCGCAGCGAGCACCTCCAGCAGCGTGAAGCCACGCGCTATTTGCGGTAGTCGGGACTCAGGTCGGTGCAGCCTCATGCCAGCATCCTTCACGATCCTCGGCGAACGCCACCCGGGGGCGCAGCGCTCAGTACCGGTGCACACGTCCACGGATCAATCTGCAGGTAACGCGGCTCGGCCGCGCGGCGGTTGCGCAGTTGCACCCGGAAGGACGAGCAGGTGCCATCGGCGTAGAAAGTGACGAACGGCAGGGGCTGCGTCTCCACCAGCGAGCCACCGATCAACACGGTTGGGCCGCCCGACGTGCCTGCGCCCAAGAACTCAATCAGCAACTCTCCCGTGACCGGCACGGGGAAACGCTGCGTGCCCTCGCGCGTTGAGGCGGCAAACACCTTGGTTTCGCTGTCGTCGGCGAGACGGACATCCTCGCCGCGGAGCCGTGCGTAGCGGCGCGCCTCCGTGGCCGCCTTCCAGAAAACCTCCTCCGCTGAGCGCCCTCGGCCTTCCAGCAGTCTTCCCGCCCCCCCGATCAG
>CAIOYO010000242.1 GCA_903862595.1 uncultured Opitutaceae bacterium | reverse complement strand
GTCCGCCGGCCCTGTCGACCGCCATCAGCGCCCCCTCCGCGATCTCCGGATCTCGGTGACGGACCGGTGTAACTTCCGCTGTCCGTACTGCATGCCCAAGGAAGTCTTCGGCCCGGGCTATGCCTTTCTCCGGGACCCGCAGCTGATGTCCTTCGACGAAGTGGCGGAGATCGCGCGGGCGTTCGTCGCGCTGGGGGTGGAGAAAGTGCGCCTCACCGGCGGAGAGCCGCTGCTGCGTGCCGACTTGCCGGAGCTGGTGCGCGTGTTGAAGGCGGACTTGCGCGTGCGGGACGTGGCGTTGACGACGAATGGCTGGCTGCTGGCGCAGCGCGCCGCGGCGCTGCGGGAGGCAGGACTGGACCGCGTGAGCGTGTCGCTGGATTCGCTGGATCCGGTGATCGCGGGCCGGATGAACGGCCTGGGTTTTTCGGTGGACCGCGTGCTGGCGGGCATCGCGGCGGCGGAGCAGGTCGGGCTGGCGATCAAGATCAATACTGTGGTGCAGCGCGGCGTGAACGACCACGAGATCATCCCGCTGGCGGAGTATTTCCGCGAACGCGGCCATCCCCTGCGCTTCATCGAGTTCATGGACGTGGGCAACACGAACCACTGGGACCGCGCCCAGGTCCTGCCAGCCCGCGACATCGTCGAACGCATCCACGCGCGCTGGCCGCTGGAGCCGATCGGGCCGGCCTACCGCGGCGAGGTCGCGGCGCGGTACCGGTACGTCGACGGACGAGGCGAGATCGGGCTCATCTCCTCGGTGACGGAGCCCTTCTGCCGCGACTGCCACCGCGCGCGCCTGTCGGCGGATGGCCGCTTCTACACCTGCCTCTTCGCCGCGCTCGGCTGGGACGTGCTGGGCGCCGTGCGCGCGGGGGTGCGGGGGCCCGCGTTGGAGGTCTTCCTGTCGCGCATCTGGTCGGGGCGAATGGACCGCTACAGCGACGAGCGCGCGGAGCTGATCTCGCGCGGCGAAGTGCGGCCGAAGGCGGAAATGAGCTACCTCGGCGGCTGATGCGCCGCCGACCGGGCCTGCGGGCCCGCTGCCTCGTCGGTCGTCGTCGACAACCCCGGCCGGACGGGCGTCCGCTTGACGACTCGCCGCCGGTGGCGGACTGTCGTGACTCCTCGCCATGTCCACCGCTGCGCCCGCCCCCATTCCCGTCACCGTCCTCACCGGCTTCCTCGGCGCCGGCAAGACCACGCTGCTGAACCGCATCCTGTCCGAGCAGCACGGCCGCAAGCTCGCCGTGATCGAGAACGAGTTCGGGGAAGTCGGCGTCGACAACCAACTCGTCATCCAGAGCGACGAGGAGATTTTCGAGATGAACAACGGCTGCATCTGCTGCAGCGTGCGCGGCGACCTCATCCGCATCCTCGGGCGCCTGATGAAGCGCAAGGACCGGCTCGATGGCATCCTGATCGAGACGACGGGCCTCGCGGATCCGGGCCCGGTGGCGCAGACCTTCTTCACCGACGATGAAATGCGGGCGCGGTTCCGCCTCGATGCGATCGTCACGGTGGTCGATGCGCACCACGTCGTGCAGCACCTCGATACCTCGCCGGAGGTCAAGAAGCAGATCGCCTTCGCGGACGTCCTCATCCTCAACAAGACCGACCTCGTTTCGGCCGCGGACCTCGATGCCCTCGAGCAGCGCATCCGGCGGATGAACAGCCCGGCGCGCGTCCACCGCGCCCGCAACGCGGACGTTCCCCTGTCTGCCGTGCTCGAGGTGGGCGGATTCAATCTTTCGCGGGCGACGGAGCTCGATCCCAAGTTCCTCGACCCCGAGTATCCCTTCGAATGGGCCGGCGTGTACGCGCTGCCGAAGGGGGTGTGGGAGTTGGAGGTCGGGCACTGCGGGCATGATCACGATCACGGACACGACCACGGGCATGACCATGCCCACGGCGAGGACGGCCATCACCATCACCACCACGGCAACGAGAACGAACTCGACCTCGTGGTGCTGCCGGTGCGCTCGTTCGACGAGAAGGATATCGCGGCGGCGCGGGAGTCGGCGGTGGTGATTTTCTCGGATTGGGAGGCGCGACTGTCGGCCGGAGAGGCCCTGGTGCCCGGGTCGCGGCTGTACCGGCTGCAACTGACCGACGGCGAAGGTCGCTTCCGCCTCCAGATCGACGAGCCCGGCAGCTATGCCGTCTTCGAGCAGCACGGTGAGATGCCCTTGCACATCAAGGTCTGTGGCCAGAACGCGCGGCCCGGCTGGCAGCAGGACTATCACGCGAACCACTCGCACGACGACGAAGTCTCGAGCGTCGGCATCAGCCAGCCCGGCGACCTCGATGGCAACCGCCTGAACACCTGGATCAGCGAACTCCTCAAGACCAAGGGCGGAGACATCTACCGCATGAAGGGCGTGCTCAGCGTCAAGGGTGCGACCAAGCGCCTCGTCTTCCAAGGCGTGCACATGCTCTTCGACGCCAAGTTCGACCGCGAGTGGGGCCGGGATCCGCGGACCAACACGCTGGTCTTCATCGGCCGCAACTTGGACCGCACCGCCTTGACCGAGGCCTTCAAGGCCTGCCTCGCCTAAACGTCTGCTCATCACAGGTTTTTGCAGGTTACCCTCGGCCAGCCGGCCTAGGCTTTGCCATTCTTGACCCAGCGCATTTTCGCATAAAAATGGTTTTATGCGAACCACCCTCGATTTGCCCGATCCGCTCTTTCGCGAACTCAAGGCCCGGTCCGCCCTGCGCGGTGTGCCGCTCAAGGACTTCGTCGCCGAAATCCTCCAAACCGGCCTAGCCCAAACCGTCGCCGCCCAGGCCGAAGCCCGCCCGCGCAGTCCGCTGCCCGTGATTCGCAAGGCCAGCGGCGTCGCCCGTCCCGCCCTTTCCAACCGCGAAATCGACGCCCTGCTCGTCGCCGAGGATGCCCATGGCCGCGATTGACGTCCCCGACCTCAACCTCTGGCTCGCGCTCATCGACCCGGACCACGCGCACCACGCCCGCGCCCGCCGCTACTGGGAACACGAGGCCGCCGCCGAGATCGCCTTTTGCCGCGTGACCATGCTGGGCCTGCTTCGCCTGCTCACCCACCCCCGAGTCATGCACGGAGTGCCCTTCACCTCCGCCGAGGCGTGGGATGCTTACCGCGCCTTCGCGGTGTTGCCCGAGGTCTGTTTCGTCGAAGATTCCCTCGCCGCCGAAAATCGCTTCGAGCTGTGGAGCCGCGTCCCCGGTTTTCCCGCTCACCGTTGGACCGACGCCTGGATCGCCTCCCTCGCCTCGTCGGCCGGTGCCCGCGTCGTCTCTTTCGATTCCGATTTCACCACCTTCCCCGCCCTCGATTTTCTCCACCTGCGTCCATGACCGCCTCGGCTGCAACCGTTCAGCGAGCGTTGACGAAGCGATGCTCGTTGCCATGGTGACCGCCGTGCGTCGCTCCCGTCGCCCCGACCGTCCGGCCCTGAGCCACCGCATGATCGCGGGAGGCTTGGCGCTGCTGACGCTGGTGCTCGGGCTTTTGGCGGTGACGCCGGAACTGCACGCGTGGCTGCACGGCCATGCGCACGGACCGAGTACGGGCGTGGCGGCCTGTGGTCACGCGCATGCGGCGGATGATCGCGACCACGCGCATCGCGCGGGTCATGCGCATGGTCCGATGGTTGGCCACGCGCATGACGCCGAGCATTCTTCGCACCCGCAGCGCGATCCTCTGGCGGAGTCCGATGCCGGTTGCGTGGTGCAACTCTTTGCCCAGGGAGTCGACACCGGTCTGGCTCCGCTGGTCAGTGTGCGGGCGCCGGAGTGCGTCGTGGCGGAAGCCCCGTGCGCACCCGAGGCGTTGGCCTTGGCGCCGACGCGTTATCTGCGGCAGCCGGAGCGCGGCCCGCCGACGGCCTGACGTCACGCGCCGTGAGGGGGCGGCATGCGAGCGAGACCGGGTGAGCGAGGCTCACCGGCCGGTTCTCCGGTGTGTGCGTTTTCACCTTTCGGAGTGTTTCCCGTGGCGGTCATCGTGACCGCTTGAGCGCGGCGAGGCTGAAGCCCGTCGCCGGTAGTCGTTCCATCATCAGGCCCGCCCGGGCCTGCGTCCCCGGACACCGCGTGTCAGGGCGCTCCAACGGGCACGTGTTCATGAAAATTTTCCCTTTCCTTTTTTCTCCTTCCTCCGGGCTGCGGCTCGGAGCTCTTCTCGCCCTGGGGGCGCCGCCCTCGGTGATCGCCTCTCCGTCCGGAGCGCACGCGGCGGACCATGAGACGGTGAATCTCGAGCACATCGTGGTCACGGCGCTGCCCTTTCAACGCAGCCAAGCCGAGGTGGCGGTGGCGACGGCGGTCCTCGGCGGCCGGCAATTGACGCTGCGACGTCAGGGTACGCTCGGTGAGACCCTGTCGGGGGAGCTCGGCATGTCCTCCACCGCTTTCGGTCCCGGTGCTGGACGCCCGATCATTCGCGGCCTTGGCGGTGACCGCATTCGCCTGCTGGAGAACGGCGTTGGCACGATGGACGCTTCGGTGGTGAGTCCGGACCATGCGGTGAGCGTGGAGCCCTTCTTGGTGGATCGCGTGGAAATGGTGCGTGGACCGGCCTCGCTCCTCTACGGTAGTTCGGCGGTGGGTGGCGTGGTGAATGTGATTTCGCACCGCATTGAGCGCGAAGTGCCGGAGAGCCGCGTGTCGGGAACGACCGAACTTCGCCTTGGCAGCGGCGCGAATGAGCGGGAGTCCGGTGGCTGGGTGGACGTGGCGCTGGTGCGGACGTCGGATCGCGCGCTGATTCTGCATCTGGACGGATTCCGGCGGACGGCCGGCGACCTCGAGATTCCAGGCTTCGCGGAGAGTGCGGCTCTGCGCGCGGAAGAAGCAGAGGAGGCAAAGGAAGCCGGCGTGGCGCCTCCGGAGGAGATTGCTGGAGTCATTCCCAACACGGCGGTGGAAGCGAAGGGCGGAGCGGCGGGACTCTCGTGGGTTTCGCCGACGCTGCGCGTCGGATTGGTGCGGAGTGGATTTGAGACCTTCTATGGCATTCCCGCAGGTGCGCATGCTCATCATGGACATGAAGAACACGATGAAGAGCACGCCGAGGGGGAGCACGACGAGGAAGACGTGCGCATCGACCTGCGCCAGCGTCGCTGGGACCTGCAGGGCGATTGGTCGGGTGGCAAAGGTCTGATCACCGGCCTCCGCTTCAAATGGGGTCAGGCGGACTATCGCCATGTGGAATTGGAAGGGGATGCAGTCGGCACGACCTTCCGCAACGCAGGTCACGAGTTCCGGATTGAGGCGCTGCATGCGCCCCTCGCCGGCCTCGAAGGCGCGTGGGGAGCGCAGGCCTCACGGCAGGAGTTTACCGCGGAAGGCGCGGAGGCGTTCCTGCCCCCGGCGGTCACGGAGCAACGTGCGCTCTTCCTATTCGAGGAGTACAAGGCCGGCTCCGTCACGGCGCAGGCGGGAATCCGATTTGAGAACCAGCGCGTGCGAAACGAAGAGACCAAGGCCAAGCGCCGCGATGAGGCGTTGAGTGCGAGTGCCGGAGTGATCTGGACCCTTTCGCCGGAGAACTCGCTGGCGCTCTCGCTGAGTCGGACGGAGCGGGCTCCGAATGCGCAGGAACTCTTTGCGGATGGAGCTCATGCGGGCACGCAGACCTACGAGATTGGCGACCCGGACCTGGACGCGGAGATCTCGAATGGTATCGAACTCAGCCTCCGCCGCCGCGAAGGCTTCGTGACCGGAGTGGCGAGCGTGTACCTCAACCGCTTTCAGGGCTTCATCGACGAAGTGGCGACCGGTGAGGAGAAGGACGAACTGCCGGTGTACCGCTTCACGCAGGCGAAGGCGGAGTTTCGCGGCGCGGAACTAGAGGCGATTTTTCACCTCCATGAAGGGCAAACGCACCGCTTGGACCTTCGGCTCGCGGGTGATCTGATCCATGCGGAAGGACGAGGAGGTGCGCCGCTGCCGCGGATCCCGGCGGCGAAGGCGCTGGCCGGGCTCGACTGGTCGGCGGGCGCACTCGCGGTGGGAGCGAGCGTGCAGCGCGTGGCGCGGCAAGGTCGGGTGACGGAACGGGAGACCCCGACTCCCGCTTACGACTGGATTGAGGCGTACGCGATGTACCGGGCAGACGTCGGGTCGACGACGCTCGACCTCTTCGTGAGCGGGCGGAACCTCGCCAATGAAGAAGCGCGGGTGCACACCTCCTTCCTGAAAGACGTGGCCCCGCGCGTGGGGCGCTCGTGGACGGCGGGGGTGCGGCTCGCGTTCTGAGACACGCGCGCGGCGTCCGTGCCCTCGGGTGCGGACGCCCCGCGTGGCGGCGGCACGGTGCCCGGCGGCAGTCCGGGGCGCCGCAACGCGGGCCGGGCCGGCGGCGGCTAG
>CAIOYO010000241.1 GCA_903862595.1 uncultured Opitutaceae bacterium | reverse complement strand
GCGGGCTTGCCCACGGCGGTGCGCCTCGATCGGCGGCGTCCGCGGCGGGTCGCGCACCTCTTTGCGGCGGTCGCGGTGCCCCGTGGCTTCGACCGCGTGGCCGACGTGCGCGCGGTCCGAGGTGGGGTGGAGGTGGTTGCGGCGAACGGACGCACGGCCCGCGCGCCGCTGGACCTCGCGTTCGTGCGATCGATCTGAGTGGGCGCAGTGTGTTTTTGACGGACGCAAAAAGCTGTGGCATGATGCCTCCAATGAGTTCTTGGATCCCCCGTTTTGCGGCCTTGGTGGTCGCGTTGGTCTTGGTTCTGGGTGTGGCATCCAGCGGCGTGGCGTCTCCCGCCCCAGCGGCCCCGAAGGGCCCACTGGAGGAAGAAAACGGCTACGTGAAGTTGGGCTTCGATCGGCTTGCCAGCTACACCTTCAAGGTGCCTGCGTTCGATCCGGCGGCCAATCCGGGGCTGCAGCCACCGACCGGGGAGGAACAGATTCCCGCGTGGTTGAAGGATCTGAGCGGCCGCAAGGTGCGGCTCACGGGATTTATGCTGCCCCTGAAGATGGAGAAGGGGAAGGTCACCGAGTTTCTCCTCCTCAGCGATCCCATGATGTGCTGCTACGGAGCGGTGCCGGACATGAATCAGTGGGTCGTGGTCCGTTTCACCAACGGGGTGCGGCCGATCCAGGATGTTCCGCTCGATTTCTACGGTCAGCTCAAGGTCGGTGCCATGTTTGAGAATGGCTACATGACCGGGATCTACTCGCTCGAGGGCGAGAAGATGGGCGACATCAAGGGCTGAGGGCACCGCGTCCTCCGTCGGCCACGCGGCTGTCTGCCGCCTTCCCGGACGAGATCGATCGTCGGGAGAACGGTGAGCCCGCGACTCGGGAGCGGCCGCAGTCTCCGAGGGCTCGCGGCCCGCTGCGTCAGCGCGAAATGTCGTGCTGCGTGAGGACCTTGAAGCCGCGCAGCGACAGCGCCTGCGCGGCGACGTCGGTGTCTTCGACGTTGAGCGCGATCACGGTGTGGTCGGCGGGTTGGCGCATGAAGCTGTAGACGTAGTGGACGTTGATCTCGGCTTCGAGGAGTGCGGCCAGCACGGCGCGAAGGTCGCCCTCGGCCATCAACTCGACCGCGAGCACATCGCTCTCTCGATAGGGAAAGTCATTATTGATCATCAACTCCCGGGCACGGTCGGGGTCGTCGACGATCAGTCGCACGATCGCACTGTCCGTCGTGTCGAGGACGGTCAGGGCGATAACGTGGACCTGATTCTCCGCAAAGAGCGTGGTCAGGTCGTAGAGCCGGCCCACCCGGTTCTCGGCGAAGACCGAGAACTGCTTCACGGGATCGGTGGCGTGGGCGGTGGAGGGAGGCATGACGGAAGAACAGCCTTAGGCCCTGCGGGTCGCGGGGTCAATGTCCGGGCTGAGCGGCCTGGCCCGGGCGCCTTCTGGAGAGCGACACCGGGAGAGCTCGGGAGGGCGACGCGAAGCCCGCAGTCCGGCGAGAAACGGCTGCGGCTCGGCCGTCGCCCCGAGCGGCGGGTTGTGAGGGTCCGGCCGTCGCCGGTTCCCTCGTCCGATTGCGCGCCTGGCCGCGGGTGGGGCAACGCCGGACCGACGACGGGATCGTCAGGCCGGCGTTGCGAGTCTCGCTCTGCGAGTGATCAGAGATCGAAGGACGCGCTCAGGATGATGCGGCGCGGATCGATGATGCGCCACGCGTAGATCGATCCGTCCGGATTCGCGCCGACGGCCTGCAGGCGGCCGTCCTCGAAGAGATTGCGGACGTTCAGCTGGAGGCTGCCGCGCACCTTGTTCTCGAAGAGACGGAACCGGTAGCTGGCGGACACATCGTAGTAGGCGCGGGCGGGGTCCCAGATCGGACGCGTGGGATCGAGCTCGAGGACGACGCCGTTGAAGGTTCCCGGCAGCGTGGACGGTGCAGCCCCGTAGAAGCCGATGGCGCCTTGGTCCTCCCAGCGGACCGCACCACCGACCCCGAAGCCCTTCAGCCGGCCCTCGGTGAAGTTGTAGTTGGTGATGACGCTCCAGCGGTACTCGCGGACCTGCGTGCGCGGCTTGCCGACATTGGCCACGCCGAACAAGTACGGCGACAGCAGGCCGTTGTAGTAGGCGGTCTCCGGAGAGTCGCCACCCGCGGCGGGCACGGTCGTCCACCACAGCCTGCCACTGTCGTCCTTGGCGGTGGTCCAGACCGGCAGGCGGGATTGCCAGTAGTCGAATTGCTCCGAGCCGATGGCGGCATCGATCGCTTCCTGCTGGGCCCCGGTGAACTTGATGCGCCAGTTCGGGGTGGGGTTGTAGGTGACCTCCAGCTCGTAGCCGCGGGAGATGACGTCGGAGAGACCGTTGGTTTGCGGCTGGCCATTGCCGGCGGCGAGGAAGACGGACATCCAGTCGTCGGTCACGCCCATGATCTTGGCGACGGACGAGGCGGATTGCTGCGGCGTGGGTGTGACGCCTTGGGCGGCGAAGCGCTGGTTGGAGAGCGCGAGAGCCCACGGGTAGAAGCCGTTGTTGTCGCGGAGACCATTGTTCTCGGGGCGGCCCTCGAGGCGGAACGTACGATTGCCGAGGGTTCCGATTTCGCCCGCGCGCGAGCCGTCCTCGCGCGTCTCGTACTTGTTCAGCTTGACGAAGAGCTTGTTGTTGAGGGCGGCGAAGCTGATGCCGTAGTCCTCGCCCTCGCCCTTGGCGTTCGGGAGCACGCCCTTCAGGTCCATGGAGTAACGCACGACCTGCGGGAAGAAGCTGTCCGAGCGGTTGTAGTGCAGGTTGAGCCAGCGCACCGGCTTGGCGACGGCACCGTACGTGGTGGTGTCGCCGCGCTGCGACGCGCGGGTGGCGTCACCGAGGGGCCCCGTGGCGTCCTCGGTCCAGGCGCCCCAGGTGGCGTAGTTGGTGTACTCGACGAGTCCGGTGGCGGGATTCACGGCGGCGGCGGCCGAGGTGCGCTCCCGGCGGCGGTCGCGGCGCCATCCGGCGGTTCCGATGAGGCGATCGCTGAACAGATAGCTCTGACCCGTGATGCTCAGGGTGCGGAGTTCGCTGCGATTGCGGCTCGTGCCGACGCGGCCCAGTTCAGCGAGCGTGGTCTGCTCGGTCACCCACTGGCGGGTGAGAGTGTTGTACCAATTCAGCGGGTAGGTGCCGCTGATGTTGCGGATCGGAGATGGACCGTAGTCGATGTTTTGGCCTTGGGCGTCGCCGACGTAGAAGCGCTGGGCGGCTTGGTTGCCGCCGACCCGGTTGGCGGCGTTGACCCAGGGATGATTGCTCGAGACCCACTGGCCGGTTGTGTAGGCCTCGGTATCGGTCAGCGTGCGGGAGAAGTGGGCATTCAGGCGCTGGTTGCCGATCCAGGAGAGCCAGCGCGGGAGATCCTTGGGCGTGTACTGGTAGGCAAGGTCGCCGTTGGCGATGTCGTTGGTCTCCGGATTGGTGTTGGCGAAAGGAGCCGGGGATTCGATGAACGGGCGGAGGAAGTTCGGATTGGTGCGGCCGTCG
>CAIOYO010000240.1 GCA_903862595.1 uncultured Opitutaceae bacterium | reverse complement strand
CGATACGACGCTGCGCGCGCTTCGCGACGACCTCGCGCAGACCCTCGTCGTCGTCATCTCCAAGTCCGGTGGTACGCCCGAGACGCGCAATGGCCAGCTTGAGGCAGCGGCGGCATTTCAGGCCGCCGGTCTCACCTTCGCGCACCACGCCGTCGCCATCACCGGTGCCGGCTCCAAGCTCGAACAGACCGCGATCCGGGAAGGATGGCTGGCGCGTTTTCCGATGTGGGACTGGGTCGGCGGCCGCACGTCGGAGCTGAGCGCGGTCGGGCTACTCCCCGCCGCCCTCCAAGGAATCGACATCGACGCGATGCTCGCCGGGGCGGCCGAGGCCGACACGGTCACGCGACGCGCGGTGACGCGCGATAATCCCGCCGCACTGCTCGCGCTGATGTGGTACCACATCACCGATGGTCGCGGTGCCAAGGACATGGTGGTGCTCCCCTACAAGGATCGCCTGCTGCTCTTCTCACGCTACCTCCAGCAGCTCGTGATGGAATCTCTGGGCAAGGAGTTCGACCGCACGGGTCGGGTCGTGAATCAGGGAATCGCCGTCTACGGCAACAAGGGATCCACCGACCAGCACGCCTACGTCCAGCAGCTGCGCGAGGGCGTGAACAATTTCTTCGTCACGTTCATCGAGGTCCTCCGCGACCGCGAGGGCCCGACGCTCGAGGTCGACCCGGGAATCACCAGCGGCGACTACCTCCACGGCTTCCTCCTCGGTACCCGCGACGCTCTTTCCGAGAAGGATCGTTCATCCATCACGCTCACCGTGGATGAGCTTTCCCCGCGCACCTTGGGCATGCTCATCGCGCTCTACGAACGCGTGGTCGGGCTTTACGCCTCGCTCATCAACATCAACGCCTACCACCAGCCTGGCGTCGAGGCCGGCAAGAAGGCGGCCGGCGGTGTCCTCAGCCTGCAGGCAAAACTCACCGCCGCCCTCGCGACCCAGCCCGGTCGCCGGTTCACCGCCGAGGCTCTGAGTACAGCGGTCGGCAGTCCCGGCCAGACCGAACTTGCCTACAAGGTCCTCCAGCACCTCGCCGCCAACGGTCGAATCCACGCCACCCACGCCACCCCTTGGTGGGAGACGACCTTCCACGGGTAGAGGGACCGCGCCGGGCAGCGAAGCTCGCTTGCACCCGGTCCGTTCCTCCTGCAACCTTCTCCTCGCATGAAACTCCTCGCGCGCCTCACTCTCCTCGCCCTCAGCCTGCTCGGAGCGCTCGCCGCGTCGGGATGCACCAGTCCCCGCGACACGTCCATTCCGTGGAGCCGCCCCGCCAACTGGGAAGGTCAAGTCCCCGGCATGGGCCAAACTCCCGGCAGCGGTCGCTGAGGGTCGCAACTCCGACCCGATCCGGCTCCGCGCATGAGCGATTCCGGCGCCGACTCCTCTCCCGCCGTCCGCGGGGGACATCTCTACGTCGTCGCGACGCCGATCGGCAATCTCGGCGATCTCAGTTCACGCGCACTCGCCACACTCGGCGGGGTGGACGTGATCGCGTGCGAGGATACACGGACCACCGGAGCCATGCTCAGCCGCTTGGGCATCCGCCGCGAATTGGTGCCCTACCACGAGCACAACGAGCGCGAGGCCGCCGAACAACTGGCGGATGCAGTCGCAACCGGGCGCTCCGTCGCCGTGGTCAGCGATGCCGGGACTCCCGGGCTGAGCGATCCGGGCTTCCGGCTCGTCCGCGCGTGCCGTCGTCGCGGATTACCGGTCGTCCCGATTCCTGGGCCGTGCGCCATCACCGCAGCGCTGAGCGCCGCGGGCCTTCCGACCAATGCGTGGTTGTTCCTCGGCTTCCTGCCCCCGAAGAGCGCTGCCCGAATCAGCGCCCTCACCCGCTACCGCGACTTCGAGTTCACGGTCGCGCTCTATGAGAGCTGCCACCGCATCGAGCGCTTCGCCGGCGAAATTGTCGAGGTGCTGGGACCCGAACGCTGCATCTGCATCGCCAAAGAAATCACCAAGCTGCACGAGACCTTCTTCGTCGGTCCAGCGGGAGAAGTCCGTGATCGACTCGCGCGCTCGAATCTCAAGGGCGAATTCGTGGTCCTCATCGCACCCGCGGGGTTCACGCTGTGACTAAAGCGATGCGTCGCGGTCTCCACGCCCACCCATGACTCCTCGACGCGTCGCCGTCATCGATGTCGGCAGCAACACCGTGAAGCTGCTGGTCGCCGAGCGCGATCCCGGCGGTCGTCTGGCCGCAGTGCATCAGCACACCCTCGAGACCCGAATCAGCGCGGGACTGAGTGGAAATCCGCCCCGGCTGAGCGAGGCAGGGATGGATGCTGGCCTAGGCGCGATCACCACGCTCCTCCACGAAGCGCGGCCGCTGGAGCCCCGAGAAACGCTCATCGTCGCGACGAGTGCAGTGCGTGACGCGGTCAACGGCGCCGCTTTCCGCGACCGCGTGCAGGCCGCGATCGGCCATCCGCTGCGGATTCTGAGTGGCGACGAGGAGGCAACGTTCATCGGACGCGGGGTGCTCTCGGATCCCGCGCTCGCGAACCTCGGTGATTTCCAGCTCTTCGATCTCGGAGGCGGGAGCCTGGAATGCCTGACCTTCCGCGATGGCCGGGCCACTCAGAGGATGAGTCTGCCGCTGGGCTGCGTCCGCCTGACGGAGCGATTCGTCGCCCAGCCCAGCGAACCGCTCGACGTAACGGGCCAGGCACGCATCGCGGCTTTCGTCCGCGATGCATTGATCGGCAGCGGTGCCGTACCCGCCAAGCCGTCAGTCCCCGCCGCCGTCTTCGCCGGTGGCACCATGACCACCGCACGCGCCATCCTTGGCGCCCGCGCCGGCACCACCTTGGAACGCTCTTCGCCCGTCGTGCCGGTGCGCGCTCTGGCGGCGCTGCTCGATGAAGTCGCTGCTTTGCCGCTGGCGCAGCGCCTGCAGATTCGGGGCTTGAGCGCCGGACGGGCTGATGTGTTTCCGGCCGCGCTGGTCACCGCGCTGACCGTCGCTGCGGTGGGCGGCTACGAAGTCTTCCAGCACACCTTTCACAATCTGCGCTGGGGCCTCGCGGCCGAGCGACTGGCCGCATCCTAGGTCCGCCGCCGCTGGGCAGCTTTCCGCGATTTGGCGGGCTTCCGCGACTTGGTCACCGCCTTCTTGCGTGGCGTAACCCGAGCGCCTGCCTTGCGAGCACTGCGAGCTTTGGCGGCCTTGGAAGCTTTGGGAACAGGGGGACGCAACCCTGCGAGCACACGGGCGAAGTCCTCCGGGAGCGGCGCACGGAGGTCGATCTCGCGGTTCGTCACCGGGTGGCGAAAAGCCAGGTGCTCCGCATGCAGCAGCACACGCTCGGGCTGGACCGGCAACGAGACATCCGGTTTCCAACCGTAGACCGAATCACCGAGGATCACATGGCCGATCGACTTGAGATGGACGCGGATCTGGTGCGTGCGACCGGTATGCAGGGTGCAGCGCAGCAGCGCCGCCCGCGGGGGAAATGACTCCACGACTGCCCAATCGGTGTGGGCCGAACGCCCACCCGTGTCATCCTCAACCACCGCCATCTTGTGCCGGTGCTGCACGTTCCGGCCAATCGCCTTCCGGATGCTCCCACTCAGGAGCGGCGGCACCCCGTGCACCAGCGCAAGGTACTCCTTCACGAGCGTGCGCTGCGCGAACTGCTCGCTCAGGCCCCGATGCGCGGCGTCCGTCTTGGCGACCACGATCGCCCCGGAGGTTTCCCGATCGAGCCGGTGCACGATACCCGGCCGCTCCACCCCACCGATCCCGCTCAACGTGCCGCGACAGTGCGCCAGCAATGCGTGCACCAAGGTCGTTTCATCCGTTCCGGCACCGGGATGGACCACCATGCCGGCCGCCTTGTTCACCACCAGCAAGTGACGGTCTTCGAAAAGGACGGATAACGGAATCTTCACCGGCCGCAGTTCCGCCGGCTTCACGTCCGGGAAATCGAGTTCGAGAAAGTCACCCGGATGCACGGTGTGATCGCGACTGATCACGACACCAGCGAGCCGCACGTGACCCGCGTCGAAGGCTCGCTGCAGCGCCACGCGGCTGTGCTCAGGAAAGGCCGCCGCCAGGACTTTATCCGCCCGCTGCCGCAGCGGACCCGCAGGCACGGTGTGTGTGAGGAGTGACGAAGACACGAGAATCCGCAGTCAGCCAGTAAGCGTCCGCGGGTGCAACAGGAGAAGGAAGGCTCCGCTCGCGGCGCTCACCGCGCCCCACGCGCCGCCGGCCAATCGAGGACCACCCCGAGCACGGGCTCGCGCTTCGACTCGATGAGCGACCATGCCTCCGCCGCCCGCTCGACCGGAAAGCGGTGCGAGAGGAGGCTCAGGCTATCCAGCTTGCCCTCCGCCAACCACTGCAGCGTCGCCTCGAGGCGAGGACGCGTCGCCCCCGAGACCAGATGAAAGGAGAGCTCATGATTGCGGTAAGACTGCAGGCTCGTTTGGAGATTCACGTCACCCGATGGCCGGTAGAAGCCGGCGATCACCACCTGGCCCCCTCGAACCATCTCCGGACGATAGGTCTCAAGGCCTCGCACTTGACCGACCGTCTCGACCAGCACGGCCACCGGCGCAGTCGTGAGGCGACGCACGCCGGCGAGACCGAAGGGATCCGCTGCGTTCACGCTGACGGTCTCGCCGAACGGGGCGAAGCGCGCCAAACGATCAGCGTGCCGCCCCACGAGAACGACCCTCGCGCCGCGTCGCGCCAGCGTTTGCCCCGCCCACTGTCCAACCAATCCATCCCCAAGGACGATGGCCAGATCCCCCTCCGAACAGGCCGGACGCATGCCACAGTTGTACCCGACCTGAGTAAGGACCAGCCCCGAGGCCGCGACGGGATCTAGTCCGTTCGGCAACTTGATCACGTCATCCACCGCGCACACACCGGGCGAAACGTGTCCGGCGAAGCGGTTGTCAAACATCCCGTGCACCCGACTCATCGAGGCAAAGACCCAGTCCCCCTCGCGAAATCCCCGGGCGTCCGCTCCCATCGCCACCACCCGCCCGACCTTCTGGTACCCTGCAACCATGGGAAAGGGCGCCGGATCCCCCGGCCGCCACGCCTCATCGCCGGAAAGCCGCTCGCCGCGGAGAAAGGACCCTTCGGTGCCGTTGCTGATCCACGAATGGTGCAACGCCACCACCACATCCGTCGGCTCCGGGTCCGGGCAGGTGATTTCCTGGAACTCGACTCGATTCGGACCGGTGAAAACGACGGCGTGCGCGTGCATAAGCCCGGCATCCCGCCGCGCGGTTCGCCCGGCGACAAGTCCAAACCGCCGGGCGAACTCCGGTCGCGGGATCGATCGAGTGCACCCGAAGAGCGAACCCCGAGACGAAAACGAATCAGCCCCGAGCCGTGGCTTGCGTTCCCCGCCCTCCGGAGGCCATTACTCCGGGGTCGTGAACGTCCCTTTTCTCGAGCTGAAGCCCACGTATGACGAGCTCCGTGCCGAGGTCGATGCAGCCTATCGACGGGTGATGGACTCGGGCTGGTACATCTTCGGCCCGGAGATCACGGCCTTCGAGGGCGAGTATGCGGCGAGCGTCGGTGTCCACCATGCCATCGCCGTGGCGAACGGACTAGAGGCGCTGCAACTCGTGCTGATGGCGGCGCGGGTCGGGCCGGGCGACGAGGTGATTGTTCCGTCCCACACCTACATCGCGACCTGGCTAGCCGTGACGCACGTCGGAGCCACGATCGTGCCTTGCGAGCCCGACGAGCGGACCTGGAACATCGACCCGAAGCGGGTCGCGTCCCTCATCAGCCCGCGCACCCGGTGCATCTTGCCCGTCCACCTGTACGGCCAGACGGCGGATGTCGCAGCGCTCCGTGCGCTGGCCGACCCCCGGGACATCCTCGTGCTCGAAGACGCGGCCCAGAGTCAGGGTGCCACCGCGCACGGCATCGCGTCCGGCGCCCTCGGCCACGCTGCCGGGGTCAGCTTCTATCCCAGCAAGAACCTCGGCGCCTTCGGCGACGCCGGCGCGGTGACGACCTCGGACCCGGCGCTCGCCGACCGCGTCCGGACGCTCCGCAACTACGGATCGCGCGAGCGCTATCACCACGAGATGCCTGGACTGAACTCGCGCCTTTCCGAGCTGCAATGCGCTTTCCTGCGCGCCAAGCTGCCCCGGCTCAGCACGTGGAACGCACGGCGCCGGGCGCTCGCGGCGATCTACCGGGAACGGCTGGCCGCCGTGCCGGATCTCGTACTACCCGAGATCGCCCCCTGGGCGGACCCGGTGTGGCACCTGTTCGTCGTTCGCACCTCGCGACGCGAAGCGTTGCGCGCCTTTCTCGCCGCCCGCGGCATCGCGACCCAGATCCACTATCCCATCCCGCCCCACCGATCTGGCGCCTATGCGTCGCTCGGCTGGAAACCGGGTGCGTTTCCGCTCGCCGAGCGCCTCGCCGAAGAGGTTCTCAGCCTGCCGATCGGCCCCCATCACCGGGAAGATCAGATCCACGCCGTGTGCGACGCCGTCCGGGCATTCTACGGGGTTTAGGAGGCGCACCCGGGCGCAAAATGCCCCCTTGCCACGCCCTCCCCCAGCCGCAACGCTTTCCCTCCCATGAAGAGGGCCATCAAGATCTACGATACCACCTTGCGCGACGGTACGCAGGGTGAGGGGATCAGCTTCTCTGTGACCGACAAGCTGCGGATCGCGGAGCGTCTGGACCAGTTCGGGATCGATTACATTGAAGGCGGTTTTCCGGGATCGAACCCACGCGACATCACCTTCTTCAACGAAGCCCGCCACCTGCGTCTGAAGCATGCCCGTCTCGCCGCATT
>CAIOYO010000239.1 GCA_903862595.1 uncultured Opitutaceae bacterium | reverse complement strand
GGACGCTTTCAGCTCACGGTCGCCGGTCGCAGCACCGGCCTGCGCGTCATTCGCCTGCGCTGATCCCGTGATCACCCTCGCCAACGCCGAGCTCTCAGTTCAGCTGCTCGACCCGGTCGCTGACCGCGAACGCCTCGGCAGCCGCTACTGCTGGGGTGGTTACATCTGGCAGGTCTTCGATGCCACGGGCCACCCTCTCGTCACCGGCCCCGAGTGGCCTCATCCCACCCCGCGACCCTTCAATGGACAGGGCCTGCCGGAGTCATTCCGATTTCGCCGACGCAGCGGAGAAGCGCTCACGTGGAACGGACGCGAAGGCGTGCATCTCGGCGGTGGCCGCCTTGGGCTGGATGAGAAAGGAGAGCCGGTGGTGGTCGAGCCTTGCTCGTGGACCGTGGATCGCACGGCGGACGCCGTCACTTACCGCACCGACCAGCGCACGCTCGGCTACGACACTACGCTGGTACGGGAAATCCGACTGACGGGCCGGACCCTACACTCCGTGTCCCGCCTTACCCACCGCGCAGCGCAGCCCCTCTCGCTCGAGTGGTTCCCCCACCCCTTCTTTGCGTTGACCGATCGACTCATCGAGGCGGAAGTTCCGCCCGCTTGCCGACTGGCTGAAAATCCGGGTTTCTCACTGGAGGGCCGACGCCTGGCGTCCCGCAAGCGGTTCGATGGCGAAAGGGACGGGCACATGGACTTTCTGCTCCTGCCCCCGGGGGTACCGGTTCGCGCGCGCCTGAGCCATCCGCGGCTCCAGTACGTCGATTTCGTGACCAGCTATGCGCCGTCGGAATGCGTGATCTGGGGCAACGGGAACACCTTCTCGATCGAACCATACCTCGCCGCCGTGCTCACCACCGGGGAAACCAAGGAGTGGTCGGTAAGCACGGCATTCGGCCCGGCCCGCTCCACCTGAACCCAACCCTTCCATGTCGCGTCCGCTCGTCGCCATTCTCTGCCCGCGCGAATTCACCTTCAGCGAGGATGCGGCGCTGATTGAAACCGCGGAACTCAGTGCGGTCGCCGAGGTTCGGACCTTCCGGCTCGATTTCAACGCTCCGCTGCCGGCGGAGGTACGGGCCGCCGAAGCGCTCATCCTCTGGCACAATGTCGCCTGCACCGCTGAGGTCATCGCTTCGCTCGCAAACTGCCGGGTGCTCATCCGCAACGGCGTGGGCTACGACAGCGTTGACACCGGAGCGGCCGCCCGCCGCGGCATCCCGGTGTGCAACGTGCCGGACTACGGCACCGAGGAAGTCGCTGACCACACGATCGCGCTCACGCTGGCCCTCTGCCGCCAGCTTTTCCCGCTGGACGCGGAGGCCAAGCGACTGGGCTGGCGGATCGAAGTCGCGCCGAAGTTGCGCCGCCTGAGCTCGCTCACCTTCGGACTGATCGGCCTCGGACGCATCGGCACGGCCACCGCCCTGCGCGCCAAGGCGCTCGGCTTCCGTGTCATCTTCCACGATCCGTTTCTCGCGAACGGCGCGCACAAGGCGCTCGGGATCCAGCGCGCAACCTCGCTCGAGGAGTTGCTGGAAAAAACGGACGTGCTCTCGCTCCACTGCCCCTCGGCACCCGCCACGCGCGGGATGATCGGAGACGCTGAACTCGCGCGGCTGCGGCCGACGTCGTTCCTCGTGAACACCGCCCGCGGGGACCTCGTGCAGAAGGAGCCGCTTTTCCGCGCTCTCCGCGAAGGCCGTCTCGCCGGCGCGGGTCTCGATGTCGTCCAGGACGAACCGCTCCGGTCGGCGGCGGAAGCCGCGACGCCGAACCTGATCGTCACTTGCCACGCCGCGTTCTGCAGTCCGGAGGGCATGATCGAGATGCGAACGACCTCCGCGCGGATCGCACGCGCCGCGCTGCTCGGCCAGCCGGTCTGGAATCGCGTCAACTGATCGCGCCAGTCGCGCGTCCGGCCTCAGTCATCCTGCGGTCGCCAATCCAGCTCCTCGGCCAGCTGGCTCAGATCAACCAAAGCGCGGAGCGGACCGTCGCCCGCGACCGGTACGTTCGGGAAGTAACGCTCCCGGATCCGCTCCAGCGGCCAGTCGAGCCACGGTCGAGCGCTGGCAGGCAAGTAGCAGCGATAGCCCGTCAACGGACGCCGCAGCGCCTGACCGACCGCGCGGGCGGCATCAGCATAGGTCAACCACGCGAAGGCCTCGTCCAGCGGCACCTGCGGCACTACCTCGGTGATGCCGCGCGGGCGCGGTTGCGGGAACAACGCAGGAAAGCGAAACGCGATGCCCGTGATGCCATGGCAGCCGACGAAGTAACGGAGTTGTTCCTCGCCCAGTGCCTTGGAGAGCGCATACGGGTTGGTTGGCGTCGCGGGCAAGGCGCCGCTCAACGGCAACTCCCGGACTTGGCTCGGCTGATCGTCATGCGAAAATCGCTCCACACGCATCGCCTGCACCGAACTGGCAAAGATGAACCGAGGCACGCCACCCAACCGAGCCCGCTCGAGCACGTGGTAGTTCATGGTGACGTTCTCCGTGAAAACCATCCGGCCATCGAGGCCGTACGACGTCGCGTGGTTCGCGAGATGCACCACCGCGTCGGCGCCACGCCAGGTGGCGTCCACCGTCCTCGGATCAAGCAGGTTCTCCACGCGGACCGGTCCGGGCGTGTCCGCGGACGCAGGGACCGCGTCGTAGGCTTCGACCCGATCACCCGCGTCCAGTAACTGACGCATCACCTCCCGACCAAGCCGACCTGCTGCTCCGGTAAGAACGATGTGCATCGCGAAAGAATCGATAAATCGGTCGAACTCAGGCCGGCCCGACCACGGCGATGTCATCGGCGTGCACGCCGCACCACACCGCATCGCCGGCGTGAATCGCCTCGCGCAGCGCGCTCTCGTTGGCGACGAGTGCGGTGAGGCGGGTGCCCGATTCCGTCTGCAGATGCAGGCGATCGAGCGCCCCTTGGAACAGCTCATCCGTCACCCGGGCAGTGAAGATCGCCTCGGCTTCCAGCGGACGTTTCGACACCAAGATCTTCTCCGGGCGCAGCGAAATCACCACTTTGGAACCGCCCGCGGGCCAACGGTCCGTCGGGATCTCGAGCTCGAGGCCGCCTTCGACCCGAAGGCGGGTCATGGTACCGCTCCGCGCGATTGCCTCCGCGGTCAGCAGGTTCGCCTCCCCGATGAAGTCCGCCACGAATGCGGTCCTCGGTTGGTGGTAGATCGCGCTCGCCGAGCCCAGTTGCTCGAGACGGCCCTGATTGAAGACGGCGATCCGGTCGCTCATGGTCAGCGCCTCCTCCTGGTCGTGCGTGACGAAGACGAACGTCATGCCGAGGTGTTTCTGGAGGCGCTTGAGCTCGAGCTGCATTTGCTGCCGTAGCTTGGCATCGAGGGCGGAGAGAGGTTCGTCGAGGAGGAGTACCTTCGGGCGAGGCACGATCGCGCGCGCGAGGGCCACGCGCTGGCGCTGCCCCCCGGAAAGCTCGTGCGGTCGGCGGGAGGCGAAGCCCGTGAGCGCCACCAACTCGACCACCTCGTCGACCCGTCGCGTGATCTCCGGGGCCGGCACTTTCTGCATCCGGAGGCCGAACGCGATATTGTCCGCAACGGTGAGGTGCGGGAAAAGCGCGTAGCTCTGGAACACCTGATTCACATTGCGGCGGTAAGGTGCGAGGTGAGTGACCTCCTCGCCATCAATTCGCAGCGTGCCGCTGGTCGGCGTCTCGAACCCGGAGAGCATCCGCAGGAGCGTGGTCTTCCCGCAGCCGGAAGGCCCCAACAGCGTGAGGAATTCACCCTCGGCGATGTCGAGACTCACGTCATTCACCGCCGTGAAGGAGCCGAAGCGCTTGGTCACGGAGCGAATTTCAATCATCGACGGCATGGCGGAGATGAGCAGAGTGGTGCCGCTTCACGCGGTCGTGGCGCGACGCCGTCGGTGGGCCAGCGCGTAGGTCAGGATGAACAGGAGGGTGAACACCACGCCAAGCGCGGCGCCGAACGGCGCGTTGCGAGCGCGGAAGAACTGGTTCTGGATCACGTTTCCAATCAAGGGCACCTGCGCCCCGCCCATCAGATCGGTGATCGCGAACATCCCGATTGCTGGCACGAACACCAGCATGATCCCGGCCGCGATTCCCGGCCAAGTCAGCGGGATGATCACGTGGGAGAACGCACGGATCGGTCCGGCGCCCAGATCGTGGGCGGCCTCCACGAGGGCGTTATCCAGCTTCTCGGCGCTGCCGTAGATCGGCAGGATCATGAACGGCAGGTACGCGTACACGAGACCGATGACCACGGCCGTCGGCGTGTACAACAGCGACAACGGTGCCGTGACGACCCCGGAGAACTGCAGCAGCCCATTCAGCAGTCCCTCGCTCTTGAGGATGGCGATCCACGCGTAGGTCCGGATCAGGAAGCTCGTCCAGAAAGGGATCATCACCAGCAACAGGAGTCGCTCCCGCAGGGGCGAGCGCTGCCGTGCGATGTACCATGCCACCGGATAGCCGATGACGATGCAGATAACCGTGGTCAGAGCGGCGTAGCCGATCGAGCGTCCGAGGATCTTGAGGTAGATCGGATCGAAGACGCGCGCGTAGTTCTCCCAGCTGAAGTCGTAGACCACCCGGCCCAGATCGTCGCGCTGGCAGAAGCTGTACACCACGAGGCCGGCCATCGGCACGACCACGAAGAGCAGCAGCCAAAGCGCGAGCGGCGCCAGCAGCAGCCAAGCCACCACGCCGGCACGGCGCCCGCCGTGGGCTGGCGCGGTGTCGGCGAGGGCGTGCATGCAGGCGGCGGGGCGGGCGCGAACGCGCTCAGCGGGCGTTCTTCAGGTCCGTGATCAACTCGTCGATCATCGCCCCAGTCTCGCCGAGGTGCCGGAACGTGCCGAACTTCCGGTCCCCCGGCGGGTAGCTCGCGGGATTAGCCCGTTGCTCCGGCGTGAGGAGCTGGCGCGCCGCGCCGTTTGGATTCGTGTAGGGGAATTCGTCCGAGATCGCCTTGCTGACCTCTGGGCGAAGCAGGTATTCGAGGAAGCGGTGCGCCGCCTCGATATTCTTGGCGCCCTGCGGGATCGCCATCACATCGACAAACTGATGGGCGCCTTCCTTCGGGATCACGTAAGCAAACTTCGGGTTTTCGGCCCAGAGGCGGGCCGCCTCACCACCCCAGACATAGCCAAGGTCGACATCGCCGTTTAGCAGCGCGGTCTTCGGGCTGTCGGAATCGTAAAGCTTGATCCGCTTCATCCACTGCGCGAGGAGCGGGCGGGCCTCCGCGAGGTTCTTCGCATTAATCTCGTTGAGCGGATATCCCAGCACGTAGAGCGCGGCGGTGACCAGTTCGCGGGCATCATCGACGACCACGATCCGCCCGGCATAGCGCGGCGAGAACAGATCGACCAGGCCCGTGATCGGCTCCTTGACGCGCTCGGTGTTCACGACAATGCCGACCGTGCTCACCATGTACGGCAGCGTGTACCGCTGCTCCGGATCATGCGCCATGTTGAGGTATTCCGGCAGGATGTTCTTCACGCCGGGCAGCTTCGTGTAGTCGAGCGGCACCAAGAGCCGGTTCTTGATCAGTGCCTCGGCGATGTAGTCCGGAGGCTGGACAAGATCGTAGGCGGTGCCTCCGGCCAGCATCTTGGCGAGCATCTCCTCGCCCGACGCGAAGGTCTCGTAGTTGATGCGAATGCCGGTTTCCTTCGAGAAGCCCTCGAGGACCGACTGCGGGAAGTACTCAGACCAGGCGAACAGGTTGATCTCCTTGTTGGCGGCACGAAGCGGCGCCAGGGCGAGACCCAGCACGGCGAGGAGGAGGGTGATGACTCGGGAACCAGGGAGGGGGATCATGGAGGTAAAGGTTAAGGAGCGCGGCGACCCAGCCGACGCAAGTGTTCCGAAAAAAGTACGAACGCGACCGTCGCAACGATGAACAGGGCGGACAGCGCATTCAACATCGGGTTGAGTCCGACCTTAGCCATCCCGAACACCAGCAACGGCAAGGTCGCCACCTGGGCGCTCGCAGTGAAAAAGGTCACGATCAGTTCATCGAGCGAGAGCGTAAACGCCATGAGTGCGCCGGAAAGGATCGCCGGGCGGAGGTACGGCACGACAACCAAGAAAAATGCCCGGACCGGTGTCGCCCCGAGATCGAGAGCGGCCTCCTCCAGCGCGGGATCCATCCCCTGCAACCGCGCCTGCACCGCGATCAACACGAAGGGAAAGCAGAAGGTCGTGTGCGCCACGATGACCGTGAAGAATCCCAGCTTGAGACCGGCAGTGGTGAACAGGATCAGCAGACTGATCCCCATCACGATCTCCGGCATGATCATGGGAACCGCAATCAACGTCTGAAGGGTCGATCCAAACCGGTAACGATACCGGTGCAGCAACCACGCACCCACGGTTCCCAGAACGACGGAAAGGACCGTGGTAAAGCCGGCCACGACCAGACTGTTCTTCAGCGCGCGCGCGATCCGGGTGTTGTCCCACAGCCGACCATACCAGTCCAAGGTGAAACCCTCCCACACGACGTTCAACCGCGAATCGTTGAAGGAATACACCACCAGAACGAGAATCGGCAGGTAAAGAAACAGAAACACCAACCCGGTCCAGATTCCGAGGCCCGCATCCAGCAGGCGCAGGCCCGACCAGCGATCCCAAAACGAGGGCAGTAGAGGCGGCGGCCGCATGCGACAACCCTTTCTCGCGTTTCCTTCCCGCGACGCAAGCGGGGAAACGCCTCGCCCGCTACTTGAGCTGAGCCACGAGCGAGAGCAGCACGGCCGGATCGCCCGCCCTCAGGCGCTGCACGTCCGCCGCCGTCAGGGAAACTCCGAGCACGCGGTCCGCCACCGCCGCGATCATCTTCGAGGCGTCCAACCCGTTGGGCGTACCCTCAAGCGCGAACTCCAATGAAAACGGCGCATAGCCGAGGGTGTCGATCGTGTTGCCGAGGAGATTGACCCGTCTCAGCGCGTCAGCCGAGCGTCCCCTCGCCCCACCCGTCATACTCACGCTCAGAGGCCGGCGCCAGAACGGCTGGCCCGGGGCCGCCAGCAGGGAACCCTGACCGACGAAGCGGAGTTCCGGGCTCGTGATCGTCAGATCCCGCAGCGACGCCGACAGGTTCGGCGAAACGCCCACGTCCAAGGTGAGTTGGTCAAAGCGAATCTCTCCGAACAAGCGCAGCACCGTCTCGAGGTCAGCCAGCCGGGTGGTGAGTTGCTGTGTCTTCGAGGCCACGCCGCCCAACGACGACGGGAGCCTCGCCCCCAAGGCGCCCGCAAGTGCACCGAGCGTTCCCGCCTGCTCGCCTCGCCGCTGCAGCTGCTCCCTCGCCGTCGTGACGGCGCTGAGGTAGCTCGGGGGCAAGGGTCGGATGACCCCACCGCGGCTCACCATCCGCAGATCTCCTTGCAGCTGGCCCGCGAGGTCGCCTAGCGAGGCCGCGCCTCCGCTCACGCGCGACCGGAGATCGAAACGCCCCTCAATGGCCGACGGGCCACTGGAGGGCAGAAACGCCTTGAGCGCGGGTCCGGAGTCCAACTCCAGCGCGGTCACGTTCCCCTCCAACGCATAGGCCGTCGCTGCCGTCGTCGATGAATACGATAGCTTGCCAGACGCCTCCACGCGCCCACCCGTCGCCAAGATCGCCTTCAGGGTCTCCAGCACCACCCCCATCTGATCCAGCGCGACGGTGCCGCTGATCTCGCGCGCGATCAGCTCCGGGGAATAGACGACTTCCCCCAAGGCGAGCGCGACCTTGCCCGACAGACCGGCCCACGCCGGTGCCGGCGATTTCGAGCCTGGCGCACCGGCCGGCGAAGCGGGAGCGGCGGCCCACGGTGCGGCCAGGATCCGGGCATCCGCCACGAAGACGCGTGCACCCGTGATCTGACCATCGACCCGCCAGCCCGCCGACTCCGGAGCGAGCTGCCCAGCCAGCACGACATCACTCACCCGGCCGGAAGCCTCCAGCCGCACGGGGATGCGGACGGTAAGCGCGCCACTCGCCGCCCGATCTCCCCGGATCTCGACCGCTACATCCGGCAACGCACCACCCGCGGAATCGACCAACCGCGTCGCCTGCAAGTCGACTGCCACCTGCTGAACCTCGCCCAGACTCGCAGAGCCGGACACGCGAAGAAGACCGGACTGGAGGCGGCCTGCCGCGTTGACGAGGGGTTGCGCCAGCATCCCCGGTAAATCCAGGTCCAGCGCGCCGGTGAGCTTGATCGCCTGATCCGAGCCCACGCTCCGGCCCGCCCGAATGGCACCACGAGCCAAGACAACGTTGCCTCCACGCACCACCAGTTCCGCCGCCTCTCCCTGCCAGCCGCGGGGCGTGAAGTCAGCCGACGGACGCACTTCCAACTGCACGTCGCGCAGCATCTCCGACTTCCCCTGTCGCACCGAGAAACGTGAAACCGCCATCGGCTCCGTGCTCCGCACCGCGATGCCACCGGACGACGCCCGCAGGCTCCAGCCTCCGGTGACGATTCCGCCTTCGATCCGGCCATCCGGCCACGCCGCCTGCAGCGCAGGCAAAGGCAGACCACGAAGGCGCACGGTCAGTAGGTCGGCGGCCGGATCCGCCACCTCCACCTCGCCGGAAACTGGATTCCAGATGAAAGGCTGCCGCAGTTCGATCCCGAGGACCGGCGCTTTTTCTACGGCCTCCGCGCGGAGGGACCCCACCCGAATGCGGTCCCCCTCCCGCGCCAAGCCAAAATCCGACGTGAGACGAACCGCTCCCAGCGCGCCGAGCTCAGGCGAGAGGCGTTCCCAACGCGCCGCCTCCACCGCGATCTTGCCAGCCACCTCGACAGCCTCAAACGCACGGCCCGCTGTGAACACATTCTCCACCTGGAGGGAGAACTCCGGCAGGGGGCGCCCCGGGAGGACCGGCGCAATATCCCGATCGCTGAACGCGATTTTCAGGGTTCCCCGGATCGCCCCGGTCGCCCCCGAGCGTTCCGCCTGCCCATCGAGCCAGCGCACGCCCTCGCGACGCACGATCAAGAGGTAGCTTTCCCCCGCAGTCGCTCCCAACGCCCGCTCCACCGCGCTCTCCACGGCGACCGACGCTCCCGCCGGCAGTCCCGCGACCTGCACCGAAAGCGTGCCATTCGTTCTCACGGCATCGAGGCGCGAACCGGGACCCACTGCGACCTCCACCCGGGTGGTCGCCTGCAAACGATCCGGACTACCTTCCCGGGCGCCATCGGCGGTGAGGTCAAGGACACCAACCGCACCCGCCTTCAGGCCCCCACCCTTGAGCTGTACCGCCACCGAGCCGCGCTGCTCGCCTGCCAGGACGCCTCGCACCGTCCCCTGGAGCAGCACCTGATCCAGTTCGAAGTTCTCCGGCAGCGCGACCTGATCCAGGAGCCCGAGCACCGTATCTGGCGCCGAGCCGACACCCTGCCCTCCACCGGCGGGCGCCCCGAGCACGGCCAAGCCACCGAAACCCGCGCGCGAACGCCGGACGGGCGCCGGAACCGGCAACGCCGCTGCCGCAGTCACCGTGGGTCCGACGAGTTCAACGACCCACTCTTTTGCCTCCAATCGTTGGATACGAATAGCACCAAACAACGCCGGAAGCAGAGCCACCTCCGCCTCCACGCGCGGTGCGACCAACCGGACACCGGACGAGGCAAAGGTCAGGTCGCGAATCACGCTCCGCGAAAGCCCGAGCTCAACCCGGCCCACTGACACCCCCAGATTCGGCCGATCGCGCAGGATGCGTTGCACCAGCGCCGTCTGCACGGCCGGCGTCAACGCCAGCAGCACCACGCCGCCGAGCAGCACCAGGGTTGCGGCAAGCACCACCACGGCCACCCGGAGCCGACGCGCCAGCGGCGGGTTCACGGTGACGTTGGTCTCAGGTGGACGATCGGCCACGGGGGTGGGAGGAATCAGGATCCGGTATTGAACGGATCCGCCTGTCCAGTCGCCTTGCGCACCCGGGAGGCGGCGACCAAGTAATTGTAATTGGCGCGCAGCTGATTGTTTCGCGCCTGGGTGAGGTCCACCTGACTGGTCAGCACATCGAGTTGGGTTGCCGTGCCGGCCGACTGGCGCACGGTGGCCAGTCGGAGTGCCTCGGTGGCCTGTTCGACGACCCGCCGGGACGCCTCCATCAGTTCGCCGGCCTCTTGGAGCAGCGAGACCGCGCGACGGACCTCGATCTCGATGCCGAGCTCAGCCTCGCTGCGGGCGAGCTCGATCTGAGTCAAGGCGGAGCGGGCTTGCACCACACGGCCTGCGGTGGCGCGGCCATCGAAGAGGCTCCACTGCGATTGTACGCCCAGCAACCAGCCATCGCGCGCATCGCTGAAACGATCGCTGGTGCCGGCCTTGCGCCACTGATAGCTCCCGACCAAGTCGACGGACGGCCGAGCTCCGGCACGGGCGATCTCGACGCCTTGGGCGCGCGCCTCGATCAGCTTGGACAGGCGGGCGAGTTCGGGCCGCGAGGCCCGGGCGGCAGCCACGGCTTCGGCGACCTCGTACTGGACCGGATCGACCGTCAGGTCACCCACGATTTGGGGAGTCCGCGACGCGGAGCCGGCCTCTCCGCCCATGAGCTGGACCACCTCGTCGAACGACGTCCGGAACGTGTTGCGGGCCTGGATCAGAGCGGGCTGCGCATTGGCGAGCGCGACCTCTGCCCGGAGCACCTCGAAGTTGGAGGCCGCGCCGGCCTCGTAACGGTTGCGGGCATTCTGGAGCTGCTCCTCGAGCAAAGCCACCGACTGCTCCTGCACCTTGATGCTCTCCCGAGCGAGCAGCACATCGTAGAAGCGCGTGCGGACGGCGAGCAGCACCTCGCTGATGACCGCCTGCAGCTCCAGGACCGCCGCCTCGCGGACCAGCCGCGCGCTCGCCGCCGCGCCTTGGACCGCGCCGCCGCTGTAGAGGCTCTGCCGCGCCTGGATCTGGATCTGCCATGCGGAGTCATCGGCCGGAAATGACTGTGAGATATCGGTGTCGTTGCGTTGGTACGCCGCCCCCAATCCAACATTCGGGATCCCCAGGGCAGAGACCTCCAAGATCACACCATCCTGCTGCTGAATTCGCTCACGTGCCTGCCGAATGGCGAAACTGTTCTCCAGCGCATAGACGATGGCTGCGCGGAGATCGATGACCTCCGGGAGAGCGGAGGACCGGTTTCCGGGGGCCGCGGAGACACCCGAGGCAAAGCTGGCGCCGATAACGAGGACGGCGATCCGGAGAAGGCGGGAGTGCATGGACATCAGGATGAGGCAGGATTGACCGAAGAGGCGAGAGCCGGAGCGGGCGAACGGCGGGAAAAGTCGCGCCCGATCAGCAGATAAAAGACCGGTACCACGAACAGCGTGAAGAACGTGCCGACGGCCATGCCGACCACGAGGACCCAGCCGATGCTGTTGCGCGCGGCGGCGCCGGGGCCCTCGACGAAGATCAGCATCAGATGGCCGAACACCGTCGCGGCCGACGTCATGAGCACCGGGCGCAGGCGCGTCGCGGCGGCGCGGCGGGTGGCCTCGAACTTGGAGACGCCCTCGGACTGCAGCCCGTTCGCGAACTCCACGATGAGGATGCCGTTCTTGGCGATCAGGCCGACGAGCGTGATCAGGCCGATCTGCGAGTAGATGTTGAGCGAGGTCTTCCAGAGAAAGATCGGGATCAGCGCGCCGAACACGGCCAGCGGCACCGAGCCCACCAGGATGATGATCGGATCGCGGAAGCTGTTGAACTGCGCCGCCAGCACGAGGAAGATGAGCAGCACGGCGAGCGCCCCCGCCTTCCAGAGCGCGGTGCCCTCGGTGCGCAGCTGTCGCGACTGACCACCATAGTCGATCGAGTACCCGGGGGGCAGGATCTCCGCCGCCTTGGCCTCGAGCTTCTTCAACGCCCCATCAATGCTTGGACCCACTCCGGTGATCTTCACCGCGTTGAGCTGCTGGAAACGGTTCAATGTGCGCGGTTGGACCGTCTCGCGCAGCGTCGCGATCGTGGAGAGCGGAATCAGGCGACCATCCGGCCCGCGCACGTGGTAATCGAGCAACTGGTCGGCGTTGAGCCGCTGCGAACGCTCGACCTGCGGAATCACGCGGTAACTGCGGCCGTCGTTCACGAACCGATTCACGTAGGCGCCGCCGAGCAAGGAACCCAGATCCCGCGCGATGTCGGTGAGGCTCAGGTTCATCGCCGCAACCTTGTCCTTGTCGATCTCGATCTCGACCTGGGGCAAGTCAAACTTCAGGTCGCTGTCGGCGAAGTAGAACGTCGGCGCCGCGTTCGGCGCATTCGCCTCCGTGTTAGCGTAGAGGACCAGCTGGTCGGCGAACTCGAGCATCTGGCGATGATCAGCCGTGGAACGGACCACAAACTCGATCGGGAACTGACCACCCGCCGGCAACGGCTCCGGCGTGGTGAGGATCACATTCATGCCCGCGATCTTCGCCGCGTCCGCCTGAAGCGACTGGTCGATCTCCAGCGCCGTGCGCTTGCGCTCGGACCACGGCTTGAGGACGGCGCCACCAAAGCCGAAGTTGGCCCCGGTCACCTGGAAGGAAGTCTGGTACTCCGGGAAGGATTCAAACATCGCCTGCACCTGCCCGGCGAAGAGCGAGTTCTGTTCGATGGTCGACGTGGGCGACGGCAGCAGGATGCTGAAAACCACCCCCTGGTCCTCCTTCGGCGCCAGCTCGCGCTGGGCGAACATGAGGAACGGTGCGCTCAGCAGCGACACCAGCAGCGCCAGCGTCACCACCACCGGCACCCAGCCCTGCAGCACCCAGCCGATCAGCCGGTCGTAGAACGACCGCAGACGGTCGAACGTGTGGTTCACGAATCCCGTCAGTCCACGCTCCTCCGCCCCGCCTCCCTTCAGCAACTGCGCACTCATCATCGGGGAAAGGGTCAGCGCCACGAAGCCGGAGACCGCCACCGCGCCAGCGAGGGTGAAGGCGAATTCGCGGAAGAGAGCACCCGTCAAGCCGCCCTGGAAACCGATCGGCGCATAGACCGCCGCGAGCGTGATGGTCATCGCGATCACCGGGCCCACCAACTCACGCGCCCCCAGGATCGCCGCGTCGAAGGGAGTCTTTCCTTCGCGAACGTGCCGCTCGACGTTCTCCACAACGACGATCGCGTCGTCGACCACGATGCCGACGGCCAACACGATCGCGAGCAGGGTGAGCAGGTTCACCGTGAACCCGAGCGCCAGCATCAGGGCGAAGGCTCCGATCAACGACAGGGGCATCGCCACGAGGGGAATGAGCACGGAGCGCAGCGAGCCCATGAAAAGGAAGATGACCACCGCCACGATCAGCAGCGTCTCAATCAGCGTGGTCACGATCTCCTTGAGCGCGTCCTCGATGTAGCCCGTCGCATCGTAGCCGATCTGCAGCTTCAGGGACGAGGGCAGACGGGCTTCGATGCCCGGCAGGGCCGCGCGCACGCGCTTGATGACCTCGACCGTCGAGTCCGTCGGCAGGACCCAGATACCCATGAACGTCGCTTTCTTGCCGCCGAAGCGGACCTCCTCGTCGTAGCTTTCCGCGCCCAGTCCGACGTCCGCGATGTCCGAGAGCCGGATGATCGCGCCGTTCCGCTGCGCCACGACGAGATTCTCAAACTCGCTCACGTTCTTCAGATCGGTGTCCGCGACGAGCGAGACGCGGATCATCGAGCCGTTGGTACTGCCTACCGCCGCGAGGGCGTTGTTGGCGGCGAGGGCTTGGCGCACTTGGGCCGGGCTCAGGCCACGCGCCGCGAGCTCATCGGGCTTCAGCCAGATGCGCATGGCGAAGACCCGCCCGCCGAGCACGTCCGCTCGCTGCACGCCCTTGATCGACGAAAGCTGCGGCTGGACGACCCGCGTCAGGTAGTCAGTGATCTGGTTCTCCTCGAGCTCGTCCGAGTAGAAGCTCAGGTACATCGAGGCGAACTGGTTATCGCTCGACTCGACGCTGATGGTGGGCGCCTCCGCCTCTGGCGGCAGTTCACTGCGCACCTGGTCGATCTTCGAGCTGATCTGAGCGAGCGCAGCGTTCGTATCGTAATTCAGGCGCAGGAAGACCTCAATCGTGCTCAGGCCGGCCCGACTGTTGGACTGAATGTAGTCGA
This sequence comes from uncultured Opitutaceae bacterium, assembly GCA_903862595.1. Lineage (GTDB taxonomy): Bacteria > Verrucomicrobiota > Verrucomicrobiia > Opitutales > Opitutaceae > UBA6669. Next base: position 31,626 of record CAIOYO010000239.1, on the reverse strand, counting down.
TGCCGTCGGCGCTCGCGATCACGCGCTCGAGCTGCGTGGTGATGTAACCGCGCACCGTTTCCGCGCTGGCTCCGAAGTAGAGCGTGGTGACCTTCACCACCGCGCTGTCGCTGCGCGGGTACTGGCGAACGTTGAGCCGGTTGTAGGACACGATGCCCACGACCAGGATCACGATGTTGACCACCAGCGCGATGACCGGCTTGCGGACGAAGAGATCGGTAAAGCGAGATTTCATGAACGCGGGGCGTCCTCGAAGGAAGAATGCTTGGGTGAGGACCGGGCGAATCAGGTGTTCTGCGGCCGGGGCGCCGGGTTGTTGGCTGGCTGCACGCGGTTGTTCACCTGAATCTTGAGACCGTTCCGTAGCTTGAACACGCCCGACGTCGCCACTTCCTCACCGGGCTTCACGCCGGAGAGAATGGCGATCTGATCACCGCGCGCGGGACCGAGACGGACAAATTGCTGGCGGACACCGAGGTATTCCTTCCCGTCGGCATCCTTCATCGTCTCGATCACGAAGACCGAATTGCCGTAGGAGGCATACGCGATGGCGGTCGCAGGCAGCACCACGACGGGGGCGTTTTCCGGCAGCTCGATCTCCGCGCGCGCAAACATGCCCGCACGCAGCAGGTCTTCGGAGTTGGAGACCGTCGCCTGCACAGCGATGTTGCGCGAGTCCGGATCCACGCCGGGGTTGATCGCGGTCAGTTTCCCCGAGAAGGAACGATCCGCATACGCATCGACCTGCACCCGCACGGTCTGCCCCACGAGCAACTCGGGCAGATGACGCTGCGGAATGCTGAAATCCACGAACATCGGATCCAGCCGCTGCAACGGCAGCAGCCGCGCACCGCGGCCGACGTACTGGCCGACATTGACCATGCGGATGCCCACCCGGCCTCCGAAAGGAGCGCGAATGACCTTCTTGTTCAAGAGCGCCTGCAGCGCCGCGACGTCAGCCTCCGCCTGATTGACGCGGGCGGTCGCGGCGTCGAGTTCCGCTTGGCTGATCGTGTTCTTTGCGCGCAGCTCGGTGGCACGGTCACGGTCGAGCCGGGCAATCGCTTGTCGGGCGCCAGCCGCGGCCAGCTGGGCGGTTTCCACCGACGTATCCAGCTCGATGAGCACATCGCCCGCTTGCACGGAAGCGCCGTTCTCCACGGCGATCCGTACCACCGTGCCGTCCGCGTCGGCCGCGAGGGTCACGCCCTCGACCGGCGCCAGCGTTGCGATCGCGTTGATCGTCGGACGCCAGACCGCAGTTTCCGCACGAATCGAAGTGATGGCCGCGGGCGGCATGTCGCGCGGAATCGCGGCCATCTCGCGAATTTGGGCGACCTTGACGGCGCCCAGCGATACCACCAGCGCCGCGAACGCGGCGAGAGCGAGGACAAATCGTTTGATCATGGGACAGAAGAATTGAGGGAGCCGGATGGGCAGACCGGAGCAGGAGCCGCACCGTCTGTTGAGGTGACCGACGGATCTTCGGTTTCGTTCCCGCGCACCAGTTTCGCGAGGAGCGTGACGAGCGTACGCCGCTCCGACTCGCTCAAGTGCGCGACCAAGGAACCCATCCGCTGAAAGTAGGCAGGAACCACGCCCTGCAGCAATGCCTCGCCCGCCGGGGTCAGCGTCACCGGCGTCATCCGCCGATCATTGGGATCCGGCTCGCGGCGGACGAAACCATCGCGCTCCAGCGTATCGATGAGGCCCGTCATGGTGGCACGGGTCACGCCCGCCTTGTCCGCCAACTCCGCGGGCGTCAGCATGGCGCCGCACGCGTCGTGCCGTTTGCGCAGCAGAAGCATCAGCACCGTGAAGCGACCCGCGCTGATCCCATGAGCCTCCAACGGCTCGCCGCAGGAACGAAACGCCTCATCCCCAGCCCGCAGCACATGGAGGTACACCTCGCAGGCGGACGGATCGAGCTCAGGGAAGCGCCGCGCCCCTTCCAAGAGGCACTCGTAGCGCGGCAAGTCTCTCAGCAGTAGCATCGGCATAGGATCCGCTCGATAACGTTAGGAGGCTAACCATCAGCCGCCTAACCACAAAAGGCAAGGCGAGTGTGGCATCGACAGGCCGGAAGACCGGGCCGGACGACCGACTCGCTCCGCTCGGAGCGAGGTCGGGTACGATGAAGCGAAGGGGCCTAAGCCAGTTCGCGAACCGCTTGGACGACGGCCTCGACCGTCACGCCGAGTTCCTTGAACACCGTGCCGCCGGGAGCGCTGAGGCCGAAGCGGTCGATGCCGATCGCCTTGCCGTCGAGGCCGACCAAGCCGGCCCAGACGCCGGTGACGCCGGCTTCGATCGAAACGCGGCGCCGGATGGCGGAGGGCAGGATGGCCTCGCGTACCTCGCGCGGCTGGCGGGAGAAGCGTTCGATGGACGGAACCGAGACCACGCGCACGCCGGCGCCGAGTTGCTGAGCGGCCGCGAGGGCCAACTGGAGCTCGGAGCCGCTGGCGAGCAGGATCGTCGTGAGCGCCCCCTCTTCACGGCGGGCGATATAGGCACCCTGAAATGCGCCCTCGCGGCGGGTGGCGACCGGGAGATCGTTCAGCGTCGGGAGCACCTGGCGCGTGAGCGCAAGCAGCGTCGGCCCGTCCGTGCGGGAAAGCGCGGCGGCGAACGCGCCTGCGGTCTCCTCCGGATCGGCGGGGCGAATCACGTCGAGGCCGGGAATGAGGCGCAGTGCCGACACGGTTTCGATCGGCTGGTGCGTCGGCCCGTCCTCACCCACCCCGATGGAATCGTGGGTGTAGATGTAGACCACCGGGAGCTTCGCCAAGGCGGCGAGGCGCATGGACGGGCGCGAGTAGTCTGCGAAGACGAGGAACGTCGCGATGGAGGGACGGAAGAGGCCATCGTAGGCGACGCCGTTCGCGATCGCGGCCATCGCGTGCTCGCGGATGCCGAAGCGGATATTGCGTCCGGTCCGGGAGGCGGGCTCGAAGTCGGGTGAGTCCGCAATGTGGTTGAGAGTCGATCCGTAGAGGTCGGCGCTTCCGCCGATGAGCAGCGGCAGCGAGGCGGCGAGCGGCTGCAGCACGGCCTTGCCGGCGGCCCGGGTGGCGAGCTTGGAGTCGGCCGGGAAGGCCGGCATCGCGGCGAGCAGGCTTGCCGCGTCGGGCGCGAGGCCAGCGGTCTCGAGAAGCTGAGCTTTCGCCGGGTTCGCGTCGCGCCATGCGCGGTAAGTCTTGTGCCACCGGTTGCACTGGCGGATGAGTCGCGCCTTGTGGGAGGCGAAGTACGCGCGGACCTCCTCGCTCACGAAGAAATGCTGATCCACGGGCAGGCCGAGGGTGGCCTTGGCGCCGTCGATGAACTTTGCCCCGCCCTCGCCGTGGCCCTTGGCGGTTCCCTGCACCTCGGCAATGCCCTTGCCGATGATCGTCTTGGCGATGATCAACTGCGGGCGGCCGGACTTGGTGCGCTTCGCTTTGTTCACCGCCTTGAGGATCGCGGCCAGATCGTGCCCATCGATCGTCTGGACATCCCACTTCAGCGACTTGAACCGCATCGCGGTGTTGTCGCTCTGGGTCTTGTCCGCCATCGCGTCGAGGGTGACCTCGTTCGCGTCGTAGATGAGAATCAGGTTATCGAGGCCCTGATGACCCGCGAAGGCAACCGCCTCGAGGGCAACACCCTCCTGCATGCAGCCGTCGCCGGCGAGAGCGATGACATGGTGATCGAAGATCGTGTGCTCGGGCGTATTGAAGTGCGCCTCGGCCATCTTGGCGGAGACCGCCATGCCGACCGCATTGCCGATCCCCTGCCCCAGCGGTCCGGTGGTCGCCTCGACTCCGGGAGTCTCGCGGAATTCCGGATGGCCGGGCGTCTTGCTGTGCAGCTTGCGGAACGCCTTCAGGTCATCGAGCGACACCTCGTAGCCGCTCAGATGCAGCCACGCATAGAGAAACATGGACCCATGACCGGCGGAAAGCACGAACCGGTCGCGATTGATCCAGCGCGGGCGCTCCGGGTTGTGCTGCAAGGCATGCCCGTAGAGAACGGCGCCGATCTCCGCCGCGCCGAGCGGCAGACCCAGATGGCCGGACTGGCAGGCGTGGACGGCGTCCATCGCGAGGCCTCGGGCCTGATTGGCGGCTTGGGAAAGGAGCTGAGATTGCAGGATCATGGGACGTGAAGAAAGGAAAGGGGTCAGCGAAAGGGAAATCTAGGCACGAACCTCCGATTCAAAGCGGGAGGGCATGAAAAAAGCGAGCCATGGTTGGCTCGCTCTTGCTGGACCGGCCAAGGCCGGAAAATCGACGGTGGCGTCAGGCGGTCGCGGCCGCTGGGGCCTCGGCCTTTTCGTCGTAGGCCTTGCGCTTGACCGCCATCGCGGCCTTGCCCTGACGATCGCGAAGATAATAGAGGCGGGCGCGCATCGGCTCCGACTCCTTCTCGATCTCAATTCGCTCCACGTTGGGGGAATTGACCGGGAAGACGCGCTCGACGCCCTCGCCGTAGCTGATGCGGCGGACGGTGAACGTCTCGTGAATGCCGCTGCCCTTGAGGGCAATGACCACGCCCGCAAAGATTTGCACGCGCTCCTTGTCACCCTCGCGCACCTTCGTGTGCACGCGGACACCGTCGCCGACTTTGAACGGCGGACGGTCTTTCTTCACCTGGGACGCGGTGATTTCCTTGATGATCGGGTTCATGGCTGGCCTTTCGTTAGTGAGAGTAAATCGGGACGGACTTGACGGGTTTTTTCCTCTTGGCGCGCACGCCGCCATTTTTCGATTTCGGCATGGTTACCGGAGAGGAGGACCTCCGGTACGGACATGCCGCGGAATTCGGCGGGACGCGTATATTGAGGAAAGTCGAGCAACTTGTTGGTGAAGGATTCGTGCGTCAATGACTTTTCCTCACCGAGCACACCCGGGATGAAACGACTCAGGGCATCGATGACGACTGCGGCCGGCAAAGTGCCATTCGTCAGCACATAATCGCCAATGGAAATCTCCTGATCGATGAGGCGATCGCGGATGCGCTGATCGATCCCCTCGTAGTGGCCACTGAGGAGCACCAAGTGCTGCTCGTGACTCAACGACTCGGCCAAGCCGGGCGACAACGGCACACCGTCGGGCGTCAGATAAATCCGCTTGGACTCCGGCCTCTGCACCTGTTCGAAGGCCGCAAACACGGGTTCCGGCTTCAACACCATCCCGGCCCCGCCACCGAACGGTCGATCATCAGCGGTGCGATGGCGATCCGTCGCCCATTGCCGCAAATCGTGAACCTTCACCGTGAACAGCCCACGCTCGACCGCCTTGCCCACGATGCTCTCGCTCAGAAAGCCCTCCAGCATGCGCGGGAAGAGGGTGAGTACGTCGATATGCAAAGCCATGGCTAAAAAGAAAAGGCCCCGGGTGAACCGAGGCCGTGAGAATCTGACGGATCAGCACCCCGGGAGCGGGGTGCTTGGTGCGGCGCGCGCTTAGGCGGCCGAAGCGACGCCACCCGACTTGCGGGCGCGCTTGATCAGGGAATTCACCGTCTCGGACGGCTTGGCTCCCTTGCTGATCCAATAATCAGCGCGATCAACCTTGAGGGTCAGGGCGTCCGCGGCCTTCGAGCGGGGCGAGAACGTCCCCAGCATCTCGACGGCACGGCCATCGCGACGCGAGCGCGCCTCGGCGACGACCACGTGATAGATCGGCTGATGGATGGCGCCGATGCGGGAGAGACGGATGGTGAGAGCCATGGAAACGAATAGGGAAACGCGGAATGAGTCTTGAAAAGCGGAGGATTGGACGGGCCGACAAATGGCTTGTCAAGCCCTGACTCCCACCGCTCTTCTAGCCCCTTATGCTCAAAGCCGGAATCGTCGGTCTGCCTAACGTCGGCAAATCCACCCTTTTCAACGCACTCACCCGCTCCCGCAAGGCCGAAGCGGCGAACTACCCGTTCTGCACGATCGACCCGAACGTCGGCGTGGTGTCCGTCCCAGACGATCGCTTGTCCGTCCTGCAAAGGATTGCCAAGACCAGCGTCGTGATTCCTGCCGCGATCGAGTTCGTCGATATCGCCGGCCTCGTCGCCGGGGCGAGCAAGGGCGAAGGTCTCGGAAATCAGTTTCTCGCCAACATCCGCGAAACCGACGCGATCGTCCATGTCGTCCGCTGCTTCGAGGATCCGGATGTCATCCACACGATGGGTGCGGTGGACCCAGTGCGCGACATTGAGGTGATCACGACCGAGTTGATCCTCGCCGATCTCGACGCGGTGACCAAGCGCATCGACAAGACGCAGAAGAAGGCGAAGAGCGGCGACAAGGAAGCCCAGGTGGAGATGGCGCTCCTCGAGCGTCTCTCCCCTCACCTCAACCAGAATCTCCCCGCCAACGTTCTCCCGTGCACGGACGAGGAGAAGCGCCTGCTGCAGCTCTTCCAACTGCTCAGCGCGAAGCCGGTGCTCTACGCCTGCAACGTCGCCGAGAGCGAATTGGCCACGGCGGAGCAGAATCCGTTCGTGCAGAAGGTGGCGGCGTACGTGAAGGCGCACCACGACGCGGCGTACGTCCCGATCAGCGCCCGCATCGAGGCGGAATTGATCGACCTCGCCCCCGAGGAGGCCAAGGCCTTCCTCAAGGACTTGGGCGTCGATGACTCCGGCGTATCCCAACTGATCCGCGCTACGTATACGCTGCTCGGGCTGCAGACCTACTTCACGGCCGGAGAAAAAGAAGTACGCGCCTGGACGATCAAGAAGGGATGGAAAGCTCCGCAGGCTGCGGGCGTCATCCACACCGACTTCGAGAAGGGTTTCATCAAGGCGGAAGTCGTCTCCTACGACGACCTTTCCCGCCTCGGCAGCACCGCCGCCGCGCGCGAAGCGGGACGCTACCGGCTCGAGGGACGCGAGTACGTGTTCGCCGACGGCGACGTCGCGCTGTTCCGCTTCAACAACTGAACGAGGCCGGGCTCCGAGCCCGGCCTTCCATCCGCGTCGGCGTCAGAGCACCGTGCCACTCGGCACGGTGACGCCCTTGGGCACGACCAGCACGCCGTCGCGGATCACGATACCGTGGGGGTAATTTCCGTCGGCCTTGCCCGCCGGAGAGAGGCGGACATTGTCGCCGATGCGCGCATTCTTGTCGATGATCGCATGATGGATGACGCAGTTGCGTCCGACCCCGAGGTGCGGGATGCCGCGCGCCTTGTTGGCGGCCAATTCGGCCTCGGTCTCGTAGAAATCGGCGCCCATCACGATCACGTCCTCCATCCGCGTGCCCTCACCGAGGAACGCTCGGATGCCGAGCACGCAACGGTGCAGCTTGCAATCGGTGACGATCGAGCCATCGCCGATGACGACGTGGTCGATCTCGCAGCGGTTGATCTTCGAGGCCGGCAGGAAGCGCGCGGACGTGTAGATCGGCGCCTCCTGGTCGTAGAAATTGAACGGCGGCAGCGGATGGGCGAGTTGGAGGTTGGCCTCGAAGAACGCCTTCACCGTTCCGATGTCCTCCCAATATCCCTCGAACACATGGGCAAAGAGACGCTTCTTTCCCAGGAGGCTCGGGATGACCTCCTTGCCGAAGTCTGTCATCGTGTTGTCGAGCGCCTCCGCCAGCGCGGCGCGGTTGAACACGTAGATGCCCATCGACGCGAGGCAGTGCTGCTCGCCGGCGCCGGAACGGAGGGTCGCCTCGCGAGCCGGGCTCAGCGCCAGTTGCTTGATCACCGCCGGATCCTTCGGCTTCTCGACAAAGCCATTGATCTCAAGGTTCTCGTCGACGCGCATGACGCCGAGTCCTTCGACCTTGTTCAGCGGCACCGGGATCGCGGCGATGGTGACATCGGCACCGTTGGCCACATGATCCTCGAGGATCTTGCGGTAATCCATCCGGTAAAGTTGGTCGCCCGAGAGGATCAGTACGAAGTCGTGCTTGGAATTCCGGAAGTGCACGAGGTTGCGGCGCACCGCGTCGGCCGTACCCTGGTACCAGTCGGCGCTCTTCTCGGTCTGTTCAGCGGAGAGGATGTCGACGAACCCACCGCCGAAAACGTCGAAATTGTACGTCGCCTGCACGTGACGGTGCAGCGAGGCGGTGTTGAACTGCGTGAGCAGGAACACGCGGTTGATCCCGGAATTGATGCAGTTGCTGATCGGGATGTCGACGAGGCGGTACTTGCCCGCGAGCGGGACCGCCGGCTTGCAGCGCTCCATCGTCAACGGGTGCAGACGCGTGCCGCGTCCGCCCCCCATGATTACCGCGAGAACCCGTTTTTCGATCGTCATAGGCATGCCGTCTCTAGTCTTGCGACAGGATTCCGGAGCCGGGTATTTTCGCCAGACTAAAAACGACTCCCAACCGCCCGCACGCGCGCCAGACGTCGCTTCCCGATCGTCCGACCCGCCACCGAGCTCCGAGCCTTCGATGAACATTTTTCCGGATCGCGACACTTTTCTCCGCCTGGCGTCCCAAGGCAACGTGATCCCGGTCTACACGGACCTCATGGCCGACTTCGAGACGCCCGTCTCGGCCTACGCCAAGCTCCGCGACTCGGGCCCATCGTACCTGCTCGAGTCCGTCGAGGGCGGTGAGCACCTGTCCCGCTACAGCTTCATCGGCTGCCGCCCGCGCAAGATCCTCGCCTGCGGCGCGGATACGACGGAGATTCGCGAGAACGGAAAAGCCACGCGCACGGTCACCACGCCGGCGGATCCCTTGCAGCTCTTGGAGCAGGAGATGCTTGGATACCGTCCGGTCAGCCTGCCCGGCCTGCCCCGCTTCACCGGCGGCGCGGTCGGTTTCATCGGCTACGAGTACGTGACCCGCATCGAGCCCTCGGTGCCCGCCGCTCCGACGGATGAGCTGGGGCTGCCGATGCTGTACTTCATGTTCTCCGATTCGCTGCTGATCTTTGATCGCGCGAAGCAGACGCTGCGTCTGTGCGTGAACGCCCACCTCAACGGCGATCCCACCGCCGCCTACGAGGCAGCGGTCGCCGAGCTCAACCTCCTGTTCTCACTCCTGCGCGAGCCGCGCGAACTGGCCCCGGCACCACTCATCGATCCGGGCCCGGTCTCCGTCCCCAAGGGCAACTTCACCCAGGAACGCTTCTGCCAGGCGGTTGAGGACGGGAAGGAATTCATTCGCTCCGGCGACATCATCCAGTTCGTCCCGTCGCAACGCTTCTCCTCCCCTTTCACGCAATCGCCGCTCGATCTCTACCGGGCTCTCCGCACGGTCAATCCGTCGCCGTACATGTTCATCCTCGACACCGGCGCGTTCGCGATCGTCGGCGCTTCGCCGGAAGTGCACGTCCGCCTCACCGACGGTCGCGTCGAGATTCGCCCGATCGCCGGCACGCGCCGGCGCGGCGCGACGCCCGCGGATGACGCCGCCCTCGAGGCCGAGTTGCTCGCCGATGAGAAGGAACGCGCGGAGCACTTAATGCTGGTCGATCTCGCCCGCAACGACATCGGTCGGGTCTGTCGGTTTGGCAGCGTCACCGTCCCAGAAATGATGGTGGTCGAGCGCTACTCTCACGTGATGCACATCGTGTCGCAGGTGGAGGGCACCATCGACGAGGGACGGACCGCCTACGATCTGATGCGAGCCACGTTCCCCGCCGGCACGGTTTCTGGTGCGCCCAAGATCCGCGCCATGCAGATCATCGCGAACACCGAACCCGTCCAGCGCGGATTCTACGCCGGCGCCTTGGGCTACTTCGGTTACGACGGAAATCTGGACTCATGCATCATGCTGCGCACCTCCCTCATCAAGGACGGTCGCATCCATATCCAGTCCGGCGCCGGCGTGGTGGCGGACAGCGTTCCCCTCTCGGAATATCAAGAGACGATCAGCAAGGCCTCCGCGCTCTTCAAGGCGGTCGCCATCGCCCAGCGACTCGCCCGCGCCTGACGCCGCCCGGCCCGAGCCGCCCCACGGGACGGCGAGATCCCACTCACCGCACCGCACCGCGCCGCATCGCATCGCGCCCCCCCCTTGGGAAGCGGTGCGTCCAACCGGCCCCTTGCCTCGCCCTGTTTCAGCAGCCTGACGGGAGCTGAAACGCGTGAGGCGACGACGAGCCACGCCAACCATGCCGCGGCACACCGGTCCCGACCGGACCGAGGCTGCGCCACTCCGCCACAAAAAAAGGGGCACAAAGCCAGTTGCGCCAACTTGGCACACTTAATCTGCAGCCCGATGCATCCAAACCAAGGGGTTGCACGTTCCCTCTCTGTGGCGCGGTTTCCGCTAGGAAGCCTCTTGCTACCGTCGACTCCGGGAACTCCCCCGGTAACGGCGGTCTCACCCTTCAACTCCTCTACGTCATGGCCCTTCATTCAAACTCCCCCCGCAAGTTTGCCGAGGACGACCTCGACGCTCGTTCGGTCACCACGCTCGCTCCAGAGCGCCCGGCCGCCACTCCCGACGCTCCGCCCTCCTTCCTGGAAAAGGCCGAGCCCGCCGCACGCGAGTACGTGGGTCCGTCTGACCGCAGCAGCCTGCAACTGTACCTGCAGGAAATCGGTAAGACGCCGTTGTTGACGATCGATGAGGAGATCGCGCTCGCGAAGCGCATTCGCCGCGGCGACAAGGCCGCGCGCGATCACATGATTTCGGCCAACCTGCGCCTCGTGGTGAAAATCGCGATGGACTACAAGGATTTCGGCCTGCCGCTGCTCGACCTGATCAGCGAGGGCAACCTCGGGCTGATCAAGGCCGTGGAGCGGTTCGATCCACGCAAGGGCGGCAAGCTCTCGACCTACGCCGCGTGGTGGATCAAGCAGTCGATCAAGCGCGCCCTCGCCAATCAGAGTAAGACCATTCGACTCCCGGTGCACCTGGTCGACAAGATCGCCAAGATGCGCCGCACCGCGATGGCCCTCTCGGAGGAGCTCGGTCGCGAGCCGACCGACGAAGAGTTGGCGATGGAGCTGCAGATTCCCACCAGCAAGGTGGCCCATCTCAAGTCGGTCAGCGTCCGCCCCACGTCCCTCGACGCGCCGATCGGCGAAGAAGGCGACTCCGCCACGTTCGGTGACATCGTGGGCGACGAAAACATGGTCAACCCGCTGGACGCGCTGAAGGAGCGCTCCCAGAATTCCGACCTTCGTGCGATGCTCGACTCCCTGGAGCCGCGCGAGGCGGAAATCATCCGGCTGCGTTTCGGCTTCGACGGCTACGACGAGATGACCCTCGAGGAGGTCGGCAAGAAGTTCAAAGTGACCCGCGAGCGCATCCGGCAGCTGCAGAACATCGCCCTCTCCAAGATCCGGAAAGCGATTGCCAAGAACGAAGCCCAGCGCTCGGCCGACGAGATCGAACTGGATGAGCGGCAGCGCAAGCGCATGGAAGTCATCAAGGAGTTCATCGAGTCGAAGTCCTCCGTCCCGGCCTTGGCCGCCGACCGCAACTGATCCCACGGGATTCGCGGGCGCTCTCGCGCCGCCCCTCCCCTCTCCCGCCCGCCGGCCCCGTGCCGGCGGGCGTTTTTCTTGGTTCGCATCGCCGCCGACGGTTACGCCGGATTCGGATAAACAAAAGCGCCCGATCCTTGCGGAACGGGCGCTTGGGAAACGAGGCCCCGCTGCGGGGCCGCGGACTGCGTCAGGCTTACTTGCGCTGAGCCTCGTCGAGAATGTCGCCGAGGTTCATCATGTCGTTGCCGGTGCTCTGACGATTGAGCGCATCGTAGCTCGCCGTCTCGGCTGCCAGCTGGTCCGACGAGTAGTTCGCGGCCTTGATCGAGAGACCGAGGCGACGCTCGTCGCGGTCGATCTTGATCACGCGGGCCGTGACGGCCTGGTCGGGCTTGAGGACATCCTTCACCTTGTCGATGCGGTCCTCGCTGATCTGCGAGATGTGGACCAGGCCATCGATGTTGTCCTTGAGCTCCACGAAGGCGCCGAAGGAAGTGATCTTGGTGACCTTGCCCTGGACGACGTCGCCGATCTTGAAGAACGAGTCGATGTCGGTCCACGGATCGACCGCGAGCTGCTTCATGCCGAGGCTGATGCGCTGCTGCGACGGATCGACGTCGAGGACGATCGCGTCCACTTCGTCGCCCTTCTTGAGCACTTCGGTCGGGTGATTGACCTTGCGCGTCCACGACATGTCGGAGACGTGCACCATACCGTCGATGCCTTCCTCGAGCTCGATGAAGGCGCCGTAGGTGGTCATATTGCGGACCTTGCCGCGGACGCGGGCGCCGATCGGGTAGTTGTGGCGGACCATGTCCCACGGATTCGGCTCCAGCTGGCGGAGGCCGAGCGAGATCTTCTGGTCATCCTTCTGGATGCCGAGGACCACCGCATCGAGTTCCTGACCGACCTTGAGCAGTTCGGACGGCTTGGTGATGCGCTTCGTCCAGGACATCTCGGTGATGTGCACGAGGCCCTCGACGCCGGGTTCGATCTCGATGAAGGCGCCGTACGGGACGAGGTTGACCACCTTGCCGTGGACCTTCGCGCCGACCGGGTACTTGTGCTCGATGTCGTCCCACGGATTCTTCGTGGTCTGCTTGAGGCCGAGGGAAACGCGTTCCTTCTCGCGGTTGACCTCGATGATCATGACCTGGACCTCTTCGCCCTGCTTCACCATCTCGGACGGGTGAGCGATGCGGCCCCAGCTCATGTCGGTGATGTGGAGCAGGCCGTCCATGCCGTCGAGGTCGATGAACGCACCGAAGTCGGTGATGTTCTTGACCACGCCCTTGCGGATCTGACCCGGCTGGATCGAGTCCAGCAGGTTGCGGCGCTTGCTCGTGCGCTGCTCTTCGATGAGCTCGCGGCGCGAGAGAACGATGTTCTTCCGGTCGAGGTTGATCTTGAGGACCTTGAAGTCGTAGGTCTGGCCCACGTACTGGTCGAGATTCTTGGGGGGCTGGATGTCGATGTGCGACGCCGGCAGGAACGAGTCCACGCCGATGTTCACGATCAGGCCGCCCTTGACCTTGGCGCGGACGCGACCGGAGGCCACGGAGCCCTCGGGAAAGCGGGTGAGGATGTTATCCCAGTTCTTCTTCTGCTCGGCCTTGTCGAAGGAGACGACCGGATTGCCGCTCTTGTCCTCGAGCTTCTCGAGCAGAACGTCGATCGTGGAGCCGATCTGGAGTTCGCCGAGATCGACGAATTCGTTGGCGGGAACGACCGCCTCGGCCTTGGCGCCAATGTCGACGATCACGTCGTTCTGGCGGATTTCGGTGATGACGCCGGGGATGATGGCGCCTTCCTTGAGCAGCCCGAGCGAGGTCTGGGCCAACAGTTCTTCCATTACTGAACTCATGTGCAAAGACGACGGGACGACGCGTGTTCCAAGACGCCGGACCATCGTGGGGTCCGTGAGGACCGTGGGTTGAAGGTTAATGACTGACAGGCCAACGGGAACGGGGCGGCAAACGCTGGCCAGAACGGAACAATGCCGCGAATGGTCAGACTCGCCCGGGGCCACGCCCCGGGGCAAGCGGAAACTCCCCTCAACCCACCGTCAGGGCTGTTTCAACCCTTCTTCAATACGGCGGAAGAGCACCTCGTACAGCGGGGTATCCTTAAGCCCGTTCTCGGTCGCATGCCCAGGACCACGCGCGAAGTCGGCCTCCAGGACCTCGGTGAAGAGGGCGCGAACGCGGGACTCGGTCCCGTACGGGGAAACCTCGATCTGCAACCGGATCTGCCGACTGGCCGCGAGGTCCTGGCCGCTTTGCAGGCCGCTAAACGCCACGATCTTGCCTTGGGCGGCTCCCCCCGTGCGATCGACGCGGAAGCCCATCGCGACCACCGCGCGGCGCGCGGCATCGAAGGTGGCCCGCGCGTCGGCGGCGTACGCGCGCTCGCGGTACTGCGGGCCAGCGATCTTCTCGCGCACACCTTCCCGGATGTCGGACCGGATTGACTCGCAACCAGGCGAGACCATCAGGGTGGCACCCACAAGACAGAGAGGGAGGAGGGCTCGAGGCGTCATGCGGGTTGTTGCTGGGAGATGCAATGAAGCGTGCCGAGTCCCCAAACGAGGTCGAGGCAATCAATCGGGATGATCTCACGCCCCGGGAAACACTCAGCGAGCACCTCCGCGGCCTCGCGATCGCGGCGCGGCTGGCGAAACGCCGGCATCAACACGGCATCATTGATGATGAGGAAATTCGCGTAGCTGGCCGGCAGGCGCTGCCCGTCGCAGAAGGACGGCTTGGGCATCGGTAACTCGACGACCCGAAACTTCCGGCCGGCCGGCGTCCGCAGGCTGTGCAGGCGTTCGAGGTTCTCCTGCAGGATCGGATGATTCGGATCGCGACGGTTCGTTTCAACCGCAGTCACGATCCCATCCACACAGAAGAAGCGACTCAGGTCATCCACGTGTCCATCCGTATCGTCACCCAGGATACCGTCTCCCAGCCAGAGGATCGTCTGCACCCCGAGGTAATCGCGCAGCGCCTGCTCGATCTCCTCGCGAGACAGCGTCGGATTCCGGTTCTTATTCAGGAGACACGCCTCGGTCGTGAGGAGCAGGCCAGCGCCGTTGACGTCGATGGATCCGCCCTCGAGGACCATATCCTTCTCGAAGCGCCGCAGGCCCAGCGCGCGACCGATTCGCGGCGGGATGAGGTTGTCGCGGCGGTAAGGCGGATACTTATCGCCCCACGCGTTGTACTTCCAATCCGTCAACGCGACCTCCCCCGTGCGGTCGTTGCGCACGAAAATTGGCCCGTGGTCGCGGCACCACGCATCGTCGGTCGGGTGCGAAAAGAAGCGCACCCGCTCCATCACCGCTCCCGCCCGCGCCACGAGGGCGCGCGCGCGGGGGATCAGGGAACGGTCGGCATTGATCCGCACGTCCTGATAACGCGAGATCACCGCCGCGATCTCGGCAAACTTCGGCGGAATGGGCCGGAACTTCCCCGGCCACGAGGCCCGCTTGTGCGGCCACGAGAGCCACACGGCCTCCTGCTTTTCCCACTCCGCCGGCATGCGGAAGCCCAACTTCGCGGGAGTCTTCGCGGAAGACTCCCCTCGCCTCTTGGAACGAAGAGCGGACATGAGATGCGCGGGACTAGTCGATGAAGCGACGCGTGAGATCGCCGTACGCGTCGATCCGCCGGTCCCGCAGGAACGGCCAGTGCGTCCGCGTCACGTCCACCTTCCCGAGATCGATGTCCACGAGGAGAATCTCCTCACGATCAACGGAGGCCTTGGCCAGGATTTGCCCGCTGGTGCCGGCAACGAAGCTCTGGCCCCAGAACTCAAGTCCGTCGCCGCCGATCGGCGTCTCCAGTCCGACCCGGTTCACCGCCGCCACGAAGCAGCCATTCGCCACCGCATGGGCGCGCTGGATCGTCTCCCACGCCCCGTGTTGGTTGGTGCCATACTCCGCCTTCTCGCCCGGGTGCCAGCCGATCGCCGTCGGATAGAAGAGGATCTCCGCCCCCTGCAGCGCGGTCAGGCGCGCCCCCTCCGGATACCACTGATCCCAACAGATGAGCACGCCGATGCGGCCGTAGCGCGTCTGCCACGCGCGGAAGCCGGTGTCACCGGGAGTGAAGTAGAACTTCTCGTAGAAAAGCGGGTCGTCCGGGATGTGCATCTTCCGATACACCCCGAGGAGCGAGCCATCCGCGTCGATGATGACCGCGGTGTTGTGATAAAGGCCCGACGCGCGTTTTTCGAAGAGCGATGCGATGATGACGACCTCGTGCTTGCGGGCCAGCTTCTGGAACGCGGCGGTACTCGGGCCGGGAATCGACTCCGCCAGCGCGAAGTTCGCATGATCCTCGTTCTGGCAGAAGTACTGCGAACGGAAGAGTTCCTGCGTGCAGATGATCTTCGCACCCTGCTTCGCCGCCTTCTCGGCGAGCGCGAGCGTTTTCTTCAGATTGCCCGCCGGACTGGCGGAGCACGCATGCTGGAGGAGTCCGAGCTTGACCGTGGCCATGGGAAAAAGCGCTTGGGATCAGTAAACGACCTTGTTCAGCGGATATTCGACGATCCCCTCGGCGCCGAGGGCCTTCAGTTCGGGAATGATCTCCCGCACCACACTCTCGTCGATGATGGTCTCAAGCGCCACCCAGTCCGGGTTGCTCAAAGGCGAAACCGTCGGGTTCCGCAACGCCGGGATGGTCCGCGTAATCGCCTCCAAGGACTGCCGCGGGGTATTCATCTTCAGACCGACCTTGGAACCCGCCTCCAACGCCCCGCGCAGCAGGAGAGCAATCGTCTCGATCTTCCGACGCTTGGCGGGATTCTCCCAGCTTCGGCGGTTGGCAATGAACTTCGTATTGGTCTCGAGCAGCGTCGACACCACCCGAAGCTTGTTGGCCCGCAGGGACGAACCGGTCTCGGTGATGTCGACGATCGCGTCGACCAGGTCGGGCACCTTGACCTCCGTCGCACCCCACGAAAATTCGACGTCCACCGGGATACCCAGCGAGGCGAAATACCGCTTCACCGTGTTCACCATCTCGGTCGCAACCCGCTTGCCCGCAAGGTCCTGCGGCGTACGCACGGGAGAGTCCTCAGGGACGGCGAGAACCCAACGAGACTTCCGCACCGAGGCCCGGCTGTAGACCAAGTCGCACACTTCCACGACGTCGGACTCGTTCTCCTGAATCCAGTCGTGCCCCGTCAGCCCACAATCGAAGAACCCGTGTTCGACGTAGCGGCTCACCTCCTGGGCCCGGACGAACCGACCGTCGAGTTCCGGGTCGTCAATGGCCGGTTTATAGGAACGCGAGCTGGTCGTGATCTTCCAGCCCGCCTTCGCAAAAAGGGTCTTGGTGGATTCCTCGAGACTACCCTTCGGCAGACCGAGCATCAAAAGTGGCGCAGGGGCGGACACCCGGTCAGAGCATGGGCCGCTTTCCGACGTCGCAAGTCTATTTCCACGACGCCGCTCTGGCAGTAAACCTGAATCACGCCTGGGTTATTATGCTAAATTTCCAGAAACTAATTGTAAAACCAAGGGTTGTCGCCAGACTCTTGCCCGGACGACCGGATCCCGGCTGTCCGACCCATCGGTCATGCCCACGGCACCCAAACCCCTAATCCTCGTGGTCGAGGACGAAGAGGAGCTCGCCAAGCTCGTCTGTCTCCACCTCGAACAGGCCGGCATGCAGACGCAGGTCTGCAATCGGGCCCAACACGCCGTCCGTTTCCTCACGCGGAACTTCGCGAACCTCATGCTCCTAGACGTGAATCTCCCCGATCAATCGGGATTTTCACTGCTCGAGGAACTGAAGTCCAAGGACATCACCGTCCCCACCATCTTCGTCACCGGCAATTCCGGCGAGGTCAGCAAGGTGAAGGGACTCGAGCTCGGAGGCGACGACTACATCACGAAGCCCTTCGGCTACGCCGAGCTCGTCGCCCGCATCCGCGCCGTGCTGCGGCGCGCCGAGTCCAAGGCCGATCTGAACGTCACCAAGAACGTCAAGGTCTCCGATGAGCCCTTCGATTTCGTGGGCGCCCGCATCAGCCCAATCCGCCTCGAAATCACGTTCCCAGACGGCACCACCCGGAAGCTGGGTCGCAAGGAGCTGGGTATCCTCGCCTACCTCTCCGAGCATCGCGGGGTCGTCATCCCGCGTAAGGCCCTGATTCACTCCGTCTGGGGTATCCATGCCGATGTGCGCAGTCGCTCGCTCGACCAATACATCGTCAAGGTCCGCGAACTCTTTCTCGAGCACGGCATCAAGCTCGACTGCTTCCGCACCGTACACGGGGTCGGCTATATGTTCGATCCCGACGGGGTCGCACCCACGTCTCCACCGGCTTCCAGCGAGTAGCGGTGCCGATCAGGGGCAAAGATTAAAACAGCTCCGGCTGTTCGTAACGCCGCCGCGCCTCCGCCAGGGAGCTCCGCATTTCCAGCTCTTCCAGCAACGCATAGAGCTCCGTTAGCTTCGGCCGAGCCGCCTCCGGGGGAAGTACCGGCAACGCCAGATTCAGGGTCGTCAGCCGCAAGTTCCGCCGCAGGAGATCCCCCGAAGCGGCCACGACCTCGCGAAAACGAGCCGGCTCCAACTCCAACGCATGCTGCATGACTCCTTCCAGGGACCCATGCGCCTGCAACCACTTCGCGGCCGTCTTCGGCCCCACGCCGTCAATGCCCCGGATGTTGTCCGAGGTATCCCCCACCAGCGCGAGATAGTCAGCAATCTGGGTCGGCGGCACCCCGAACTTCTCCTGCACGCCCGCGGCATCGAGGTGACGCCACCCCAGCTTCGGATTCGCCGTCGGCGGCGGCAGCAAAACCGCGATGCGCTCGCCAATGATCTGGGCGAAGTCCTTGTCCGAACTCACCACGAGCACATCCTCACCCGCCCGCGCCAGCGCCACCGCCTGCGAGGCCAACAGGTCGTCACTCTCCACCCCGTTCTGCTCAATCATCCCGAGGCCCATCGCCTGAGTCAGACGCTTCACGTACGGGAGCTGCTTTTCCAGGGCCTCCGGCATCTCTTCGCGGTGCGCCTTGTACTCCGGGTGCAAAGCTAACCGATCCTGCGAGCCGCCGAGGTCAAAAAAAACGAACGTGCCGGCCGGCTTCTCCTGATCTTCCAGCTTCCAGATCGACTTCACCCATCCATGCAGGGCGTTCGTGGGAAACCCATCCGCGCGCGTCAGCTCGGGAATCGCGAAGAAACAGCGGTAGGCGAGATTGAAACCGTCGATCAGCAGCCACTTGGCCATCGCAGGACCCTGATCAGCCCCCCGCCGCCACGCCAGCGCAGAATCACCGGCGCCGCTCACGACTCCACTCACCGCTCGTCCGGCGCGGGAGCATCGACGTGCCGCGACACCGGACCGCCAGGCGTCACCAAAGTCGGTCCGCGAAACAGCGCTCCCGGAGATAGTTCTCCGATCGCCTGCTTCTTCGGGGATCCACCCGGACTCACGAGGTTGGCCGTCACGAAAATCAGCAGGTTCCGCTTCTGCGAGCTCTCCCCACGCGATCGGAAGAGCCTCCCCAGCAACGGCACGTCACCCAAGACCGGAACCTTGTCCTCCACTTTCTTCACCTCCTCCCGCGTCAGGCCCCCCATCACCAAAGTAGCCCCATCCCAAAGGGTCACCTTGGTCGACACTTCCCGAACCGAAAAGATCGGCTGATAGAATCCCGGCGGCACGGTCACGGTCCGCCCGCCCGACACCGCCACGCTGGGCCCGCCGAACTCCACGAATCCCTCGAACTCGGTAACCTTGGGCGCGAGGTCCAGGCTGATCGAATAGTCATCCTCCTCCACCGTCGGCGTCACCTTCAACTCCACTCCGACGTTGCGCGAGGTGAAGTCCTGCGGCGTCCCCGCGGTGATCGTCACTCCCGCCGAGCCTCCGCCGACTCCCTCCGCCGCCGTCCTTCCCGCACCGACCTGACTCTGAATCTCCCCGAAGCTCTGCGGGTAGCGCATCTCCTGCGCCACCGTAATGGTCGCCGTATGCCCCGACAGCACCGTCACCCGCGGCGCACTGAGTAGGTCTCCCCCAGCCTTCTGCGCCAACAGGCGCACGAGGGCATTCACGTCGACTCCACCAACCACTCCCGCGACCTCCGCGATCGCCGTCGCACCCGCACCGAGCGGCACCGCTCCAGGAAGTTCGGGCGCGTGGGTCGAGGCCACCGCTTCGCCATCAATCACGATCGCATTGCCCGCGCTTCCTCCCCCGAACGTGTCCACCAAGTTACGCGTCACCCTCGCCGTACCCGCCCGTACGCGGCTCCCTCCTCCGCCCGCCACCCCGCCGTCCCGCAGCGCGCTCCAGGTGATACCGAGCTCATCCAATACCCCCTCCGTGACCTCCACGAACTTCGCCTCGATTTCAACCTGCCGGACGTCGGTATAGCGGTTCAAAATCGTCCGAATCCGCTCCAAGTTGCGCGCAGTCTGGGTCACGATCATCGCTGAGCCGTCGTAAGCGAGCGAGGCTCCGGGCACGGAATCGAAGGCCACGCCCGCCGACTGGAGGAAGATGCGCAGCTGCGCGCTCTCGGTACCCGCTCCGGGGACCGGAAGACCCATCGGCGGCCCCTGATCCACCGCGCCACCGGAGTCAGCTGGGCCGACCTCTCCGCGAGCCGCCCGCCCGGCCTCGCCCGCAAAGGCCGTCATGCGCACAACCGTGGAACGCGCCACCGGGAAGAAGGCCGTATCCAATAGAGAACGCTCCCCACCCGGCCGGATGACCACCGCGTCGCCCTGCACTTCGTATTGATAGCCGACCGACTCGACGACGAAGTCGAGTACACGCTGCAGCGACAGGTTGCGCAGGGCCAGCGTGACGCTGGGATTCCGCAGGGTCGGGTCCAGCAACACGATATTGACCGCGGGCGAACCGGGCTCAGTGCGCTCAAACTCCGCCGCCAGCGCGCTAAGACTTTGGGCGACACGCTGGAGCTCAACTTGGTTGAAGCTCACCTCCGGCAAAACGATCGACTGCAGTCTCCGCAACAGGGGCAGGTGTGACTCTGCCGGCACCCCCGCCATCGGCGGGCCTTCCGCGACTACGGTCGGCCGACTCCACGCGGAGCGAATCTCCTCCACCATCTGCGCCCGCGTCACCGACCTCGCCTCACGCACCGGCGTTTCCGGCTCCTCCAACTCAATCCCGGCGGAAACCATGCGGGCTTCACCGCGCTCCGCCTTCAGTAGCGTTGCCCCCTCCGACGCACTCGCCGCCTGAACGAGGTAAGCAGCCCACAGCGCCAGCCCGATTCTTCGTTTCGTTTTCATTCTCCATTCCTCTCCAGTTCGTCCGATCCGTCCCGCGCCCAATGCAGCAGCACCCCTTCCGCCGTCACCGCCGTCTGCGTCTGCAGGCAACACACCACGACGCGACCCCGCCTCGGATCGATCTCCGTGACGGCGAGAGTCGCTCCACCGTCCGAGACGCTTTCCCCCGCTGCGAGCGAGAGCACCCTACCCGTAGAGACCACGCGGAGCTCGGCGCGCGGGGCACCCACCGCGAGGCGTTCCGCCGTGCAAAGGTCATGGCGGACGCCCGCGACGGAGTCCACGACCACCGCCCGCGCCACCCGCTCCGGCACGTCACCCTCCGCCTTCGCCGCCCCCGCGCTCAGCACGACGCGGATCGACTCGATGCGAAACGCCGCATCGCCGAGCAACGCACCAGCACGCCCCCAGACCATCGCCCCGGATGACACCTCCTGAAAGAGCCCGACCAGATGCCCGCCTGATTCCGCGAAGCCGACCAACTGCCACGGAAAGCTCCGGCGCACGATACGGATCACCCGCACTGCTTGCACCTCACTCAACGCCCCTTCCTCCGCTGCGGAGGCCGCCACGCTGGCAACCGGAGCCCGGCCACGACGCCAGCGTCCCGTCGAGGCATCCCGCCAACCCTCCGGCGGCGTGAAGAGGTCGCGCACCTTTCCACCCGCCACGGGCTCTGCGGCTCGTTGCCGCCAGGTCCACATGACGTCGACGCTCGGCGGGGCCGCGACACCTTCGTCCGGGAATTCCCGAACCGCCACCGTCCACTCGGGAAAATCCACCGCAGGGTGCACGCGGAAAGTGAAAAGCACGCTGCTGCCGACCGCGGCCAAGGCCGCAACGGTCCATGTCACCGCACGCACGAACTGACCCCGCCGGCACACCGCGCGCGTCATGACCGTTCCTCCGGTAAACCCGAACGCACGCGCCCCTCCACGCTCTCGACAAGGAGCGAAACCCGCAGTGGCGGAGCGGCAAGCATCTGCTCCTCGGCCGACGCGGCACTGGACGCAGGATCCCCGATCGGCTTCACCTCGATCCATCTCACCACCCACGCTCTCTCATCGGCGAGCAGGCCGTTGATCAGGGTCCGCAGCACCTCGGCGCCCGTCGCCACAAAGCAGACTTGGAAAGCCAAGGTCTCGAGCGTTCCACGCTCTCGCAGCAGCAAGTGCGACTCCGGCTCAAAATAATCACGCTCTGCGCCTGACTCCTCCGCGCGGCCCGAAACGGCGAGGCGATCGGTCGCCGGCCGCTCGCGCCGAATCCAGTCCAGCCGCACCGGCCCAGCGGCAAAGAGTAGGCGCAGCAACCGTTCGATGCGCTCCCGCTGACGGTGCACGCGCGCCACATCTTCGTTCCGAGGCGCGCCCTCCGCGTGCACGGCGAACCCAAAGGCCTCCCGCGGCGCGAGCTCCACGTTCGCCGCCGCCGCCGTCGCCCGCATTTCCTCCGTGTACCACGCGAGATCGAAAAAGGCGTCGGCCCGCTCCCTGACCGCCTCGTTGTCGGCTCCAAGCAGCTCTTGCGGGACGGATCCGAGCAGCCGCGCATCCAGGGCATCCGCCGCGCGCGCCGTCTCATCGAGCACGGCTCGCAAGCGGCGCGTCGTCTCTTCACTCGCCGCGGGATCGCCCGCCAGAAGGCCGCCTCGCCGGCGCTCAAGGTCAACAATCCTCCCAGCCTGCAACCGAGCCACGCCCGCCTGATGGACCGTCGCCGCGAGCAGGCCCGCCAAAACCATGACGATGCCGGCAAGCGCAGCCGCACGGCGCGCACCGACTGCCGCTCCAACGAGGTGCCGCAGCGTCACCGCAACGCCTCCTCGGCCAAGGCGAGCTCAAGATCGAAGCGCAACAGCCCCGGCTCCGTTCGCGCGAAGCGTTCGCGCTCGATCCGCTCAATCGAGGGCAACCGGGCCACCTGCGCGAGCAACGCCTGCACCCGCGGCTCCGCCTCCAATTCGTCCAACGCACCGGATTGAGGCCCCGTCTCAGATGCGAGCAAGCACCCGGTCACGCGCACGTGCAGCGCGCCCGAACTGCGCGTCGCGGCATCACCCGCAGGGTGCAGGCCGTCGAGCCATGCGTCCTCGACCTCCTCCAAACACTGCTCAAGCCCACCGAGGAAACGAGGCCAACGCAATCGCGCCGAGGCGAGCTCATGCAAGGCCTCCACCCGCGACCGCTCCGCGCTCAGGCGGTGGAGCGCCGCCCGGTTCTCCGTGTCGATGCGCTGCAACCGCTGGACCTCCTCGTCGAGCCGACGCACCCGATCCGCCATGTCCTTCGCAAGATGGTGATAGTGCAGGGCCGGCGGAATCGCCCCGAGGGTGACGAGCGCCGCTGCCCCCATCAGCGTCGCGTGCGCGAACCGTCGCGCCAATCGTCCGCTCCGGACCGGTGGCAGGAAGCAAGCATCGATCGCTTCGTCTTCACGTCTCCGCCGCCACAGTCGCAGCACCCCACACACATACGCATTCCACTCCTGCCGTCGCGCGACAGGCGGCTCGGCCCACCACTCCGCGTCACCCAGCGATGCCTCCCACGCATGAACCGGGAGACCCAGCCGCGACGCCAGCGTCGCCACAAAGGCTGGAGCGCTCGCCGCCTCACCACATACCCAGACACCGACCGGCCTGGCCGGTTGATCCGCCATCTGAATACCCGCGGTCGTAAAGAGCCGCGAGACCTCGAGGTGGGCGCGCGCGGCCAGCGTCACCGACACCTCCTCATCCCGCGCCACCTCCAGCCGGTCCGCCGGACTCGCACCCCGTTCACTCTGCCGACCGGCGCCAGCACGTCGGCCAGTAACCTCCTCGACGACGCTCCGGACTCCAAGCGCGAGGTTTCGCACGCGCCGCGCGGTATCATCCAGCCAGATCAACACGCTCTCCTGCTCGCCCAGAAACAAGATCAAGCCGGGCTCAACCATCGCCGACTCCCGTGACTCCCGCCACGCCGCCTCAAGCACATCGGCCGGATCCAAGAGCCGCTCCGGCCCCACCCCGGCGGCCTCCAGTTGCTCGCACGCTCGTTCCGCCTGCCGCACCGCCACGCTGCGCAGTTCGACCCGCACGCGCCCACCCTGAGGCACACCGGCACGTACGTTCCACGCGACATCGGAGGCCGCCGAACCCAGATGTTGCAAGGCCTCGAACCGCATGACCCCCGGGTCCGCCCGCAAGGCCGTTTCTTCCAGCCAAAACTCCCGCCGCACCACGTCCGAGGGCCGCAGCACCGCCCACCCGACCCCCGAGCGCGCCGGCCAGGCCATCCATCTCGCAGCACTCCTCACCCGCCCCGCATCGGCGGGCCGGAGGTCTCCCGGGCGACCGGCGACCCCCGGAGCGGCGGCCACGTCCTCACAGGCAGCGACCTCTGCCGCACCCGTCCGCATGGCCCCGACCACGTCAGCCCTTCCCAGCCAGCGAGCATGCCACCTAACCCCTCGCTCCTTCTTCATCTCCACCGACTCGCCACCGCCCGTCACGCCCATCGACAGCAATCGCACGATCATATCGCTAATGATTGTCTTATACGCGCGACTGTCAAGGCAAATATTATGCTCTAGATTAACTTTTGCGTAATCCGGGCGTGACCTCGCGCCCATTCCACCTACAAGATCCCGTGATCCACGATGAGCGCCGTCGTCCCTGCCCTCGGCTACAAGATCGCCGTACTGGTTTTTATTGAAAACACGAGTGGTGAACAACTTCTGCTACTGAGAAACAAGGCTCCCAACCGTGGCTCGTGGAGCCCACTCGGGGGTAAGCTGGAGACGTCCCTTGGGGAATCGCCGTTTGAATGCGCCGTCCGCGAGGCCCGTGAAGAAGCCGGACTCGTGCTGGAACCATCTGACCTTCATCTTTTTGCAATGATCGCGGAGCGGGCGTACGAGGGACAGTCGCATTGGTTGCTTTTCCTGTTTCGCTCACGTCGGACCCACGACGAGGTGCCGCCCGAGATCGCGGAGGGGCGGTTTGCCTTCTTTTCCCGGCAAGCGATCGACGGCCTCGCCATCCCCGAGACCGACCGGAAGATCCTTTGGCCGCTCTACGACCAGCATCGCGATGGCTTTGTGGCGCTGCGGGCCGAATGCGATCCGAACGGTCCAATCGTCTACACCGTCGAGGAATCTCTCGCCGCCCCCGCGCCGGGCGCACCGCCGCCAAGTAACTCTTGATTTCGCCCGCATCCGGCGAAGACTGCTCCTTTAATTCCCGCAACCGCGTTTCCTGTGAGCACTAAATCGACTGCCAACTCCGCCACCAAGACCCAGGAGGGAGCGAAAGGTCCCAGCGACCCTCGCCAGGCCCCGATCAACGCCCGGCTCACCCCCGCGGAGAAGATTGAGCTCTACCGGACCATGGTCCGCATCCGCCGCTTCGAGGAACGAAGCCTGCGCTCCTACCAAGCCAAGAAAATCGGCGGTTTCCTGCATCTTTACATCGGCCAGGAAGCCGTCGCCGTCGGCTGCTGCTCGCTCATGGGCGCAAACGATCACGTGATCACCGCCTACCGCGACCACGGCCACGCCATCGCGGTCGGGATGGACACCAAGCCCTTGATGGCCGAGCTCTACGGCAAGGTCACCGGTTGCTCCAAGGGCAAGGGCGGTTCGATGCACTACTTCGACCCGTCGCGCAATTTCTGGGGCGGACACGGGATCGTGGGCGGCCAGATCCCGCTCGGCACCGGTCTCGCCTATGCCCTGAAGTACAAGGGGCTCAAGGGCGCCGCGATGGCGTTCATGGGCGATGGCGCCGTCAACCAGGGCGCAGTCCACGAGGCCTACAATCTCGCCGCGCTTTGGGACCTGCCGGTCATCTTCGTGATCGAGAACAATGGTTACTCGATGGGCACGAGCCAGGCCCGCTCCTCCGCCGGCGACCTTGCTCGTCGCGCCGAGGGCTACCAAATGGCTTGGGGCGTCTGCAACGGACACGATGTCTACGAGGTGCGCTCCGTGATGAACGAGTTCCTCCAGCGCGCTCGCGAGCAGTCGAAGCCCGCCGTGGTCGAAATCAAGACCTACCGCTACCGGGGGCACTCCGTCGCTGATCCAGACCGCACCTACCGCGACAAGTCTGAGATCGAGGAATACCAGCGCACCAAGGACCCCATCAACGTCTACCGGACTTCCCTCATCGCCGATAAGATCTTCGACGACGCTGCGGCCGAGCAAATCGACACCGAGGCCCGCGCCGAGGCCGATGTCGCCGCCGACTTCGCCGAGGCGAGTCCGTTCCCGACACCCGATGATATCCAGAAGGATGTCTATTGGGAAACCGACAACCCGAGCCAGCGCACGTCGAGTGGACGGCTCTTCTTCACGTGATGCGTCCGATCACGCCGCCCGCTCCAACCTTCGTCCCCTTTCCGCCGTGCCTCTGATCACCTACCGCGAAGCCATTCGTCACGCGCTCTCCGAAGAGCTCGATCGTGACCCGAACGTCGTCATCATGGGCGAGGAGGTCGCCCAGTTCAACGGCGCCTACAAGGTCACCGAGGGCCTCCTCGCCAAGTACGGTCCGAAACGGATCGTTGACACGCCGATCAGCGAAGCCGGCTTCATCGGGGCTGGCATCGGCGCTTCCATGCTCGGCGTCCGGCCAGTCATGGAGCTCATGTTCTGGTCGTTCTACTCGGTCGCATTCGACCAGATCCTGAACAACGCCGCCAACGTACGCTACATGTCCGGCGGCCAGATCAACTGCCCCATCGTCATCCGCGGCCCCGCCAACGGCGGCACCAACGTCGGCGCCACCCACTCGCACACGCCCGAAAACGTCCTCGCCAATCACCCCGGCGTGAAGGTCGTCGTCCCGGCCACGGCCTACGACGCCAAGGGGCTGCTCAAGTCCGCGATCCGTGACAACGACCCGGTCTTCTTCCTCGAGAACACCATCCTCTACGGTGAGAAGGGCGAGGTCCCCGAGGGCGAATACACGATCCCGCTCGGTGTCGCCGACATCAAGCGTCCGGGCACCGATCTCAGCATCATCACCTATGGGCGCTCCGTGCTGCACTCCCTCGCTGCAGCGGAACGCCTCGCCGCCGAGCACAAGATTTCCGTCGAGGTCGTCGACCTCCGGTCCATTCGCCCACTCGATGTCGATACCGTCCTGGCCTCCGTCGCCCGCACGCACCGCGTCCTGATCGTCGAGGAGCAAAAGCCGTTCGCCAGCGTCGGCGCGCAGCTCGCGTTCACGATCCAGCGCGAGGCCTTCGACGAGCTCGATGCGCCGATTCACCGGGTCACCACCGTCGACGCCCCGGCCATCTACAGCCCGCCCGTCGAGGTCGAGCAGCTGCCGAATCCGAATCGGATCTACGCAGAAGCCCTCAAGGTGCTCGCCTGATCTCACTCCAGCAGCCTAGTCTTCCCCCCGCCGAACCGCACTTCTCCCCCGCCATGGCCCAAATCATCGAGATGCCCAAACTCAGCGACACCATGACGGTGGGTACGCTGGTCAAATGGCTGAAGAAGGAAGGCGACGTCGTGAAGTCGGGCACCATGCTCGCCGAGGTCGAGACCGACAAGGCGACGATGGAGCTCGAGTGCTTCTTCGATGGCACGCTGCTGAAGATCTTTTCCCCCGCCGGCTCCCAGGTCGCGGTCGGGGCACCACTCTGCGCCGTCGGCAAGCCGGGAGAAACGGTCCCCACCACCGCGACTGCCGCAGCGGCCGCCGCACCCGCACCGGTCGCCAAGGCCGCTCCAGCCCCGGCTCCTGCTCCCGCCGCCGCACCCGCGCCAGCTCCGGCTGCAAGCGCCGCGCCGGTCGCCGCCGCGGCCAGCACCAGCAGCTCTGACCGCGTCCGGATCACCCCGCTCGCCCGCAAGCTCGCGAACGAGCACCAGCTCGCCCCGGCGTCGATTCAGGGCTCCGGCCCCAGCGGTCGCATCGTGCGCGCCGACGTCCTGGCCGCCGCCGCCAATCCTGGCGCGCGCCGGTCGTCCGCGAGCCTACCCACTGGCTCCGTCTTCGCCAAGGGCCCCATCCAAGAGGATCGCGCCGTCGCGGTCTCTACCATGCGCGGCGTGATCGCCAAGCGCCTCCTCGAGTCCAAGACGCAGATCCCCCACTTCTACCTCGAGGTAGAGGTCGATGCCGCCCCGCTCCTGACGCTGCGCCAGCAGCTCAACGCGAGTCTCGAGGCCGAGGGCGTCAAGCTCTCCGTCAACGACTTCATCCTCAAGGCCTGCGCCGAGGCGCTGCGCCGCGTCCCCGCCGTCAACGCGTCTTGGGAGGGATCGCAGATCCGTTACCACGGCGCCGCCCACGTGTCCTTCGCCGTCGCCATCGAGGATGGCCTGATCACGCCGGTCGTGCGCGACGCCCACGCCAAGTCAATCTTCGCAATCAGCTCCGAGGCCAAGTCGCTCGGGCGTCTCGCCAAGGACAAGAAGCTCAAGCCGGAACAGTTCACCGGCGGCACCTTCTGCGTCAGCAATCTGGGCATGATGGGAGTCGATCGTTTCTCCGCCATCATCAATCCGCCCAATGCCGCGATCCTCGCCGTCGGCGCCACCGTGACCAAGCCCGTCGTGGACGGTGATCGCATCGTCGTCGGCCAGCGGATGTCACTCACGCTGTCGTGCGACCACCGGGTCGTCGACGGGGCGGTCGGCGCGACGTTCCTCGCCGCGCTGCGCGATGTCCTGCAGAAGCCGGCGCTGCTGCTGATCTGAGTCGGCGCCCGCGGCCCCGCCGCACCCGCAGCCACTCAACGCCGTGCTCGCTCTGCGCGGGTCGCTCGGCGCGCCCGCACGAAGATCTGCCGCGCCGTCTCACGATCCACGGGACGACCGAAACGCAGGGCCTCCAGTTCGGCCCGCACGCGCGGGAGCTCCCCGGTCTCGCTTCGCCCACCGGGCAGGCGCCGGAGCCAACGGGTCGCCTCTCGTCGGACCGCCGCATGCCCTCGCGAGCCGCGTCCCCGCAACCGCGCCACCGCCCACCAGAGCGCCGGTTCGGCCCACCGCAGTCCCGCCCAGAGTGAAAGGGGAAGCGCGACGAAGAGGAGGAAGATCAGGAGCCATTGCTCGGCCAGCCGGGGACGTCGGACCCAGTCAACCACACCGCGCGTGACCGCCGCCATCCACTCCCGGCCCTCCGCCATCCACGCCCGCAAGCCGCCCTGCACCTCTTCCACCAACTCGAGCTGCGCACTCTGATCAAAGTTGATCACGCGCCGGTACCAGAAGACTCGCAGTCCATCGAGCCGCGCCCCCCAGCCACGATCGACGGTGCGCCCGCGTTGCTGCGCCGCCGCCAACTCCGGAGTCGGCTCACCCACCGCAAAGGACCCGGGAGTCGGGTCCACCCGAATCCATGCTCCCTTTCCATCCCAGAGTTCGCACCACGCGTGCGCCATCGAGTTCCGCACGATCAAGCTCCCGCTGAATTCGTTCCACGAGCCTCCCTTGAATCCCGTGACCAGTCGCGCGGGGTGCCCCGCCGCCCGCGCCAAGAGGGTGAAGCTCGCCGCGAAGAGTTCGCAGTGCCCGACATCACCGCCATCGAGCCAGCGGACGACCGCATCACCCCGCCCGACGGGGAGCGCCGACTCAAGGCCATACCGGTGCCGCGTCGCCAGCCAGCGCGCCGCCCGCACCGCGAAGTCCTCCGGGCTCAATTCCTCCCCCGCAGTGATTTCCTTCACCCACTGCTCCAGACGCAACCGCTCCTCTGGCGCCACCGCCAATTGCCAGTAGCCCAAACCCGCAATGTCGGCGGCTTCACGTGTCCGGTTGGCGTGGACCGGATCAGGAAGAATCGCCGCCGACTCCATCGCCTCGATCTCGAATCCCACGAGCTCCCCGGGATCGCTCGCCAGGACCACCATGCGGAGGGGGATGTTCTGCTGGAAATCCATCGGGCGGTTGAAGCGCAGCTCACGAAACGCCCCGGTCAGCGGGAGGTAACGGCTCACTCCCGGCTCCAAATAGAAGCGCCACCGCTCCGTCTCGCCCGCGCGGCGGGCGACCCCTCCCTCCACGGCCACGCGCCGCTGCAAGGTGCGCCGCGCCAACTCCGTTCGCAAGGCCGACGAGCTCTGAAATCCACCGTCACGATGCTCATCCAATACCACCATGCGCCAGTACGGCACCCCCGGCAGCCGCTCCGGTGAGACGCCGTCCACGGTGAACGCGACGCTGGTATCCTCCTGAATCTGGGTGACGTCACCGAACCGAATGCTGTCCGAAAATCCTGTCCGGGTCTTCTTCGTGATCAGCTGATCCAGAAAGAAGGATCTTCCGAGCTCGAAGCGCGGAATCGCCGTAAACAGGAGGGCCGTCACCGCCACGACTCCAGCGAAGAGACCGACTCCCAATCCCACCAAGCGCCACTCAACGCCGGCGCGAAGGCGACCCCACAGACGCAACCAGCGCACGTCCGCCGCCCAAGCCGGGATGGCTCGCCGCGCCGGTGGAGACTCGCTCGGGCCGACACCCGCGGTCGCCCCACCCGTCGTCACGTCCACCAGCGTGGTCACCAGCAGCAGCGCAAGCGC
Source organism: uncultured Opitutaceae bacterium (assembly GCA_903862595.1). Lineage (GTDB taxonomy): Bacteria > Verrucomicrobiota > Verrucomicrobiia > Opitutales > Opitutaceae > UBA6669. Next base: position 1,418 of record CAIOYO010000239.1, on the reverse strand, counting down.
ACAGGCGGTGAAGGCAAACAGCTGCACCGCAAATCCCAACGACAGAGTCAGTACGCCCGTCAGGACGACCAGGAAGAGCCCCAGGAGAACCACCTGCAGGTCATCGCGACGTTTGCGGTAGGTAATGATGCGATAGGTCAGCAGGAGGAGCTGCACCCGCACGAGCGCGGTCATGGTGTCCGCACCGGCGTAGAGATCGGCGAGGAAGGCCGCAGAGATGAGGGGGAACGCCAGCCGGTGCCCCCAGATCGGAATCCGACCGGGCAAGGAAGGCCATGTGAACACCGCCACGCCGGATAAGAGGACCGCAATCGCCCACGGACCCACGTCGAGGTCGAGAAAGAAGGCGCTGCCCGCCGAGAGCATCGCCAGGCAGGTCCCGAGTGCCCAGCGCAGCTGGTGCAGGTCGGTCGAATCAAGCGTGGGCCGCCCGTTGTCCATCGAGAAACGCTCCGACGCCGCGACTGCCTTCCGGCATGAATCGCACCCGATTGTGTCGCTCCGGCGGTTCTGCCACGCCACCGCGCTTGGGCTGCAGAGCCACGGTTTCACCGCCGTCCGGGATGCGCGCAAGGCGGTCCAGCACCGCCTCCAGGTCCGCTACCCGGCGCACGCGACGGGGCGCATCCGGCACGATCTCCACCCACGCGAGGCGCCCTTCCCGGAAGAGGTCCTCCGCGAGCGTCGCCGCGAGGCTGATCATCAGTTCGCACTGCTCCGGACGAGGCCACCGCATGCGGTCCGGGTCGATGAGGAGCGAGAGGCCCTGCTCCGCTTCCGTCGCGAACTGCCGGACTAGCCACTCGCCCGTGCGCGCACTCGCCTTCCAATGAATCAGGCGCTGCGAATCACCTTGCGCATAGCGCCGTAGGGCGAGGAGGTCGTCGCTCTGCCCCACCCGCGCCACCGTCTCCCCCGAGGCCCGCCGCGCCGGTGCAAGCACGCCATGCCGCTCGTAAGGCACCGTCGCCGGCCAGACCCACACGCGCCGCTGCATCCGGCCCGGGTAACTCTTGCGCAGAAAACCAAAGGGGAAGAGCGAACTAACCCGGACCAGCGTGATCGCGGTCTCTCCCCGCCGCTCCGGCCGCCACTGCCACTCAAGGCAGGTCTCGCCACCCGCCGGGTCGAGGCGCGAGGTCAAGGCCAGAGGAACCCTCTCCGCCCGCTCCCCACCCGCCTGCATCTCGAAATTCAGCCCATAGGTCGGCAGGAGTCGCTTTCCGTTGCGTACCTCCAAGCCCAGCGTCGTCGTCCGTCCGGCGCGCAGCGCCCGTTCCGCCCGCACCCGCCAGGTGATGCGCTGCAGGTTCATCCAGGAGAGCACACCGCTGAGCACGAGGCACGAGAGTAGCAGGGCCAGCGTAAGAAAAAGAATGTTGTTCGCCGTGTTGTACGCCGCCGTACCCACGCCGATC
>CAIOYO010000238.1 GCA_903862595.1 uncultured Opitutaceae bacterium | reverse complement strand
GCGCAGCACGTCGCGCAGCTGGAACTCTGGGATCACTCACCGCAGGCCATGAACTTCGCGCGCGCACGTGCCGAGGCGACGTTCCCCGGGCTGCGAGTCGCGATCGCTGAGCCTTCTGCGACGCCGGATCTGGTGGTGGTCAGCCACGTGGTCAACGAGCTCTCCGCGGATGACCAGTCGCGCCTGGAGGCTCTGTTCGCGCGCGCACCACGCGTCGTGTGGGTTGAGCCGGGGACGCACGCGGTGAGCCGCACCGTGCAAGCGTGGCGCGAGCGCCTCGTCGCCGGGGGAGCACGGGTAATCGCTCCCTGCACCCATCACGCCGCGTGCGGGCTGCTCGCGGCCGAGCACGAGCGGGATTGGTGCCACCACTTCGCGGCGCCGCCCCCAGGCGTGCACGCCGATCGCAACTGGGTGCGCTTCGCCCAGCGCGCCGGCGTCGACCTGCGCAGCCTGCCGTACGCCTGTCTCGTGCTCGATCGCTCCCCTCGTACCGCCGACGTTCCCGGACTGGCGCGCATCATCGGACGGCCAGAGGTGTTCAAGCCCTACGCTCGCGTCCTGAGTTGCGAGGCCTCCGGCGCGACCACCCTGACCCTGCCCCGGCGGTCCCTCGCCCCCCTCGTGAAGCAGCTGGAACGCGCCCGCGGCTCCCTCGTGTACCGCTGGACCCGTGCTGCGGAGGCCGTGATTGCCGGCGAGCCCGATCCCGCTCTGGTGGCTCCCGGGCTTGACTCTCCCGGCGGCACGGGCGACGCTTAGTTTTTCCGAACCTCTTTCCTCCTATGGGCAAACAATACAACAAGGTCATCAAACGGAAGCGCCGCCTCGCGCGCATCAAACGTCGCAAGGCTGCGGCCAAGAAGCCGAACAAGGCCAAGAAGTAACGTCGCCGACGCGGTTTGCCGCGTCGCGCTCCCTGCCACTCACCCCCCGGGAACCCTCCCGCGGGGTTTTTCTTTTGCAGCGTCAGTCCGGCCCGCACGGCCTCCGCTCCCATGCTCAAAGTCAGCCTCATTTCCCTCGGTTGCGCCAAGAACCTCGTCGATAGCGAGATCATGGTCGGGCACCTCCAACGCGCCGGCATGGCGGTCGTACCGGACGCCGAACGCGCCGACGTCGTGATCGTCAACACCTGCTCCTTCATCGACTCCTCGAAGGAAGAGTCGATCGGCCACATCCTCCAGGTGCACCAGGACCGCGGCCTGCGAAAACGTCGGCGCGAGCAGAAACTGATCGTGGCCGGCTGCATGTCGCAGCGCTTTTCGAAAGATCTCTCGGGCGAACTGAGCGACGAAGTGGATGCGTTCATCGGCCTTGATCAGGTGACTCAGGTCGCCCCGATCATCGAGCAACTGTACGAAAAGGAACGCGGCAAGAAGGAGGCGCCGGCGAACTTCGTCAGCGGTCGATCCACCTACATTCCGGATTACGACACGCCTCGCTTCCGCCTGACTCCGGCACACTTCGCGTACATCAAGATCGCCGAGGGCTGCAATCATCCGTGCACCTTCTGCATCATCCCGCAGATCCGCGGGCGGCACCGCAGCCGCACCGTCGAGAGCGTGGTCGCCGAAGCGCGCCAACTCGTGCGCGAGGGCGTGCGCGAGATCAACCTGATCTCGCAGGACACCACGTTCTTCGGTATGGACACCTGGGAGGAGCGTCCCAACCCGCGCACCCCAGTTGACTCCCGCCGTGGAACGGCGCTCACCACCCTGCTGCGCGAGCTCAACGCCATCGAGGGCGACTTCTGGATCCGGCTCCTCTACACGCACCCCGCGCACTGGAGCGACGAACTGATCCAGACCATCGCCGAGTGTCCGAAGGTCGCGCGGTACATCGACATTCCGCTCCAGCACATCAGCGAACCGATGCTCGAGCGCATGCAACGCGAGACGAGCGGCGCCTACATCCGCGATCTCATCCGCCGGATCCGCGCCGGCATCCCCGGCATCGCCATCCGCACCACCTTCATCGTTGGCTTCCCCGGCGAAACCGAGACGGACGTGGACGTGCTGTGCGACTTCATCCGCGAGACGCGTTTCGAGCGGCTCGGCGTGTTCCGTTACTCACAGGAAGAAGGCACCCGCGCGGCAAAGATGGAACAGCAGATTCCCGCGAAGACCAAGGAATCCCGCTGGCACCGCACCATGGCACTGCAGAAGGAAATCGCCGCGAGCGTGAGCGCGTCCTTCGTCGGTCGCCGTCTCCGCGTCCTCGTGGAGGAACCCGGTGTCGCTCGCGGCGAGGCCGACGCGCCGGACATCGACGGCCGCGTGTACGTCCCGCGCACGCTGCCGGTCGGGCAGTTTGCCGAGGTCGAGATCACCGGCTACCGCGATTACGACCTACTCGCCCTTCCGCCCGGCGAACTTCCCGTCGCCTACAAGACCGCCAAGCAGGCGCAGTGAGATCGGCCGGGGGCCACCATGCTCGCAATCGCTTGGACCACGACGGCGCAGCGTTCCGACGCAGAGCGTCTGGCCCGCGAGTTGATCGAGGCGGGGCTCGCGTCCTGCGTGCAAGTCGACGGCCCCGTCCTCTCCGTCTACCGCTGGCAGGGTAAGACGGAGACGACCGAGGAGTATCGGCTGATGGTGAAGCTTCCGACCAACCACCTCGCTCGCGCCGAATCATACGTCCTGGCGCACCATCCCTATGCGACCCCCGAGTGGGTGGTCGTACAAGCCGACCAAGTCAGCGAAAAGTACTTGTCATGGTGCGTCTCGACGGTACAAGCTGATCGTTTTCAACCGTAATCCTCACTCCCTCTTCGCCATGTCCCAGCACAAAAGCCTGCAAGGCTCCTCCGGTATCGTAGTGAAGCGCAACGTCCTGAAGCGCTTCGAGCGCGTTGATCTGCTCAAGAAGCGCAGCCAATGGAAGGAAGGCGATCGCGTTCAGGGTCTGCGCAAGACCAAGCCCGACGTTTGATTTTCATTTCTCTCTCTCCTCCGAAGGCCGGCTCACGCCGGCCTTTTTTGTGCCTTCGCGCGACCGGGCCGGACCGCGCATTTTGGGGTTGCCGCCGGGGACGCAAGCCCCACCGTTTGGCCGTTCAGGGTGGCAGTTTGCGGGCGTAGCACAATGGATAGTGTAGCGGTCTCCGAAGCCGTTGATGTGGGTTCGATTCCCGCCGCTCGCACCACCCCCGACCCCTCTCGGACTTGCCGGCGCTGCCGGAAATCGCAGGCGGCGGACGTCCGACCGGGATTGAGTCGGTACGTCAACTCTGGCCCGCGACGAGGAGGGTAACAGTCCGGGGATCAGTTCGGTCGTGCCGTGCGATGCGGCAGAAACAAGCCGGTGTTGCGGACTGACGCTACCCTGTTTTCGTCACGTCATGCACTCCTCGACGGACGAGGCCGCGATCCTCGCCTTGGAACGCCCCCACGCCAGGCTCTGGACCTACTATCTGCTCCGCTGCCTCGCCATCCCGCCTCTCCTGCCGTTCACGATTCTGCCGTCCTGGTTCCGCTACCAGACCCTTCGCTACCGTTTCTCCGACGAGGGAATCTCCATGAGTTGGGGAATCCTCTTTCGACGGCAGGTGATCATCCACTACGCCCGCATCCAAGACATTCACCTGCGATCGAACGTGGTTGAGCGCTGGCTGGGACTGGCACGCGTCCAAATCCAGACGGCGAGCGGCCATGCGGGCGCCGAAATGACCCTGGAGGGCTTCCGGGAGTTTGAGGCGATCCGCGACTTTCTCTACAACCGCATGCGCGGGGTACGATCCAGCGGGCCCGCGAGCTCCGGGGTCGGGACCGGCGCCGGGCCGGCGCCCGACGCCGAGCTCGTCGACACGCTGCGCGCCGTGGCCACGGAACTCCGGGAGCTCCGGCTGGCGCTGCGCTCGGCAACCGACTCCGGCTCCACCGGCCCCCGCCCACCGTCATGAACGCGCGCATCCGTGAGCACCTCCTGCGTACTCTCCGCGTTCCCGCTGCGCCCTCGGCTCCCGCGGGCGCAGCCGGATCTCTCCGGGTGTTTCACGCCGGACGACGTTTCTATCACCTCCGCGTGGGCCTCTGGGCACTCGGTCAAGCGGCGGCGCTCGGAGGCATTCTCTTCTCGTTCGCCTTCCTGAAACTCGTGCGTGATGAGGTGGAGCGTCTCCGCTCCCTTCCCCCGCCCGCTCCGGCGGCGACCGCGCCGGCAAGCGCGACGCCCGCGGTCACGCCCGTCGCTCCGACTGCCGCAGTCGCATCCTCCGCCCAGCGCACTCGCCGGGCGGATCGCCTAGGTCGGGGGCCCGTCGAAAAGGTCGCTCGAGCCGCCCGCAATTTGCCTCCGTACGCGTTCACCCTCGCGACGGTCGTGGAGTTGCTCGTGCTCCTCGGCTTCCTCGCGTCGCTGCCCTTCACGTACGCCATCGTCCGCCTCGACTACGAACTGCGCTGGTACCTCGTCACTGACCGCAGTCTGCGGATCCGGCAGGGCATCACTCAGCTGCACGAGATGACGATGAGCTTCGCTAACATCCAGCAAGTAGTCGTGCGCCAGAATCCGCTCCAGCGCTTGCTCGGCATCGCCGATCTCCAAGTGCAGTCCGCCGGCGGCGGCAGCAACTCGGAGGAGGACAGCCTCTCCGACTCGCTGCACACCGGTGTCTTCCATGGCGTCGACAATGCCGTCGAGATTCGTGATCTAATCCTCGAACGTCTCCGCGCCTTCCGCGAAGTCGGGCTGGGAGACCCCGACGACGCTGCCTCCCACGTCCCCACGGAGTCCACTCTGCGAGACGCCGCCCGCGGCCTGCTCGAGGAGGCCCAAGCGCTGCGCCAGACGCTCACGCCTCATGCCCGATCGTAATCGGGAAAACGCGCTTTTGCCTCATTTTTCCGCGAATCTTCGCTCCTGACGGGTCGTCGAGCCCAACCTACGCTTCTGGGCACCCCCAACAACCGTGAACTCTCCTTCGCCTTTCCCAGAAGCCCCCGTCCTCTCCTTGAGCCTGCCGCGTGAACGCGGCCTAGCCTTGCGGAACCTCGCCGACTTCCAGACCGAGCTCGCCCGCGTGGCTGCCGGCTTTGTACCCGCGCTGGAGGAGTGGGACCTCCGTTGCGGGCTACCGCTCCACGTGTTCTCGGACTTCCGGATGGTCCAGGACCTGCGGGTGCGGCAACGCGAGCTGGGGGTGATCCCCACCGAGATTCACCTCAGCGCATCCGCGCCGGGCCGAAGGCTGTTGGAATGCCTCTGCGAGGCACCCTCCTCCGCCGACGCTCTCGAGGCCATCTACCTGCAGGTCAAGCCACAGTTGCTGAAGTGGATCGAGGCGTTCCTGCACGGGACCCGGAGCGTTTACGACCTGCCCAGCGCTCCCTTGCTCGAGGCCAACCGGGACCTGCTGCGGGCCCAGATCGCGTGGGCCGGCGAAGCTCGTCCGCGTCTCGGTGAACCCGATGCGATCTTCCAGGCCCGGGTGCTCGTCGCGCTAGGGGAATTGGAAACGGAGCTGGGCGTGCTCGAGCGCCGACGCAGCGAGCCCGTGCGGACCGCCCGAAAGATGGGGCGTCTTCCGCTCGCCGATGGCGCGCTCCCTCGCGGATTCACGCCTCGGGCCACGTTGCCGAAGGCCCCGACCGCCGACAGCCCCTATCCGGAGCGTGAGCGGTTCTTTGCGATGAACTTCATGATGGAGATGCAGGCAACCGACTCGTGCGCCTCGATCCTCTTTGAGGCCCCGGACATGCCTTGGGATTTCTACTTCGATGCCGCTCGCCACATGTGGGACGAGTCGCGGCACGCCACCTTTGGCGAACTGAAACTCAAGTCTCTGGGCATCGCCTTCAAGGACGTCCCCCTCTCGACCACCGCCTACCGAATCCGACAGACCCTGACGCCGCACGATCGCTACGCCGCCCTCACGACTCAGGAAGCGGATGCCTTCCCGGGTAAGCATCAGGGACTCAAGGCTGCCCTCGACCACCATGATTCGGTCGGGGCCATGACGTGGAGCTACGACATCGCGGATGAAACGCAGCACGTGCGGTTTGGCCAGAAGTGGCTGCCTGGTCTGATCAGGGCCGCTGGCGACCCGCGCAGCCCGGATCAAGTCCGCGCCGACGCCGAGAACTGGCGCGCGAATGTCCTCGCGGTTACGTACCGGCCCGATTCGCTCGGATCGGCGCCGAAGCCGACTGCGTGAACCCCCGCCGCGAATCCTCTTCGCTCTTCCTCGATCAGATCCGCGCCCGGGTCATTGTCGCCGGCACGCAGACGATGCCGGTGGGTTGGCGGCTCGCGCGCCGCACGCTGCCCTACCACGATGTGATCCGCGTCCTCGCGGGCCACGGAACGGTCCGCAGCGGCAGTCGCCAGACTCGATTCGCCGCTCCCGCTTGGTTGATTCTGCCGGCCCACGAGACCCACAGTATTCATGGCGAAGACCTTCGTCTTGCCGTGGTGCACGTCGAGTGGACCACTGCCGACCAGCGCGATGCCCTCACCCTGCTCGCTCCCGAACTGACCCTCACGCCCGCCCTGCCCCCGGACCTTGTCGACCCGTTTCTGAAAGCGGTGGAATCGTGGCAGGAGCGCACGCCGACCGGCGAAGCGTGCGCGAACCGTTGGATGGAGCTCTGGCTGACGCGCGCCTTCGGCCACCACCTTCCCGCCGCGCGGCTCGATCCGCGGCTCGTTGAGGCTCTGGCCTGGATTCATCGCAACCTCGGCAAGCCCATTCGGCTCGATGAGCTCTCGCGCACCGTGGGTCTAAGCGCCGCCCATCTACGGAGTCTCTTCCTCCGTCACCTGGGCAACTCGCCCAAGCGGCTACTCCAGGACCTCCGCCTGACGCAGGCGTACGCCCTCCTCGAAGGCGGCGGCATGACGGCCGCCGACACTGCCGCCCGGCTCGGCTGGCGCGACACCTCCGCGTTCGCGAAGAGCTTCCGACAGCGCTTCGGACTCAGTCCGGGCAGCGTGCGCCGTCGCGCACGGCCCGGCAGCGTCGTTTAGAAACTGCCTGAAAATTCAGAGGCCGAAAGGGGTTGCCAGATGCGAAAGGCCGTCGGCAGGCTTCGACTCGAATCATGGCTTGGTACCCCCGCTGGATTGGAGTCGTCGTCACGCTCACAATCGCTGGCACGCGCCTGCTGGAGGCTGCCGACACGCCGCCGAGCGCAGTGGATTTCGCGCGGGACGTTCAACCGATCCTGTCGGACTTCTGCTACCACTGCCACGGACCCGACCCCGGCTCGCGGAAGGGCGGCCTGAGACTCGATCAAAGGGACGCCGCACTGGCTGGAGGAAAGTCGGGGCTGCCAGCCATCACTCCGGGAGTGCCGGACCAGAGTGAACTGATCGCTCGCATCTTCAGCACCGATCCCGAGGAAGTGATGCCGTCGCCGGAGTCGCACCGGACCCTGTCCGAACAGCAGAAGCAGGTGGTGAAACGATGGATTGAGGAAGGAGCCCTGTGGAAAGATCACTGGGCCTTCATCGCACCCGTCCGGCCCCCCCTCCCCGCCCCACCCGCCTCCGGCAACTCGCCGATCGACGCCTTCATCGAGGCGCGCCTCGCCCAATCCGCCATCCAGCCCTCCCCGGAGGCGGATCGGCGCACCCTCCTGCGTCGCGTGACTCTCGACCTGACGGGACTTCCTCCGACACCGGAAGCGATCGACGCGTTTCTGGCGGACCGACGACCCGATGCCTACGAGCGCGTGGTCGACGCTCTCCTTGCCTCGCCACAGCACGGCGAGCGCTGGGCCCGGCCGTGGCTCGACGTCGCGCGCTACGCCGATTCCAACGGGTACTCCGTCGACGCCCCGCGCCAGATCTGGAAGTACCGCGATTGGGTGGTATCAGCGCTCAACCGCGATCTCCCCTACGATCAATTTGTCATCGAGCAACTGGCCGGCGACCTCCTACCGAATGCCACCCGCGATCAGCGCGTGGCCACCGGCTTCAATCGCAACACGCAGATCAACCAGGAGGGAGGCATCGATCCCGAGCAGTTCCGCGTCGAATCCGTGAACGACCGCGTCGGCACCTTCGGCAGCGCGTTCCTCGGGCTGACCTTGGCCTGCGCCCAGTGTCACGACCATAAGTTCGATCCCATCTCGCAGCGCGAATACTACCAGCTCTACGCCTTCTTCAATCAGACCGTGGATGACGGGCACGGGAGCAGCAAGCCGGGCGGCGTGCTGGAGTTTCCGGATGAGACGCGCTCCGACACCAGCGCGAGCCCCGAGGTGGAGACGGCGCGCTTCGAGCTTTACTCGTACCTGGAAAGTCGGGATCCGGCGCATGTCTCTTGGCGGCCGGAGATCACCCCAGCCGTGCTCGCCCAACTCAAGCCGGAGATGCAGCACAACGTCATGCAGCCGTGGGCGCAGCTCACCGCTGGGCAGCGACGCCAGCTCTACGGTTACTTCGTCCGCGACGACGCCGAATACAACCGACGACTCGAGAAGCTCACTGCCCTCGAGCGCAGCCAAAACCGCGTGGTGACGACGCTCATCATGTCGGAGCTTTCCGAACCCCGCACGACGCACCTGTTCATCAAGGGAGACTTCACCCGTCCAGGCGAGGTGGTGAGTCCCGGCACCCCCGCGATCCTGCCTCCGCTCCGCGCGGCGGGACCGCGTGCCACGCGACTCGACCTCGCTCGCTGGCTTTTTGATCCCGCTCAACCACTTCCCGCCCGCGTGTTCGTCAATCGCGTCTGGCAGGTGTACTTCGGCCGCGGACTGGTCGAGACGGAGAACGACTTCGGACTGCAAGGCTCGCGACCAAGCCACCCAGAGCTCCTCGACTGGCTCGCGACCGACTTCGCCGAGAGCGGCTGGAGCATGAAGGCACTGCATCGCAAGATCGTGACCTCGGCGACGTACCGTCGCTCCTCCACCGCACGACCCGACCTGTCGGAGAAGGACCCGCTCAATCTGCTCCTATCGCACCAGATCCGGCTGCGGCTTGATGCCGAATGGATCCGCGACGTGGGCCTCGCCGCCAGCGGACTCCTCGTGCAACGGCTCGGAGGGCCGCCGGTCTTTCCCCCGCAACCCGACAACGTGATGGGCCTCGGTCAGGTCAACCGCGCCTGGCTCACGAGCGAAGGCGACGATCGACACCGTCGAGCACTCTACACCCACCACTGGCGGGCGACGCCTCATCCGGCCGCCGCGGTGTTCGATGCGCCAGACAGCTTCAGCGCCTGCACGCGGCGCGTTCGCTCCAACACTCCGCTCCAGGCGTTGACCCTGCTCAACGACCGCCAGTTCTTCGAGTTCGCGCAGGCCCTGGGCGCACGGCTCCAGCACGCGGCTGCGACGGACGATGAACGGCTCCAGACCGGCTTCCGCCTCTGTGTGTCGCGAGCCCCCACCGCGCCGGAACTCGAGCGTCTCCGACGCCTTCTGGCCGAACTGCGCCTTCCGGCTGAATCAGGTCAGGCGGCCTCGGAATCCGAAGTCTGGACCACGGTCGGACGCGTCCTGCTGAACCTCGACGAAACTCTCAATCGCTCATGAGCCAGCTCGATTCCCTCCCGGCCGACGCTGCCGCACACCTTCATGCGCTGACCCGCCGCCACTTTCTCAGTCGCTGCGCGATCGGGCTCGGCAATGTCGCGCTCGCCGCCCTGCTCGACCAATCTGCCCGGGCCGCTGGACCCGCTCAGCCCGCGGATCCGACCACGCCTAGGGACCCGCACTTTCCCGCCCGGGCGAAGTCGGTGATCTATCTCTTCATGGCAGGAGGCCCCAGCCAGCTGGACCTCTTCGACTACAAGCCGCGCCTCAACGAACTGAACGGTCAGCCCGTGCCTGACTCGCTCGTCGCCGGGAAACGCTTTGCGTTCATGACGACCAGCCACGGCTCCCAGTTGCTCGGCTCGCGACGGGCCTTCGCTCGCCACGGGCAGAGCGGCGCCTGGGTTTCCGACCTGATGCCGCACACGGCCCGGGTCGTCGACGACCTGACCATCGTCAAGTCCTGCGCCGCCGATCTCTTCAATCATGCGCCGGCCAAATTGTTCATGAACACGGGCTCCGGTCAGTTCGGTCGCCCGAGCATGGGATCGTGGGTGACCTACGGACTGGGGACGGAATCGCGCAACCTGCCAGGCTTTGTGGTGCTGCAGTCCGGACCACGCGGGCCTCGCGGTGGATCGGTCAACTGGGGAACTGGATTTCTTCCGACGACGTTTCAAGGTGTGCCCTTCCGCGGCCAGGGCGATCCCATCCTCAACCTCACCAACCCCGCTGGCGTATCGGCGACCCGCCAGCGCCAGACCCTCGACGCGCTCCGCGACCTGAATCTCCAACAGGCGGTGGCGACGGGCGACGCGGAAATTCACACCCGGATCGCGGCCTACGAGATGGCCAGTCGCATGCAGAGCAGCGCCCCCGAGCTCGTGGACCTGCGCGGAGAAAGCGCAGCAACGCGAGCGCTGTACGGCATCCACGACGATGCGCCTTCGTTCGCCCGGAACTGCCTGCTCGCTCGCCGACTCGTCGAGCGCGGGTCGCGCTTCGTCCAGCTGTACCACACCAACTGGGACAGCCATGGCGGCCCCGGAGAGAATCTCCAGAGCGACTTCGAGGCCCGTTGCCGCGAGGTCGACCAGGCGCAGGCCGCACTCGTCACCGACCTCAAACAGCGCGGACTCCTCAAGGACACCTTGGTGATCTGGGGCGGCGAATTCGGCAGTACGCCGATGGGCGAAAACCGCGACACCACCGGACGGAATCATCACATCGACGCATTCACGATGTGGTTCGCAGGCGGCGGCACGCCGGCCGGTCGCATCATCGGGGAGACCGACGAACTGGGCTTCAATGCCGTCCAGAACCGCGCCCACGTGCACGATCTGCACGCGACGATCCTGCACCTGCTCGGCCTCGATCACCGCCGCCTGACCTTCCGTTTTCAGGGCCGCGACTTCCGACTCACGGACGTGCACGGAAACCTGATCGAGTCGCTCATCGCCTGAGCAGAGGCGCCCTGATCCGCCCCGCGCCACCAGACGCGGGTGCACGCTGCGCCGGCTCACGCCGGCACCGCACGCTCAGCCCGGGCTCTCCGACCGATTAGGCAAGGATATCCCGCACGACGTGACCATGCACGTCGGTGAGTCGGAAGTTTCGTCCCTGGAACTTGTAAGTCAGACGCTCGTGGTTGATTCCGAGCAGGTGCATGACCGTCGCCTGGAAGTCATGCACGTGCACGCGGCGATCAACGGCGTTGAAGCCGAATTCGTCCGTCGCGCCGTAGCTCATTCCCGGCTTTACGCCCCCACCCGCCATCCAGAGGGAAAAGGCATACGGATGGTGGTCGCGACCCCAGTTCTTCACGTCGTCGATCTTTCCCTGCAAGAAGGGAGTACGGCCGAACTCG
>CAIOYO010000237.1 GCA_903862595.1 uncultured Opitutaceae bacterium | reverse complement strand
TACCGAATGGGCCTCGGCAAAATAGGGCGCGTAGTCGGTTCTGAAATACAAGCCGGCGTTCGGCGCACACCGCGCGGCAAGACGACTCAAGAACTCCGGCTGCATCAGACGATTTTTGTGATGGCGGCGTTTGGGCCAGGGATCGGGAAAGAGGACGAAGACCTGGGAGAGTGAAATCTCCTCCGGCAGGGCCGAGAGCAGGTCATCCGCGTCGGCGTGCACGAAATCCAGATTCGCCAGCCGGGCGCGATCCCGCTTGCGCAACGCGCGCGCGATCCGGTCGTTCGCGATGTCGAGACCGAGGCAGCGCAGGTCCGGATGCGCCGCAGCGTAGGCGGTGAGAAAGTGTCCGTGACCGCAGCCGATCTCCAGCGTCAGCGTGCGCACCCCGGTGAGGCGCGGCGCAAGCTGCGCCCGTAGCTCCGCCCGGCGGGACGCGATGACGGCCGGATAATCCGGGATGGACGGAGGAGGCATGAGGAATGAGGTGGAGCGGGCGGGAACGACGTCACTAGATGCGGCGCACCGGAGATCCCCTAGCCTCTTGAGCGCGCGCCCCGCGGGCAACTCCGAACCCACGCCGCATCAGGCCCGCGGTGGCGCGGGACGGCAGCGCTCCGTCACGACGGCAGTGCAGGATAAAATGCCGTCCCCTACTCCGCGCGGTTCGAGGTTTCCGGTGCGGTTCGGCGCACGGACGACCAACGCGGTGCCGCCAACTTTCCGCGAGTCCCCATCGCGCACGTTGCAGGGAGACGTGCGGTCAGCGTGCGGAGCCGGACCCGCTGCCGCCGCCCGAGCCATCACCGCGGCGAGGCAGGGTAAAATGAAACACGCTACCCGAACCCAAGGTGCTCTCGACCCAGACCCGGCCACCGTGAAGCTGGACGATGTGCTTCACGATGGAGAGGCCCAGGCCGGTTCCACCCGTGTCGCGGGAGCGCCCCTTGTCGACCCGATAGAAACGCTCGAAGACGTGCGGTATATCCGTTTCGGGGATACCGGGACCCGTGTCACGTACGCTGACCTGAATCGCATCGGGCAACGAACGCAGGCTCACGTCGATGCGGGCTCCACGCGGGGTGTGCTTGAGGGCGTTATCCAGAAGATTTCCGAGGACCTGCGTGACGCGGAGTGGATCCGCCGAGACATCGCGCCCCAGAGCAGCCCCACCCTCCTCGTCGAGCGAGAGTGGATGACCCGTCTTCTCGGCGCGCGCGCGGTAATCGTCGACCACACCGCGGACGAGCGCGGCGACATCCGTGGGTTCGCGCTTGAGCCCCGGCGTCACGGACTCGAGACGCGATAGCTGCAGCAGATCCTCGAGAATGGAATTCAGCCGATCGGTGTGGCGCTGAATCGTGAGGAGGAATCGCGCACGGTCCTCGGGCGCAATTCCCTCGTTACCGTCCACCAACGTTTCCACGTAGCCCTTGATGACGCTGAGAGGCGTGCGGAGCTCGTGGGAGACGTTCGCGACAAACTCCTTGCGCACGACCTCGAGCCGCTTTTGACGCGTGACATCGTGGAGCACGAACAGTGCGCACGTTCCCCGCGCCGGATCGAGCGGGGGAATGACCGTGCCGGCCACCTCGACCCAGACGGTCGTGCTTCCGTCCACGAATTCAATTTCCTGTTGCGGAGGCGAGAGGCCGCGCCGGACGGCCTCAACGTGGCCGAGAAACGCGGCGCTGTGCAGAACGGTTTCGAGCCGTTGGCCGAGGATGTTCACCGCCTGCGGGAAGATTTCGTGCAGTGCCTGATTGGCCAGAAGGATGTAGTTGTTTCCGTCGACGATCAGCACCGCTTCACGGAGACTGCCGAGGGTCGCCTCGAATTGCGCCAGTTGGCCGCTGCGGAGCTGTTGGAGATGGTTCACCTCCTCGATTAGCTCGTTGGTTCGGTCGCACACCTCGTCCCAGGAATTTCCGAGCGTTCCGGGGTCATCCTCACGCAACAGCGGTTGCTTCGTGAAGATCGCCTTCTGCAGACGCCGCAGGGCGGAGGTGTAGCGCCACAGGCGCAGCAGCGCCCAGAGGAGCGCCGCGCTAAGGACGACGATGAGAAGGACAAGCATGCGAGACGGTGCGGGCGAGTGTGCGGGTGCGGAGGTGCGGACGCAATCCACGGCTCGTAACCGCGTCCGGAGATCAGCACCGGTCGAGTGTCAGCGTTGGCGAAGGATCGGCGGCGAAGCGCGCGTGACCTGAACGACGAAGCATCGAGCGCTGATGCCGCGGCGCGGTGGAGCGAAGCGGAGGGCCGTCATGGACGAGAGCGTCTCTGGTCGCACGGACGCAGGTCGGAGCGTGGGGCGTCAGCGCGAGATCCCGTGTGGCCCCGGCAACACCGGCGCCGGACTGCGCGTGCGCGGGTGCTGCTCAGGCCTACGACGGATCGCGCGGACGACGCTCCGCGATGCGGTAACCGACTCCGCGGATCGTCTCGAGCCAATCGGCTTCCGGGCCGAGCTTTTCCCGCAAGCGACGGACGTGCGTGTCGACCGTGCGGGTCTCGATCTCGGTTTCGTAATTCCAGACATTGAGCAGCAGATGCTCGCGCGTCTGGACCCGCCCGCGGCGCTCGAGGAGCAAACGGAGCAGCTTGAACTCGGTTGCGGTCAGCTCCACGGGCTTGCCCGCGACGGAGACCTCGTGCCGCTCGATGTCGAGGACGATGGTTCCGACCGACAACTTCGCCGCCGCCTCGGCTCGCGGATCGGCCAGCCGCCGCAGAATCGTCTGCACGCGCAATAGCAATTCCTTCGTGCTGAACGGCTTAGAGATGTAGTCGTCTGCCCCGATTTCCAGGCCCTGCACGCGGTCATTCTCTTCGGCCTTGGCGGTCAGGAAGATGATCGGCACGCGGCTGAGCGTGGGATCCGCCCGGAGCATCCGACAGATCTGCAACCCGTTGAGCTCAGGCATCATGACGTCCAAGATGACCAAGTCCGGCACGAACGACCGCGCCGCGCCGACGCTCCGATTGGGATCGTTGATGGTCTGCACCACAAAGCCCTTCGCCTTGAGATGATACGCCACGAGGTCGGTGACGTCCGATTCGTCATCCACGACGAGAATCTTCTTCGGCTTCTGCTCCGACATGACAGCACCTTAGCGCAAGCGAAGGAGGTGCGCCGAGGGCAAAGCCGGGCCGTTTCGCAAATGTTACAGCCGGGCCGGACTAAGGAGACCATGGAAGGTCACTCCCCTCGCCCGTTCATCACCGCCTACTCGCCGCGGGACGAACCCGCCGACGCTCCGGGCAATGCAGCCAGGCCGCCCCTCGCGCGCCGGAAATCGCGCAAGCGCGCGGATCCGAGGGTACGCGCCCGAAGTTTCTCCCTCCCGGCGCCGCACCTACCTCGGTAGGACGGGCAAGCGCGCCACGATCACGGTGTCAGTCCTCGCACGATCCACCGTACCTCCTCACTGCGAGAAGCACCCCACCCCGCTTGAACCACCGATGCGTCGCGCCGCGCGCGGTGACCCTCGCCCCCGTCGGACGGACACCCAACCCCTTTCAAAGCCCTTCGCCGGCCCGACGAAATCTCTCCAAATATCTAGCTATCAACGCTTTAGCCTTCGCTCGTCGTCCTCGATTCGACGTAGATCATCAGGATCGAAATGTCCGCCGGGTTGACCCCGCTGATGCGACTGGCCTGGCCAAGCGTGTAAGGTCGGATCTGGTTCAACTTCAATGCGCTCTCGCGACGCAGGCCCCTCACCGCCCCGTAGTCGAGATCGGCCGGTAAGCGGATTTTTTCGACCCGGGATAACTTCGCGATCTGCCGCTCCTCTCGTGACAAGTAGCCGGCGTAGCTGACCCGGTACAAGACCTCGTCCTGGAGCGCCTGCGGAAGCGTTCGAAAACCAAGTGGAAGCTCCGGCAATGCCCCCCCACCCGTGGTCGCCCGTCGGATTAGATCGCCCCAGGTTCCCCCTCCGAGCCCCCCACGCGGTCGCTCTCCCTCCAACCGCGCGATCCACCCCTCGCGCGCGTCCCGCTTCGCCTCGATCCGGGCCAAGCGGGATGCTGAAACCAGCCCATGCGCCCTCGCGTGGTGTGCCAACCGGAGCTCGGCGCTCCCGTGATTGAACAACAGCCGGTATTCGGCGCGACTCGTGAACATCCGGTAAGGCTCATCGGTGCCCTTGGTCACCAAGTCATCAATCAACACCCCGATGTAGCCCTCGTCGCGCCGCACCAACAACGGCTCGGCGCCCCGGACCTTATTGGCCGCATTGACCCCGGCGATCAGGCCCTGGCACGCCGCTTCCTCGTAGCCGGACGTCCCATTGATCTGACCCGCGAAGAATAGATTCTCGACCTTCTTGGACTCCAACGACGGCAGCAACTGCGTCGGCGGCGCGAAATCATACTCAACCGCGTACGCCGGCCGCAACAACTCAGCCCGTTCCAGACCCGGAATACTGCGGACCATGGCAACCTGGACATCGAACGGTAGCGACGTCGAAAGCCCATTGATGTAGTACTCATTCGTTGAGCGACCCTCCGGCTCAAGGAAGAGCAAATGCCGCGGCTTGTCCGCGAAACGGACAAACTTGTCCTCGATGCTCGGGCAATACCGCGGACCAACGCCCTCAATCTCACCCGAGTACATGGCGGACCGCGTCAGATTCTCGCGCACCAAGCGCGCGGTTTCCTCCGTGGTGTACGTCATCCAACACGACACCTGGGCCGTCCCTGGAGACCAGCCTAGACGCTGCTCACCGGAATGTTCCACGTGGAACATCGGCTCCGGATCCCGAGTGTCGTGGAAGGCGAACAGAGTGGGGGAGGCGTCGCCTTTCTGCTCCTCCATGCGACTGAAGTCGAGGCTGCGACCGAGCAAGCGGGGTGGGGTGCCGGTCTTCAGGCGTCGCAACTCAATCCCGGCCTCGAGGAAGCTAGCGGATAGGGTCTTGGCACTGAAGTCACCGAGTCGGCCGCCTTCATTCTTGTTCTGGCCGATGTGCATCAAGCCACGGAGGAAGGTGCCGGTGGTGACGACCACGGTCCGTCCGCGGAACTCCAGATCGAGGTTGGTTCGGACTCCCGTCACAGCCCCGCCTTCGAAAATCAGCCCGGTCACCGTGGCCTGAAACATCCGCAGATTGGGCTGCAGTTCGAGGGTATGCTTGAGTCGGAATTGGTACGCTTTCTTGTCGCACTGAGCCCGAGGCGACTGCACTGCGAGGCCCCGGGACTCGTTGAGCAGGCGAAATTGAATTCCCGTAAAGTCCGTGTTGACAGCCATTTCCCCACCTAACGCATCTATTTCGCGAACAATCTGTCCTTTGGCCTGTCCTCCGATGGCTGGGTTGCAGCTCATCTGGGCGACGGTGTCCAAATTGCCGGTGAGGAGGAGGGTGTTGGCTCCCATGCGGGCAGCCGCGAGCGCAGCTTCGCAACCGGCATGGCCGGCTCCGCAGACAATCACGTCAAATCCGTCGGTGTGCAGCGTGCTGCTCATAATCGCCTGTCTCCGCCCGCACGCTCCGCGAGGCGGAGCTATTTCCCAATACAAAACGTCGCGAAAAGGTGGTCGAGCATGCGCTCGGGATCATACTTGCCGAGGATCTCGCCCAACGACTCCAGGGCGCCTCGAACATCGCTGGCCAAGAGCTCCATCGCCGGGGTGGCCGACCCTGATGCCTCCACGCGCGCCAGCGCCTGACCCACGAGCTGCTCAGCCTTCACCAGCGACTGCTCATGCCGCGCCGACACCGCAACGCCTTCGGCGCCGGCGGCTCGTTGCCAGCCATCCGCAAGTTCCTCAATCCGAGAGTGTAACGAGTCCAATCCGGCACCGCTGACCACCGAAACCATCGCCGTGGGCCAGTCGCCCACGCCCCGAGCCGCAGCAAGGGCAGCCGCGGCACGCTGCAGACCAAGCGCCGCGTTTTCCGGGACCACCAAATCGCATTTGTTGCCGACGATCAGCGTGCGCGCCGGATCCCAACTCGCCGCAGCCGCCGGCGGCAGGGGAGGGGAGGGGTCGGAAAGATCCACGACCCACACAACGAGATCTGCGTCCGCCGCCCGGCGCTCGCCCAAGGCAATACCACGTTCCTCTAACTCATTTTTGGCCAACGGATTAAGGCCAGCCGTGTCCACGAGTCGAAGAACATGGGGTCCAACGCGAACCCATTCCTCGAGAAAATCCCGGGTTGTACCGGGTTCGGGCGACACCAGAGCGCGCTCATAGCCAACGAGTCGATTCAGGAGAGAGCTCTTCCCTGCGTTGGGCCGGCCAACAATCACGGTCCGGATGCCCTCGCGCACCCATTCACCCACCCGACGCGTCGCCAACAGCTCGCGAACTCCGGTCTGTACCGCCTCCAGCCGGCCCACCACGCGCCGCCGATCGTCGGCTGGCAAATCCTCCTCCGGAAAATCGATGTACGCCTCCACCTCCGCGAGTGCCTGCAAGAGCCCCTCCTCCAGTGGCGCGAGCCGGCGACCCATTTCGCCGCGCAGCTGCCGCTGGGCGAGCTCGAGCGACCGATCACTCCGCGCCCGAATCACGTCCATCACCGCCTCCGCCTGGCTGAGGTCCATTCGGCCCGAGAGAAACGCCCGCTGC
>CAIOYO010000236.1 GCA_903862595.1 uncultured Opitutaceae bacterium | reverse complement strand
CGGCGAGCCGGTCCTCCACCTCGGGGTCACTGGCTCCGACTGGCCCGGAGCGGACAGTCGCCCCGTCGCCTGGCGCCTGAGCGTGCGGGCCCGGGACGCCGGACCGGTTCTGGTGCAAAGCCAGAGCGCACTCTGGACCGCGCCCTGACGGGGCGCTTCGCGCGCCCGACGGCCCCGCTGCAGGAGTGCGCGGAGAGCCGGTTTTTCACTCGTTCCGTGCGCCGCGGTGGAATACTGATTGCGGCATGGACAGTCTTTCATTGCTGGTGGGAATCGCGGTGGGCGGGATGCTCGGGGTCGCGGGCGCAGCGGTGTTCTTCATGCTCAAGGCTCGCGGCGCCGCGGCCGCCGTGCTCGCCGCGGAGACGGCACAGCGGGAGCTCGAAGTCGCGCGCGGCGACGTGACGCGCCTCCGCGCGGATCTTGGCACCGCGCAGCAAAACGAGTCGGGCGCCAAGGCGTCCCTCGATTCGGTGAAGGAACAGGTCGTCGTTCTCACGCGTCAAGTCGCCGCCGAGCGGGAGCGCGCCGATCAAAAGGCCGAACTCCTCTCCACCACGCAGCAGGAACTGCAGAAAGCAGAAACCCGCAGCGCGGAGCGTGAGCAGGCGATGCAGAAGATCCTCACCGAGCGCGAAAAATCGATCACCGACCTCAAGGCGGCGATCGAGCAGTCAAAGACCGCGCTCACCGACACCTTCAAGGCCACCGGCGGCGACCTGCTCAAGCAGAGCGCGCAGGCGCTGTTCCAGCAGGCCAAGGAGCACTTCGAGAATCAGCACAAGCTCTCGCAGCAGGATCTCGAGGGGCGGCAGAAGGCGATCGACGCGACCCTCGCCCCGTTCAAGGAGCAGCTCGAGAAGAGCGAGCGGCTCGTGAAGGAACTCGGCGAAAAGCGCGAAGGCGACGTGAAGACGCTCGGCGAGCAGCTGAAGCAGATCTCCGACCTGCAGCAGAAGGCCTCCGCCGCCGCCCAGACGCTCTCGAGCGCCCTGCGCGACAACCGCCAGCGCGGCCGCTGGGGCGAAATCTCGCTCCGCAACATCGCCGAGATGGCCGGCCTCGTCGACAACGTCGATTTCAGCGAGCAGTCCAGCGTGCAGGGCGACGAAGGCGGGCGGCTGCGCCCCGACATGACGGTGCGGCTGCCGGGCGGGCGCTTCGTGCCGATCGACGCCAAGGTGCCGTTGAGCGCGTACCTCGACTCGCTCGACCCGGCGCTCTCGGACGCCGACCGCGCGGTGCGGCGCACCGACCACGCGCAGGCCCTGCGCAACCACGTGCGGGCCCTCGCCTCCCGCGAATACGCCAAGGCCCTCGGGGAGGGCGTCGAGATCACCGTGCTCTTCGTGCCGCTCGAGAGCGGCCTGATCGCCGCCCTCGAGGAGGACGGCACGCTCTACCAGGAGGCCCTCGACCAGCGGGTGGTCATCACGACCGCCTCAACGCTGCTGGCGCTCCTTCGCACCTGCGCGCTCCAGTGGCAGCAGGCCAAGCTCAACGAGAACGCCCGCAAGATCGGCGAGAGCGCGAAGGAACTCCTCGGCCGCATCAGCGTCTTCGCCGAGCATCTCGAAAAGGTCGGCAAGGGCCTCGAGACCGCCAGCAAGGGCTACAACAGCGCTGTGGGTTCGTTCAACGGACGCCTCCTCCCGGGCGCCCGCGAGACGGCGGAGTTGGCGGGCGACCTCGAGCGCATCCCCGACGAACTCGAGCCCGCCGCGACGGTCCTGCGCGAGGTCAACGGACGCGCCCTCCCGAGCGGCGGATGAACGTGGTGGAGACGACGACACCGCCGCCGGGCTGGACGGCCTTTCCGGATCACTTTGCGCCGGACGACCGCACCCTCGCGGAAATCCTCGATGGGGGTCAGGCATTCCGCTGGCGGGGATCGCCGGTCCCCGGGCAACCGACGCGCTGGACGGGCGTGTGGTCGGACATCGTCCTCGAAATCGAGCGGTCGCCCGCGGGCCCGCTGCAGTGGCGCTCCCGGAACCTGCCTCCGGCCGAGGCGGCGCGGCGCGTGACGCGTTACTTCGCGCTGGAGACGCCGTGGGCCGCGATCACGGATGCCCTGCCGTGGCGCAGCGATGCGCACCTTGCGCGGACCGTGCAGGCCTTCCCCGGGCTGCGCCTGCTCCGCCAGCCGTTCGGCGAGACGCTGCTGGGGTTCCTCTGCAGCGCGACGAAGCAGATCGTGCAAATCAAGCAGATGCTCGCCCTCGTGGCGGAGCGGCACGGCGCCTTGATCGCGCCGGGCGTGCACCGCCTGCCGACGTGGGCGGAGCTGGCGACGCTCTCCGAGGCCGACCTGCGGCGCTGCCAACTGGGCTTCCGCGCCCGCTACGTCCACGCCACCGCCCGGCACCTCGCCGCGGAGCCGGGCTGGCTCGAGGCCACGGAGGCCGCACCCTACGCCGAGGCGCACGAGCGGCTCTGCGCACTGCCGGGAGTCGGCGAGAAGGTCGCCGACTGCGTCCTGCTCTTCGGCGCCGGAAAACTCGAGGCCTTTCCCGTCGATGTCTGGATCGCCCGCACGCTCGCCGAGCGCTACGACTTGCGGGACTGGAAGCTGCCCGCGCTCGCCCGCTTCGGCCGCGTCCACTTCGGTGCGGCCGCCGGCTTTGCGCAGCAGTTCCTCTTCGCTTGGGAACGCCGCGCCGCCGGTCGCTGAGCGCGGCCCCACCCGCGGCGGCACCGCCACGCCGTAACGCCGCCGCGCGCTCAACGACCACCGCTCCGAGTCCGCGCGGACAAGGGCCCCGCACGTCCGGCGGCCCCGCACGTCCAGCGGCTCAGCGGGCGCGCTGGATCAGCTCGACCTCGTAGCCCTCCGGGGCGTCGATGAAGCCGATCATCGAGCCGCTGCTCGTCTTCGTCGGGCCATCGCTGAAGGGATGCCCCTTGGCAGCCGACTCACGCGCGAACGCCTCGAGGTCGTCGACTTCAAAGGCGAGGTGCATGAGATCGGGCTGCACCACGACCGCAGGAGCGCCCGCGGGCATCTGGCAGAGTTCGATTTCCTCCTCGCTGTTCGGGGTCTGGAGGAAGATCAGCTGAGCGCCGCGCGGGGAGGTGTGCCGACGCGAGACCTTCAGGCCGATGATCTGCTCGTAGAAACGCACGCTGCGTTCGATGTCGTTCACGCGCATCCGCGTGTGGAGAAGTTTTTTGACGCCCATGCGCCCGACTGTGGCGCCACCTTCGCCCGTCGCAAGCCCGGGCGCGGTCCCGCCGTCCGCGCGGCTGCGGTCCGGGTCACGGTCCCGCCGGCGGCAGCGCGGCCAGCGAGCGGGCCGTGAGCAGCGCGAATTGTCCTCCGTTGCGCCGAGCCAACGCCGTGAGGTGCTCCACCGGCTCGCGGGGTTGCTCGTTCGGGCCGACGAAGAGGAGCGTATTCACGGCCGCCCGCTCGCGGAGCAGCGCCGCTTGCAGCCGCGCGACGTGCGTGAGTACTTCGGCGAAGGGTACTTTCTCGTGCGGGCTCACCCCCAGCTCCCAGATCGGGTCACCCCGCGCGTCGGTCCACCCGGCCGTATCCAGCACGAGCGTGAAACCCGCCCGCCGGAGTTCCTCCTGAAAGTCCGGCTGGAAGACGCGCTTGGTGTCGCTGACGATGAAGGGCGGCTTCCCCTGCGCGATGCGCTGGCGGTTGATGTCCTCTAACTCGCGCCGCGCCTTCGCCAAGGCCGCCCGCCGCCGTTCACCGACGGTCTCCGGGTCGATGCCGCGCCGCCGCAGCCGTTCCTTCTCCAGGTCGTTGCGCCGCTCCAGGGTCTCCCGCCGCTCGTCGCTGCGCGGCCGCAACGCCGTCGCCGCGCTGCCCGTGACGAGAAAGAGAGTGTCGGGCTCAAGCTCCAACGCCGCCCGCAGGGCCCGCAGCCAGGGCGGAGGCAGCAGCGTCGGGTCCAGGCCCGCGCCGGGCAACTCACGCTCGCGCCACCCGAGGTAGGCCCCGGCCGATCGCGTGCCCAGTTGGTCGGGACGGGCGTTGAGGGTCCGGATCCACGCGACCAGCGCCTCCTTCCGCGCCGCCGTCGCCGGGGTGAGCTCGGCCGCGAAACGATTGACGTCGCCCGCCGCGCCCCCGAACAGCACCACGCCAAAGCGCGCGGTGGGCGGCAACTGCGTCACGAGCCGGGCAATCTCGCCCCGAATCACCGCGAAAGCCTCAAAGCCACCTTTGCGGATGTCCATGAGGTCGCGGCTGACGTCGACCACGAACACCACGCGGCTCACCCGCGGGGCCGTCAGGCCCAGAAACGTCAGCGACATCAGTCCCCGGCCGCCCGTGCCCGAGGTGCCGAGGGCCGTCGCCAGCCCGGCCCCTGCCCCGATCCCGAGCGCCGCGCCGTTCATTCCGGATCCCAGCAGGCTCCCCGCCAGCCCTGCGGGCGCCGCCGGTTCGGGCAGCGCGAACGCCGCCACCGAGGCCGCCGAGGTGATCCGCGCAAGGCTGGGATTCGAAGCCGCCGCCGCCGCACCGGACGCGCGCCGCGCGATCTGCACGCGGTGCTCCGCCGGTCGGGGCGGGGGCGCCGCCGCCGCCGCAAACGCCGGACGGCGGGCCGCGGTGACTTCGCGGACCACGTACAAGCCCGCCAGCCCCACCACCAGCGCATGCACCGCCACGCTGACGAGCACGGGAAGGCCGACCCGCCAACGGACCCGCTGGCGCAGGGATGCCTTCGACGCGGGCTTCATTCCGGGCCCTCCTCCCCCGCCAGCGAGACGCGCTGGATTCCCGCCGCCGCCAGCGCATCCAGCACGGCGATCGTGCGTTCATAGCGCGACTCCGGATCACTCGCGATCACCACTGCCAGCCCCGCGCCGCCGTCGGGACCGGGCGCGGGATCGAGCGGAGCCAGCACGCCGCGCAGTCGCGCCAGCAACGCCCGGAGGCCGGGCAGGTCCAGGGACTCCGGGCCATCGCACGGTTCGTCGTTGAAGCGGATCTCGCCCGCCGACCCGACACTCACGACGTGTTCCTCGTCCGGCAGTGCCTTCCCGCCCGGCTGCGCGAGTCCCGGCAACCGGAGGGACAGGTCCCGCTCGACCCGGATCTGCGCCGCCAGCGCCATGAAGAACACCAGCACGACGAAGACCACGTCGATCATCGGCGCGATCTGGAATCCCGGATCCCCGTCGCCGGGGGCGCCGGACCGCGCCCGTCGATGGCGTCGGCGCCGCATCATGAACGGAGGGCCGCAAACGTGATTTCCGCAATGCCCGCCGCGGCGGCCGCGGCCACGATCGCCTGGATGTGGCGCACCGGCACCGCACCGTCGCCCCGCAGGAGCAGGCGCGCATCCACACCGCGGCGCCGCCGCTCCGCGAGCACCGCCGTGAGCTGAGGCAGCGCGATCTCCTGTTCCTCGAAGCGGACACTCGCACGCGCACGCGCCGGGTCCCACGCCACGTTCACCACCCAGCGCGCACGTTCTTCCTCGCGCGGCGCCGCTGCCGGCGCGACGGGCAACTCGATCGCGGGATCATAGCGAGTCAGCGCCGTCGACGCGATGCTCATGAAGAAAATCAGGAGCACCAGCAGCACGTCGATCATCGGTGCGATCTGGAATCCGGGGTCGTCCCCCTCGCCGACTGCGCCAGCCATCGTGCGTTCTCAGGGGTTCGATTCCGCCAGCCCCGCCGCGCGACCATCACCGCCCACCGGGACGCACCGCTCCGCGCCGCGGAAGTCGACACCCTCCCGGCTCGCATAAGGAAATCCGCGGAAGAGTTCATGCACCTCCTCAGCGACCGCGCGCACGGCCAGCGCGACGCGGCTGCGGAGCACGTAGTGCAGCACGAAGGCGGGGATCGCGACGATCAGCCCGCCCGCGGTCGCGTGGAGCACGTGCCCGATCGCCCCGGAAAGGCGGGCCGGATCCGCCGCCCCGGGCTGCCCCATCGCCGCAAAGGCATCAATCATCCCGAGCACCGTGCCGGTGAGTCCGACCATCGGGGCAATCACGCCGATCACCGACAGGTAGGCGATCCGCGACTGCAACCGCGCCTGTCCGGCCTCGAGGGCCACCGCCGCGGCGTCCTCGCTGGCCGTCCTTCCCTCCGACGCATGCCGCAGGGCCGCGGCCACGGCGTTCGCGAAGAGGCCACTCCGCTGCGCGCAGGCATCGTAGCCCGCTTGAAAGTCGCCGCGCCGGAAAGCCGCCCGCACCGCCGCGACCACCGCGCCGGGCAGGAGTTCCCGCCGCGCACTGCGCAGGTACAGGTCCACCACCAGCCACACGATCAGGACGGAACAGGCGACGAGGAACCAGATCGCCGGGAGATTCAGTTCCTGCAGCAGGGTACGGCCG
>CAIOYO010000235.1 GCA_903862595.1 uncultured Opitutaceae bacterium | reverse complement strand
TCGATCGGCTCCGCTCAACTCGCCCCGACCGCGCCAGCCACTGCGGCCTCCGCGAACAACGAAGACGAGCCCGTGCAGCTGCAGGCCCTCACGGTCACCGGCTCCAATCTGCGCCGCCTCGATTTCGAGAAGACGCTCCCTGTCACCTTGCTCGGCCGCGATGAGATCGAGCTGCGGGATGCCCCGCAGGCCGCCGATCTGCTCGCCGCCCTGCCCCAGGTCACCGGCCTGCCCGGCAACGAAACCGCCACCCTCGGCGCCACCGCCCGCGGCGACAACTCGTCCGTCTCCCTCCGCGGCATTCCGTCCGCCAACACGCTCGTGCTCCTGAACGGCCGCCGGCTCCCGCCGCATCCGATCAGCCAGAGCGAGGCCGGCGTCCCGAACCTCTCCACGAACGTCAACATCCTCCCGAACCGCGGCCTCGAACGCGTCGACATCCTTCGCGATGGCGCGTCGTCGATCTACGGCACGGACGCCGTCGCCGGCGTGATGAACACGATCATGCGCCGCGACTTCAACGGCACCGAGCTCGCCCTCCGCTTCGGCGAAACCAGCTACGGCGACGGCCGCGAAATGCGCGCCACGCTGACGCACGGCTTCAAGCTCGGCTCGCGCGGCCGGGGTCTCGTCGTCCTCGATGTCTACGACCGCGACGTGATCTCCGCCGCCGACCGTCCGTTCTCCGCCGAGGCCGACCACTCCAACATGGCCCCGGCACCGTGGAACGTCTCGACCAGCACGACATTCAACGCCCGCTCCGCCACCAGCGAGTTCGGCAACTACGCGACCGGCACCGTCTCACCCACCGGCGCATTCACCGCCAGCCGCCCCTCCGGCATCCCTTCCTCGCTCGTCGCCACCTCCGGCACGTTCTTCATCGTGCCCACCGCCACCGGCGTCGGCTTCCAAACCGGCACGCCCTCCCGAAGCGGCGTCACCAGCAACTACTACTGGAACAACAACCCCTACCGCGTCATCCAGCCGCAGTCGACCCGCGGCAATATCTTCCTCGGCGGCGAGTACGACCTGACCTCACGCGTCACCACCTTCGCCGAATTCGTCTCCTACGAGGCGCGCTCCGATACGCTGCGCGAGTCCGACGGCATCACCGCCTCGACCGACGGCGACATCATCGTGCCCGCGTCCAATCCGTTCAATCCGTTCGGCACGCGGTTCTTCAGCCCGACGGGCGCCCCGAACACCGACGGCACGCCGCGCCTCACCGGCACGCCCGCCGCGGTGCGCATCAGCAACAAGCGCCTGACCGACCTCGCCAACCGCAACGCCATCATCGAGAACTCCGTCTACCGCGGGGTCTTCGGCTTCCGTGGCCGCTTCGGCGAAACCTGGAACTGGGAGGCCGCCGGTCTCCTCGCCGACGCCCGCGTCAAGGACCGGGAAGTCGGCCCGAGCCGGAAGAGCCTGCTGATCTCCGCAATCAACCAGACCGATCCGGCCAAGGCGTTCAATCCGTTCACCCGCTCCTTCGCGGTCCAGAACAACACGCTCGTCGTCACCGGTCCGTACACCAACCCGGAGAGCGTCCAATCGACGTTCCGCTCCGAGTTCGTGCGCAATGGCATCACGAGCCTCGCCAGCCTCGACGCGCGCGCCTCCGGCGACTTGCTGTCGATCTGGGGCGGCAACGCCATCGGCGCCGCCGTCGGCGGTGAATTCCGCCACGAGTCGTACGCCGACTTCCGTCCGCCGTACGCCGGCCTCAACCCGCCGGGCGTCGGTCTCGACCCGAACAGCAACGACTTCCTCGGGTTCTCGCCGAACTCCGACACGTACGGCAACCGTCACGTCACCGCCGCCTACGTCGAGACCGTGATTCCGCTGGTCGGAAACCAGTTCCGGATGCCGCTGATCCACTCCCTCGAGCTTAACGCCTCCGCGCGCTTCGAGAGCTACACCGACTTCGGCACCACCACCAAGCCCAAGGTCGGCGCCACGTGGCGTCCGTTCGCCAACGTGCTCGTCCGCGCATCCTACAACGAGGGCTTCCGCGCTCCGAACCTCGCCCAGCTGTTCACCGGCACGCTCATCCGCACCGTCACCGGGAGCACCGACACCTACCGCAGCGCCGTCACGGGCCTGCCGACGGACGGTCCGTCCAACCGCCGCAGCATCGCCTCCGGTAACCTGGATCTCGATCCCGAGGAGTCCCGCGGCAAGTCGGCCGGCATCGTCATCGACGTGCCGCGCGTGCAGGGTCTGTCCGTCGGCGTCGATTACTGGGAAATCCGCCAGCGCAACGTGATCGCTTCCGCCGGCTCCATCGCCGACGACACCGCCGCCCTGATCGCCGCCACCCAGGCCGCCCTCGCCGCCGGTCAGTCAATCACCCAGATCGACCTCGGCTCGGCCACCGCCAACTACAAGGGCGACCCAGCCATCGTCCGCCTGCCGGTCACGCAGGCCGACCGCGATTTCTTCGCCGCCTACAACGCCACCCGCCCCGCCGGCAACCAGCGCGCCGTGGTCGGCGCGATCGATGTGATCCGCACGACCTACTTCAACCGCTCGCAGCAGTTCGTGAACGGCTTCGATTTCGACGCCACCTACCGGCTGCCGAAGCTGCCGCTCGGGAACATCACGGTCTCCACCACGTGGACGTACCTGAACGACTTCCACGCCTACAACGCCCCGGGCGAGCCGCGCACCGACCTGCGCTGGAGCAACGCGACCGGCGGCGCGACCCCGAAGTGGCGCGGCTCCGCCGCCGTCACGTGGCGCCGCAATGCCTGGAGCGCCGGTCTGTCTGCGTATTACATCGGCAACTACAGCGAGTCCGGTGCCACCACGACCCAGACGACGTGGGACTCGCTCGGACGTCCGAACTACATCGCCCCGTTCTTCACCGTCGGGAACACGCAGTACCGCTACGTGGTTGCCGACTCGATCAGCTACAACACCTACGTGTCCTACCGCATCCGCGCCAAGGGCTCCTGGTTCAATGACACGACCCTGCGCGTGGGCGTGATCAACCTCTTCGAGGCCGTCCCGCCGCTGTCCGCCGACTCCCGCGGCTACGATCCGGGCGTCTACAATCAGATGGCCCGCGGTCGCTCGTGGTCCGTGCAGGTCACCAAGCGCCTGTAATCCGCAAGGTTTTGCGAAGCCGGGGGTGGTCTTCCACCCCCGGCTTCTTCATTTTCAGCCCCATGCTGCTTCGCTGGTCCCCCTACACGCTCGAGCTGCGCCAGCCGTTCACCACCGCCACGCAATCGCGCACGGCCACGCCCGCCATGCTGGTCGAGCTCGAGCACGAGGGGTTGATCGGCCACGGCGAGGCTTCGATGCCACCCTACCTCGGCGAGAGCGAGGCATCCGCCACCGCATTCTTCACCGCCGCCGCCCGTCTGCTCGCCGGCCGCTCCGATCCTTTCCTGCTCGAGGACGTGCTGCGCGAGATCGATTCCCTCGCGCCCGGCAACACCGCCGCCAAGGCCGCGATCGACATCGCCCTCCACGACTGGGTCGGCCGCCGGCTGGGCGCGCCATGGCACCGACTCTGGGGACTCGATCCGGCCCGCACCCCGGTCACATCATTCACGCTCGGGATCGATACGCCCGAGGTCGTCCGCGAGAAGGCCCGCGCCGCCAGCGAATACCGGCTGCTCAAGGTCAAGCTGGGGCGCGACTCCGACCGCGCACTCATCAGCGCCATCCGCAGCGTCTCGTCCACGCCGCTGATCGTTGACGCCAACCAGGGCTGGACCGACCGCGAGGACGCACTGCGGCAAATCGAGTGGCTCGCCACGCAGGATGTCCGGCTCGTCGAGCAGCCGTTCGCCCGCGACCGTCTCGAAGACACCGCGTGGCTGCGTGAGCGGAGTCCGCTTCCGCTCTTCGCCGACGAGAGTTGCCAGCGGCTGAGCGACGTGCCGCGCCTGGCCGGGGTCTTCGACGGGATCAACGTCAAGCTGATGAAGTGCACCGGCCTCCGCGAGGGCCGCGCCATGATCACCGTCGCCCGCGCACTCGGGCTGAAGGTGATGCTAGGCTGCATGACCGAGACGTCCTGCGCCATCTCCGCCGCCGCCCAGCTGTCACCGCTGGTCGACTGGGCCGATCTCGATGGCGCCCTGCTCATCCGCAACGATCCGTTCGAGGGCACGCGCATCGTCGATGGCAAGGTGACGTTGACGGATCTCCCGGGCATCGGCATCGTCCGCCGATCAGACGTCTGCCAGCCGTCAGCGGTCAGCCGATAGCCGTCGTCCGACTCCCATCGTCCGTCGTCCGTCTTCGCCCGCCTTTCCTCATCATCGTCGCCGCGGTCGACTTCGCGGACGTTTCACCGTCGATCGCCTGCCGGCCGCACCGCTAGTCCCGCTGCCTCCCGCTTCCCTCTTTCCCATGTCCGCCCTCCGCGACCAACTCGGCCAACTCTTGCTCGTGGGTTTCCGCGGGGCCCGCCTCGAAGAGTGCGGTCCGATCCTCCGCGATCTCCGGCAGCACCGGATTGGCGGGGTCATTCTCTTTGACCAGGAAATGGTCGATCCTTCGACCCGCCGGCGAAACGTCGAATCTCCCGCCCAACTGCAGGCCTTGGTCGCCGGGCTGCGCGCCGCCGCCGATCGACCGTTGCTCGTCGCGATCGACCAGGAGGGCGGGCGCGTCAACCGGCTTAAGCCCGACTACGGTTTCCCGCCGAGCGTATCCCACGAGGAGCTGGGGCGGCGCGATGATCCCGCGCACACCTACCGTGAGGCCGAGCAGACCGCCCGCACGCTCGCCGCCGCCGGGATCAACCTGAACCTCGCGCCGGTCGTCGATCTCGACGCCAACGCCGCCAATCCAATCATCAAGGGGAAGGGACGCTCCTTCTCCGCCGACCCCGCAACGGTCACCCGGCACGCCACCGCGTTCATCCAGGCCCACCGCGCTCACGGAATCCGGACCTGCCTGAAGCACTTTCCCGGACACGGCAGCGCCGCCGGCGACACGCATCACGGGCTTGTCGATGTCACCGCGACGTGGAGCGAACGGGAGCTGGAGCCGTTCCGCGATCTGATCCGCGGGGGCTTGGTCGACGCCGTCATGTCAGCCCACGTCTTCCACGCGGGCCTCGATCCGCGTCATCCGGCCACGCTCTCAGCCGCGGCGCTCTCGGGCCTGCTGCGTCAGACGCTCGGCTTCGGCGGCGTGATCTGCAGCGACGACATGGAAATGGGCGCGATCTCCTCGCGCTACGGAATCGAAGAGTCCGTCCCGGCGGCAGTCGAAGCCGGGGTGGACCTGCTTTGCTTCGGCAACAACCAGCGCTACGATCCCGACATCGCCCCCAAGGCAATCGCGATCCTGGAGCAGGCCGTGATCTCCGGCCGACTCTCCGAGGAGCGGATCGCGGCCTCAGTCTCCCGGATTCGCACCTTGCAGGGTACGTCGGCGACCGAATGATTTTTTCCGCCCCCCAACCATGCCGCGCCTCGCTCCGTTTTCCCGCGCATCCACCGCCACCCGCCCGCGCCCGCGCCGCGCGGCGGCGCTGCTGCTCGTCGCGCTCGCACTCGCCCTCGGCCTGAGCGGCTGCCAGCACGGCCAGCCCCGCACCTTCGCCCCGCGCAAGGGCGATGAGATCGTGGTGGCGGGTCAGTTCTTCCACACCGGTACGCCGATCGTGACGTGGATGGATCCAGGTGGCTACGACGCCTACCGCGTGGAGCGACGCTTCGTCCCGCTGGCGGAAAGCAGCTGGGAGGCCACCCGCGCCTCCGCACCGGCCGTGCGCACGCCGAACCGTTACGGACTGCGGCAGGGCGGTCTCACGCCCGCCGAAGTCGAGCGCGTGCGCGGCGGGGGCTGGGACCTGCCGACGCTCCAGCGCGTGGTCGACCAGTTCGTCCTGCACTACGACGTCTGCGGCATCAGCAAGGCGTGCTTCGACGTCCTCCACGACCAGCGCGGGCTGAGCGTGCACTTCATGCTGGATGTCGATGGCACGATCTACCAGACGCTCGACCTCAAGGAGCGCGCGTGGCACGCGACGACTTCGAACGACCGCTCCATCGGCATCGAGATCGCCAACATGGGCGCCTACCGCGCCACCGAGAAGCATCCCTTCGCCCGCTGGTACGGCCGCGACGCCAAGGGCACGGTCCTCACCATTCCGCCAGGGCTCGGCG
Organism: uncultured Opitutaceae bacterium; assembly: GCA_903862595.1. Lineage (GTDB taxonomy): Bacteria > Verrucomicrobiota > Verrucomicrobiia > Opitutales > Opitutaceae > UBA6669. The sequence continues at coordinate 6,840 of CAIOYO010000235.1, read as the reverse complement.
ACCCCGCAGTGCGCACGCCGGGCTTCGTCGGCCGACCGGATCGGCCGGACGCCGTCACCGGCGAGATCCAAGGCGATTCGCTCACGCAGTACGATCTCACGCCGCAACAGTACGAGGCGCTGGTGAAGCTCACCGCTGCGCTCTGCGCAGTCTTTCCCAAGATCAATTGCGACTACCCGCGCGACGCCTCCGGCGCCGTGGTCACGCGCAAGCTGCCCGACGACGTGCTGCGCAACTACCAGGGCGTGCTCGGCCACTTCCACATCCAGGCCAACAAGGTCGACCCGGGGCCGGCGCTGCAGTGGGACCGCGTGATCAACGGCGCCCGTGAGCTTCTCGGCCAGCGTTGAGGATCACGCCGCCGGCTCGGACTTCCGTCCGTAGCCCGGATCAATCTTGAGTCGCGCCGCGGCCACAAACGATGGCAGCGTCGCGAGGCAGACCCAGATGAAGAACGCGCGGTAGCCGATCTGGTCCTCGATCCATCCGGCGGCCATTCCAGGGAGCATCATCCCCAAGGCCATGAAGCCGGTGCAGAGCGCATAGTGCGCGGTCTGATGCTGCCCCTCCGCGACGCGCATCATGTAGACCATGTACGCGGTGAACCCGAAGCCGTAGCCAAACTGCTCGGTCGCCAACGCCGCCGCCACGATCGCCAGGTTGCCAGGCTGCAGGGTCGCGAGCGCAACGAAGACCAAGTTCGGGACGTGCGTCGCGAGCAGCATCGGCCAGAGCATGCGGCGCAGGCCGTGCCGCGAAATCATCCAGCCGCCGAGCAGGCCGCCGCACGTCAGGGCGATCACGCCGATCGTGCCGTAAACGATGCCCACCGCCTCGGTCGAGAGCCCCAGCCCGCCACGGTCCCGCGCGTCGAGCAGGAAAGGGGTCACGAGCTTGAGCAGTTGCGCCTCACCCAGACGATAGAGGAGCAGGAACGCGAGCGTAACGCCGATCTCGGGCTTGCGGAAGAAGGCCGCGAAGACGGCCAGGAAGTCGCGGACCAAGTGGCGCGCCGCAGCCGGCGCCCGCCGGTCCGCTTCCGGCCGGGGCAGCACGAAGGCGTGCAGGGACGCCAGCACCACGAAGCCGCCCGCCAGTCCGATGAACACCCACGACCACGCGCGCGCGACATCACCCAGCACGGTCTGCAGCCGCCCGGCTAGGAAGACCAGGCCGCCCTGCCCCGCGATCATCGCGAGGCGGTAGAACGTACTGCGCACGCCGACGAACGCCGCCTGCTGATGACGCTGCATCGCGAGGAGATAGAACCCGTCCGCCGCGATGTCGTGGGTCGCTGAGCTGAATGCCATCAACCAGAAGACCGCGAGCGACCACCGGAAGAAATCCGCCGCGGGCAGGGTCAACGCCACCAGCGCGAAGGCCGCGCCGACCAGGAACTGCATCGCCACGATCCACCCGCGCTTCGTGCCGAGCAGGTCCACGAGCGGCGCCCACAGGGGCTTGATGACCCACGGCAGGTACAGCCAGCTCGTGTAGAGCGCGATCTCGGTGTTCGAGAGGTTCAGGTTCTTGTACATCACGACCGAGAGGGTCATGACGACGACGTACGGAATGCCCTGGCCGAAATAGAGGGTCGGGATCCACCACCACGGCGACGCCGCACCCCGCACGGACGCTACAGAGACGGCAGGGGTCGAGCCGGAGGGAGGGATGGGATTCATCGTGAGAGCAGGAGGAGTCCGGCAACGCGGGGACTTAGGGCAACACCACCGTGACGCGCGGGCTCTCGTTACCGAGGCGGTCCACCGCGCTGACCACGACCGCCTCGACGCGGCCGAAGGCGCCTTGCGGGGCAAGCGACACGACGCGGTTCTTCGCCGGCTGCACCGCGAACCGCCACTGTCCCGCCTCCCGGCGCCAGACGGCGTAGCGCGCCACTTCGCCGCCGAGCCCGGGCGCGAGGAGCAAGGACCGCTCCGCCGCCGGACCGACCAGGTTGCGCCCGAGGATCTGCGGCGCCTCCGGCACCTGGGTGCTCAACCACGGGGTCGCCGGCGCGAGCGCGGGCTGGGCGTAGGTTTCCGTCCGCAGCCGCCCCGCCACGCCACGCCGATCCTGCTGGAGCGCGATCATGCTGAAGTGAATGTGCCCGGTCGCCGCCGGGCGTTCGCGGGTCTGCGCCACTTGGTGCACAATTTCCTCCGCCGCCCAGCCTTTCGGGGTCTCCGCCACCGAGCTGGTGAACAGACCCGGCCACATGTGCCGGCCCTTCGGGTTGCGGCTGATCCAGTAATCCAAGAGCACGCCGAAGGGCTGCGCCTTGCGGTCGCTCGGCCAATAGAGCTGCGGCGCACAGTAATCCATCCAGCCTTGCTCCAGCCAGAGCTCCACGTCCGCGTACAGTTGGTCGTACTGACTAAACCCTTCCACGCCGGGCGGCCGCAGATCGGGACGACCGATGCCGAAGGGACTGATCCCGAAGCGCACCCAGGGCTTCACGCTACGCACGGTCGCGTACAGGTCCCGCACGAGCTTGTCGACGTTGCTCCGCCGCCAATCCGCCCGTGAGAGGGAGCCCCCACTCTTCCGATACCGCTGCCACGCCGCTTCGTCCGGGAAATCCACCTTGCCCGTCACCCCCGACCCCGCCGGGGCATCAATCGGATAGGGATAAAAGTAGTCGTCAATGTGCAGGCCATCGATGTCGTACCGGGCCACCAAGTCCGCCGCGACGTCCAGGGTGCGCCGCTGGGCCGCGGGTTCCGCCGGATCCATCCACAGGAAATCCCCGTACGTCCGCACCACGTCGGGCCGCTGGTTCGCCAAGTGCTCAGGCGCCAGCGGTCCCTTCGCCGAGGGGTGACGCGCGCGGTAAGGGTTGATCCACGCGTGCAGCTCAAGGCCACGCGCGTGCGCCTCCGCCACCCAGTCATTCAAGGGATCGTAGAACCATCCCGGTGCCTTGCCCTGTTGACCGGTCAGGTACTCCGACCACGGCTCAAAGGGCGAGTGGTAGAGGGCATCCGCTGCTGGCCGCACCTGGAGGATGACGGCGTTCAGGCCCACCTCGACTGCCGTGTCGAGCAGGGTCTTCATCTCCGCCCGCAGTTCACCCACCGAAAGCCCTGGGCGGCTCGGCCAATCAATGTTCGCCACCGACGCGATCCACACGGCCCGAAATTCCCGCGGTGCCGGCGGCGGCGCGTCACCGGGCGCCAGCACGTCCGCCCGACCCGCCGGCGCCGCGCAGCTCAGGAGCCAGAGGACCGCTGCGAAGACCACCCATCCACCGCCCGCCGCCCGGGTCGAGCGGGGCAAGTCGTGAACCTCGCGCGGCACCCCGCCGCGCCGCCGACTGGAAGCGCTCGCACTCATGTGCGCTGCCGGATCGCCGCCCGCACGTTGCCCGCCACCGCATCCAAACGCCGCCGGGCCTCGTCGGCGGCGCAGCCACCGCGCAGCATCACGATCGCCGTCTTCACGTGCCCGCCGCACGCCGCCAGCGCCGCCGACGACGACGCCTCGTCCGCCGCCGTGGCGCGCTGCACCAGCGCGAGGGCCCGCCGCCGCAGCTTCACGTTCGTCGGCATGACGTCGACCATGAGGTTGCCGTACACTTTATGCAGCCGCACCATGATCGCGCTGGAGAGGACGTTGAGCGCGATCTTCTGCGACGTGCCGGCTTTCAAGCGGGTGCTGCCAGAAATCACTTCGCTGCCGGTGTCGAGCGTGACCCCGATCTCCGCCCGCGTCGCGAGCGGGGAGTCCGGGTTGTTCGCCAATCCCACCGTCAATGCGCCCGCCACCCGCGCCGCATCGAGCGCACCGAGCACGTAGGGAGTCTGTCCGGACGCCGCCAGCAGGAACACCACGTCATTCGGCCCGGGGTTCTGCGCGCGGAGATCCGCCGCCCCCTGCGCCGTGTCGTCCTCGGCCCCTTCCACCGCCGTGAAGACCGCCGAGAGGCCGCCCGCCATCACCGCGATCGCGCGATCCGTCGGCCACGAAAAAGTCGGCAGCAGCTCCACACTGTCCAGCACACCCAGTCGCCCCGATGTCCCCGCGCCGACGTAAATGAGCCGCCCACCCGCCGCCAGTCGCGGCGCCGCGGCATCCACGACCCGCGCGAGCGCCGGCGCCGCGGCGGACACCGCCGCCGCCGCCCGCGCCTGGTCCTCGATCAGGGCCGCCACGAGGGCATCGGTCCGGTACAGATCCAAGTCGACGTGCTGACTGCTGGGTGTTTCCGTAGAGAGCATGAACCTGGCCCGATTGCGCCGCGAGCAGGCAACGGAGGCGAGCCGATTTCCTCGGTCCCCGGTTCGTTTGCGCCGATGAGCGACCTCTTCATCGGCACGCTCTCGGGGACCAGCATGGACGCGATCGATGCGGCCGTGGTGCGCTTCTCGCCGGCACCGGCCCTCGTGGCCACCCACAGCCATCCCCTGCCCGCCGAGCTCCGGCAGCAACTGCTCGCGCTCGCCACCCCCGGCGACAACGAGATCGACCGACTCGGCGTCGCCGATGTCGCCCTCGCCCGTCTCATCGCCCGGACCGTCCGGGAACTCCTCGACCAGGCCGGCCTTCCGGCGGACGCGATCCGCGCGATCGGCAGCCACGGCCAGACCATCCGGCACCGACCCGGCTTCGCCACGCCTTTCACGCTGCAGATCGGTGACCCAAACGTCATCGCCGTCGAGACCGGCATCCCGGTGGTCGCGGACGTCCGCCGGAAGGACGTCGCCCTCGGCGGCCAGGGCGCCCCGCTCGTCCCGGCTTTCCACGAGGGCATCTTCCGCGTGCCGGGCCAGGATCGCGTGGTGGTGAACATCGGCGGGATTGCCAACCTCACCTCGCTCCCCAGCGACCCGGCCGCTCCCGTGCTCGGCTTCGACACCGGCCCCGGCAACACGCTGCTCGACCGCTGGAGCCAGCGGGTGCTGGGCGAGCCGATGGACCGCGATGGCGCGCTGGCCGCCCGCGGGCGCGTCGATCCGTTGCTGCTCGAGGCGCTGCGCGACGACTCGTTCTTTGCCCTGCCGGCCCCGAAGAGTACGGGGCCGGAGTATTTCTCGACCGCGTGGCTGGAGCCGCGCCTCCGCCGGCGCACTGACGGATCGAGCGATGCGGATGTGCAGGCGACGCTGGTGGCGCTGACGGCGACGACGATCGCGGATTCCGTCCGCGCCTTGCCCGGCCTGCGAGCGCCCGAGGTGCTGCTCTGCGGCGGCGGCGCGCGGAATCCCCGCCTGGTCGCGGCACTCCGCGCCGCGCTACCCGCTTCGACCATTGATCTCACCGACGCGCGGGGCGTCCCCGGAGCCTGGGTCGAGGCCATGGCCTTCGCGTGGCTTGCCCACCGGCACGTCGAGGGACGAACCGGAAGCCTCCCCGCAGTAACCGGAGCACGGCGGGCCGCCGTGCTCGGAGCTTGGTTCCCTCCAGGCTGATCGCCGAACGGCGAGGGCGTCAGGTCGTCGCCGGCAGTCGCGGCCGGCTCGGGATTGGCACCAGGCCGTGCGCGATTCGATGGAGCACCAGCGCCGCCAACTGGGCGCGCGACGCCACCGTGGGAACGCGACAGAATTCGCGGTCGCTATGCAGCTGATCGCCGATCGGCCCGACTCCGTCGAGATTCGGAAGCCCTCCGGCGGAGAGAAAGTTGCCATCCGACGCCCCACCCGTGTGCACCCACGTGAAGGCGGGTTGCCCGAGGTCCGCGGCCGCCGCCTGCCACGCGGCGAAGACGTGCTCCTCTGCGGCCATGCACTCCTTCGGCGGTCGGTTCATTCCGCCCTTCAACTCCAGCCGGAATCCCTCGCGCGCGTTCACGCCGTCCACCAGCGCCTGCAGCCGCGCGAGGAGCGGCTCGCGGTCGGACAGGCGCGTGACCCGGACGTCGATCTCGGCCTGCGCAAGGTGCGGCACCACGTTGCTCGCCGCCGAGCCGCCGCGGATGTTGCCGACATTTACCAGTACGCCCGGCAATTCGGCGGGGATGCGGCTCGCCGCCAGCAGGAACTCCGCGAGCGCGAGGATCGCGTTGCGGCCATCGTTGGGAATCTTCGCCGCATGCGACGCCCGGCCGTGGCAGACCGCCACGAAGACGCCGGTGCCCTTGCGCGAATGCACCAGATCGCCGTTCGGCCGCGCCGGTTCGAACACGAATCCAAAGTCATACCGCTGCCGGGCTTCCAGGAAGAGCGCCCGCGTGCCGTGCGATCCCGTCTCCTCATCCGGAGTCAGTAGCACCTCCCACCCCAAGCCCGACGCTCCCGGCGCCGCCTCGAACGCCTCCAGAGCCGCAAGGATCGTGAGGATTCCACCTTTCATGTCCGACGCGCCCGGAGCGTTCAGCGTGTCCGCGTCGGTCCACCGACAACCCTGGAAAGGATCGTCCGCCTCAAACACCGTGTCGTAGTGGCCGCAGAGCAGGACTTGCCGCGGCGCCGCGGGACGGAGGCGGATGCGGAGCGACTTCGCGCCCTCGGGGTTCCGTCCCGGAGCATCCGACGCCAGGATCTCCACCTTCGCCGCGGGGAACGACTGGGAGAAGGCATCGGCCAGCGCGAGGCGCATCCGCTCGAGGCCGGCACCGTGACCGGAGCCGGAATTGATTGCGCACCAGCGAGCGAGCAACGCACCGAACTCTGCGGTGCGCGAGGGAAGCCGGAGGATAGAATCAGGAATCGACGGAACAGACATGGGTCGGATCACTCGGGATCAGGAAAACGATTCCTCCCTCTCGCCGAACCGCAAGCGTGACCTCTCGACCGCCGACTGGCGAGCGCGGCTTTCGCGACGACGCGAACCGGCTCTCACCGGGGGCTGGGCTCACCAAGACCTAGACCTTGATGAACCACCGGCGCCGCCAGAGTG
>CAIOYO010000234.1 GCA_903862595.1 uncultured Opitutaceae bacterium | reverse complement strand
GGCGATGACCGCCAGATCAATCGGGGTCTGCCGGTTGTAGAGATCGACTAGCTTCTCGAAGACGATCCGATGCGCCGGGACGTGGAACGAGTTCGCGGAAATACGCGCCTCCAAGCAGCGCGAGACTACGTCCAACCCATCGAGGAAGCAGCAGGAGAGGAGGTACTCCTCGGCCTCGACGGAGTGCGGCAGCGTCCGACCGACCGGAGGCGCTCCCGCGCCATCAGCGCGGGGTCGTCGGGGCGGCCGGGGTGCCTGCGAGTCGTCGGACATCGACGGAACGGAACGAAAAAACGTCGGGGGGTGAGAACACGGGAAGCCGCGACCTTCGTCGCGGCTTCCTCATTCCAACCGGGGAGTTGTTGCCGCCTCCGGCTTACTCCTTGGCTTCCTTGCGGGAGACCTTGCGGGGCTCCTTCTTGTCGGCCGCGGGAGCCTCGGTGGCAACGGGCTCGATCGGATTCTCGGAAACGACGTCGAAGGACATCTCCACGCTGACGTCGGCGTGCAGCTTGATCTTCACCTCGTGCTTGCCGAGCGTCTTCACCGGCGTGTGCAGGTGGATGCGCTTGCGGTCGAGATCGATGCCGGCCTCGGTGAGCTTCACGTGGATGTCAGCGGAGGTGATCGCACCGAAGAGCTTGCCACCCTCGCCCGTCTTGACGGCGAAGGCCAGGGACGTCTTCTCAAGTTTCTTGGCGAGCTCTTGGGCGGCCGACAGCTCGGAAAGTTCGCGCTCGGCGCGGCGCTTCTTCAGCGCGTCGACGTGCTTCTTGTTCGCGCGGGTGACCGGCACCGCGATCTTGCGCGGGAGCAGGAAGTTGCGGGCGAAGCCGGCGCGGACGCGGACCTGATCGCCCTCGCCGCCGAGACCTTCGACGGGCTTGAGGAGGAGAATTTCGTTGTGAGCCATGATGGATGCGTTGTTGGAAAGGTGGAGTTGCGGGCGGAGAAACGGCACCGCCGCGGGGCGGCACCGGATGGGTTAGAACGGAACGTCCTCGTCGAGGCTTTCCGGCGCTGGGGCGGCCGCTTGGCGGCGCGCCGGCGGCGCGGCGCGCTCGGACGGCGCGGTCTGGTCGACATCGTCGCCGCCACCGGGAGCGCCGGCGCCGCCACCGGCACCACGGGGCGCGCCGAGGAACTGGACGTTGTCGAGGACGACCTTCAGACGGCTGCGCTTCTGGCCGCTCGTCTTGTCCTCCCACTGATCAAGCTTCAGGCGACCCTCCACCATGCACTGGGAACCCTTGCCCAGGTACTTGGAGACGAGTTCACCCTGCTTACCCCAGGCTTCGATGTCGACGAAGGTCGTCTCATCGCGCGTCGCGCCCGAGTCGTCCTTGTACTGGCGGTTGACCGCGAGGCCGAACTGGCAGATCGAGGTTCCCTTGGGCGTGACCCGGAGCTCCGGATCGCGCGTGAGGTTCCCGATGAGGAAGACCTTGTTGAGCGAGGCCATGGTGGGAAGGGGGACGGAGGCGACCGCGTGCCTTAGGCCGACTGCACGAACGTGCGGTAGACGCTGCCGTTGAGGCGGAGGCGCTCGCGCAGGGCGGACGGGCCGGAGGCGGGGGCGGAGAACGCCACCTGCACGAACGTGCCGGCGGTGAGCTTGCGATCGGTGACGCGCACGAAGTCGCGACGACCCAGGTTTTCGACACCGGTGACTTCGCCGTGGACGGCGGCGATTTCCTGCTTCACGCCATCGATGATCTGATCGATGGAGTCGTCCTTGCCGCGGTTATCGAGGATGAAGGTCGCGCGGTAGCTGCGTTTGGTCGGGTTCATGGTGGGCTCTGCGATTGAGTTGGTTCATCGCACGGTCGGGACCCTCACGGATGAGGAGGGTCAGGCCGGCGATGAGGGAGGCGAGGTTATGTTCGAGAAGGGAAGCTTGTTCAGGAGAGAAAGTGCCGAGGACGTAGTCCTTGAGATCCATTTCCGGCGGCTGCTTGGGCCCGATGCCGAGACGGTAGCGCGTGAACGCATCGTCGAGGTGAGCGAGCACGCTGGCGACACCATTGTGGCCGCCGGCACTGCCGCGGACGGACACCTTGCAGCCACCGACCGGCAGCGTCAGATCGTCGTAGACGATGGCGATGGCGGACGCCGGGATCTTGAAGAACCCAGCGAGGTGCTGCAGCGGGCGCCCGCTGTCGTTCATGAAGCCTTGCGGCTTCACCAGCAGGACCACCCTGCCCTCAAACTCCCAGCGGGCCAGCTCGACGTCGAAGCGCGGTTCGCGCTTCCACGCCAGCCCGTGTTGGCGGGCCAGCGCGTCGAGGATGATCCACCCGAGATTGTGGCGGGTGCGCTCGTAGTCCCGCCCCGGATTTCCGAGGCCGGCAACCAGCGAAATGGACATGACTCAAAGAACAAACGAGTCCGGGCACCCACGACTGCGGGTGCCTGGCTCGGCGATAACTTACTTCTTGGCCGGAGCGGCCGGCTTGGCGCCAGCAGCCGGGGCCTTGGCACCGGCGGCACCCGCGGCAGCGGGAGCCTTGGCACCGGCAGCGGCACCAGCAGCCGGTGTCGCAGCAGCACCTGCAGCCGGGGTGGCCGCAGCGCCAGCCGCCGGAGCGGCCGCAGCCGCGCCAGCCGCCGGAGTGGCGGCCTCGGCAGCGGCGATTTCGGCCACCGGCTCGACGCACGAGACGATCGGCTGGCCCTTGGAATCGAGGAACTCGACACCCGGGACGGCCTTCAACTCGCCGACCTTGATGGTCTCACCGACCTTGAGCTCGGTGACATCGACGAGGATGGCCTCAGGAAGATCCTTGGGCAGGCAGCGGATGCGCACCTGCGGGGTCACGATCTCAAGAACGCCGCTCTGATTCTTGACGCCGAAGGCTTCGCCCAAGGGCTGGACCGCGACGCGAATCTCGAAGGTCTCGTTCGCCTTCACCTCTTGAAGATCGACGTGGAGATACTTGTCCGTGATCGGATCGCGCTGCACCTCCTGGAGGAAGGAGAGCGCCTTATCGCCCTTGTCGGAGCGCGCGAGCTCGATGATGAGCGCGCGGCCGGCGACGGACTTCAGCAGCCGGGTAAACTCCGGGCCATCAACGGCGAGCTTCTCCGGGTTGGTGTGCTTCCCATAGAGAATCGCCGGAATGCGATTGACCTTGCGGAGGCGGCGGGACGCGCTGCGGCCCGTCTGGGCTCGCGGCGCAACATTGAGTACGAGGGCTTGTTTCATGGTTTTCGTTCCCCCTGTCACCCCGACAATCGGAGGCAGGCGTAGTGGAAAAGAGAGAAAACCAAGCGGTTGGGCGTGGGGAAATCAACCAAAACTTTGCCCAGCCCAAAGAAACCCAAAATGGAGCGTTGACACCGCCTTTCCCGCCGCCTGTCTTCCCGACTCTTCCGCACACGTTGCCCGGTAGCTCAGTGGCAGAGCAGGTGACTGTTAATCACTTGGTCGTAGGTTCGATCCCTACCCGGGCAGCCAGCGAAGGCGGAAAAGCGGCCAGCCAAACGCCACCCGGTGGCCCTGCTGTCGAATCTCTCCCTACTTCGGGAGCTTCCGGCCCAGCGGAAACTGACTACGGTGACCACGCAAAAGTCACGTGGATGCAATACTGCCCCACGTCCCGTGCTCCGAAACGACGCCTGAGCTCCACCTCCGGCGGCCACTGCCGCCGCACCATCGATCTCAGTCCTCGTGGACCTGGTTATTCTCATGACGTGATTCTTGTGGTACTCCCACCTGGCGCTCTACTCGCCGAACGGCGCTGGTCCGGGCAAGGGCGCCCTCGACCTCGTCGGTTGCGAGGACGTCGAGGTGCGGGGCAACACCCTGAGCGCCCTGGGCGACACGATGCACATCCAAAAGAGCCGCCGCATCGTCTTCGACCGCAACCGGATCACGGGCTCCCGCATGGGCGCCTTCTTCCTCGCCGAATTCTGCCAGCAGGCGCTCATCACCGACAACTTTGTCGACGGCACGAACGGCTCCCGCGTGGTCAGCATCGAGAAGTCCTGCACGGACGTCGTCGTGCGCGGCAATACCTTCCGCAACGGCGGCCGCGGCTCTTGGATCAATCAGCCGCGCAACCTGACGATGGTCGATAACGTCTTCGAGCGGAACACGACCAAGTGCGAAGCCGACCCCAAGCGCGGGCGGCGCAGCTTCGTGACCGGCGACTACGAGGAATACGCCGAGATGTATTTCACGACCTACGAAGTCGGCGGCACCTACGGCAACGTGACCCTGAAGGGCAACCGCTTCATCAGCGGTCCCAACGCGAAACACGCCATGACCTTCATGCCCGGCGGCTCGCAGATCGTCATCCAAGACAATCGCTTCGAGGGTCCAGCCCGGGATATCCCAGCCGCTAAGGGCTGCTCCGACGTCGACATCTCGGGCAATAGAGGAATGACTCCCTGACATGAATCCCGAGGTCGTCCGCCCTAATAAACCCCTCCCGGATCCGATCCCCCTGAAAATCCAGTTTCCTTCCAGTTCTTTCGGCCGCGTGGGGCAGCGGCAATCCCCCCCGTGGCGATCTCGGCTTCACTGCCGAGTCCCGCTGCGGACGGGATGGGGTCCGCCGGTTGCACGTTGCATGCCTCCCGGTGGTTTCCGGGTGGGGCGCTCCCCGAAATCGCCCGTGCAACCTGCAACAGGCTGACCCTATCGGGTCCCAGGCTTCAGCGCCACGCTCCAGGCTCCGGTCAGGCCCGCCACGCTGTACCTTCCCTCCGCCCGGAGCTTGCTTGCAGTTCCCACTCTGCCAACAACCCTCCACCCAACCCACAACCCGCCCAGACTCTCACCTGAGGTGGTCCAGCATCGTGAGTCCGGTCAGCGCACGGCTGCGCGAAAGAACCGACGCCTTATGACAACCTACGTTCATCGCAACGCCACCTTCGCCGGTTTCGTTACCCACAAGTTCCGCCGGCTGGGCAGCGCGGGTCGACTCCTGCTCCTCTGCCCGCTCGCGTTAGCATCCGCCTTGGCCCAAGCCAACGATGGCTCGGTGCTTCCGTTTCCGGCCACGCCGACGGCCAGCGTGGCCGGGCCTTCCCTGCAGGAGTCCACCATGGTGAGACGCAAGGTGCCCAGCCGTCTGCCGGCGGGCGCGCCGAACATCGTCATCATCCTGCTGGACGATGTCGGTTTCGGCCTGGCCGACACCTTCGGCGGGCCGGTCCGCACCCCTACGCTTTCCCGGCTCGCCCGGACTGGCATCAGCTACAACACGTTTCATACCACTTCCGTCTGTTCGCCGACGCGTGCGTCCCTCCTCACCGGTCGAAACCACCATCGGGTCGGTTCGGGCACGATCGCGGAACGGGCGATGGATTGGGACGGCTACACGGGGGTAATCCCGCGGACGGCAGCCACGCTGCCCAAGATCTTGGGTAATTATGGTTACAAGACCGCCGCCTTCGGCAAATGGCACAATACGCCCACGGCAGATACGACGGCGATGGGCCCCTTTACCCTCTGGCCCACCGGCGAAGGCATCGGCTTCGATTACTTTTACGGCTTTATGGCCTTTGAGACTTCCCAATGGGAGCCGCGGCTGTACGAGAATCGAAACCCGATCGAGCCGCCGAAGGACCCCAGTTACCACTTGAGCGAGGACTTGGCGGAACGAGCCGTGGATTGGATCCGCAAGCACGAGGCGCTGACCCCAGACAAGCCGTTCATGATGTACTGGGCTCCCGGCGCCGCCCACGGGCCCCACCAAATCTTCAAGGAGTGGGCGGACAGGTACCGCGGCCGGTTCGATGGCGGCTGGGATGCCTTGCGTACCGAGATCTTCCAGCGGCAGAAGCAACTGGGCTGGATTCCAGCCCACACGCAGCTCACCCCGCGCGCCGAGTCGATGGCGTCCTGGGAAAGCATCCCGTCCTCCGAACGCGCCTTCCAGACTCGCCTGATGGAGGTGTTCGCCGGTTTCGCGGAGCACGTTGATGTCCAGGCGGGAAAGATTATCGACGAGCTGGAGCGCCTCGGGATCCGCGACAACACCCTCGTGTTCTATATCTGGGGTGACAATGGCAGCAGTGCCGAGGGGCTGAACGGATCCGTTAGTGAACTGCTGGCACAGAACGGCTTATCCAGCACGGTCCCACAGCATATCGCCGCGTTGAATTCGCTCGGCGGGCTCGAGGCGCTGGGCGGCCGCAAGGTGGACAATATGTACCACGCCGGGTGGGCGTGGGCGGGCAACACGCCGATGCGGCATACCAAGCTCGTCGCGTCCCACTTCGGCGGCACCCGCAATCCGCTGGTCGTCTCGTGGCCCCGGAATATCGCGCCGGACCGCGCGCCCCGCCCCCAGTTTCATCACGTCAACGACGTGACGCCCACCATCCTCGACCTGCTCAAGATTCCGCCGCCGGCGATCGTGGATGGCTACCCACAGGACCCGATGGACGGGGTCAGCATGGCTTACTCCTTCGCCAGCGCCCGGGAGCCCGGCCGCAAGCGGGTACAGTACTTCGAGAATAATGGCAGCCGCGGGATCTATCAGGACGGCTGGTACGCCTGTACCTTCGGACCTTTGACGCCTTGGCAGGTATCGAATCCCGCGCAAGTGGTCGCGTGGGATTCGCGACGCGACGTATGGGAACTCTATAACCTGACGAACGACTTCTCGCAGGCGAATAATCTGGCCGCCCAGGAGCCCGGTCGGCTGGAGGCGATGAAGCGCCTGTTTCTCGAGGTCGCCGAGGCGAACAAGGCCTTCCCGATCGGGGGGGGATTGTGGACCCGAATTGATCCCTTGGACGGGCCGACCGCGCCCGGTACCAGCTGGAACTGGAAATCCGCCCTCAGCCGGATGCCGGAACGCACCGCGCCCGCGCTGGGCCGGCAGAGCAATCACGTGCGGATGGAGGTGGACGTTCCCGCCGGCGCGTCGGGGGTCCTCTACGCCTTGGGGGGGGCCTCGGGCGGCGTCAGCCTCTTCCTCGAGAACGGCTACCTCAACTATGAGTACAACCTTTTCATCATCGAACGCTACCGGGGGCGCTCAAGCCAGCCGCTCCCGGCCGGTCGTCACGTAATCGAGGTCGACACCCGCGTTGGCCAAGTCCGGGGACCGGCCACCGTGGTGATCAGCGTGGATGGTGTGGTGGTGGCGACCGTGGCGGTGGCCCGGACCAGTCCTGGTGCCTTCACGGCCGGCGAAACCTTTGATCTCGGGGTGGACCTGGGCTCTCCGGTGGCCACGGAGTACCACGAAAAGGCGCCGTTCCCGCTGAACGGGGTGATCCGGGACGTCGCCATCCGCTACGGATCCAACCAGACTCCCTCTCCGGCGCCTTCGGTTAATCCGACTACCGCGTGCCTGACCAACCTGTCGGCCCGCGGGTTCGTTCCCGCCGGGGGCGGACTCTACTCGGGATTTATCGCTCGAGGTACCGGCACGAAGCGGCTGCTACTCCGTGCTGCCGGGCCCGGCCTCGCGGCGTTCGGGCTGGCCACAGGATTGCCCGATCCGAAACTCGAGTTGTCCGCCCCTGCCGTGTCCGGCCCACTGCTTTCCAATGACAACTGGCTCGCCGCTGACTCCGCCGCGATCGCCGCCGTGGGTGCCTTCCCGTTTGCCACTGGATCTCGAGACGCCGCGCTGACGGCTGCGCTCACCGTACCCGGCCGCACGAACTACACGGTCAGCGTCACCGCGACGTCCCCTACGGCCGCGGGGTTGGTGCTGGCGGAAATCTTTGACGCCGACGGTCCGGGCGCGCCCGTGCGCCTCATCAATGGTTCGACCCTCGGTTTCGTGGGCCCGGCCGAGAACGCCCTGTCCGCCGGGTTCGTCATCGCGGGCACCGGCACCAAGCGGCTGCTGGTCCGCGCGGTCGGTCCAGGCCTAGCCGGCTTCGGCGTGCCGGGGTTGCTGGCGGATCCGCAGCTCGCGGTCCATGCCTTGGATGCCGCCAGCGCCCTCGCGAGCAACAACGACTGGGCCGGTACCGCGGAACTCAAGGCCGCCGCCACCGCGGCCGGCGCCTTCACGATACCCGATGCCGGTCGCGACGCGGCGGTGCTCGTGACCCTGCCCCCAGGCACCTACTCGGTTCTGGTCACTGGCGTCGGTAACACGACCGGCAACGCCCTCGTTGAGATCTACGACCTCGACCCCTGAACTGCCGTGGCGGCCTCGGAGGACGGAGGCTCGGCCTGCGCCCCTGCCCGAAGGGGCCGGGCGGGACGGGGGTCAGGCCGTGATTCGCTAGTCCCCAGCTTGGGGTTAAGCTTCGTTGTAGCTCCGCGGAGCGACAATTCCGTAAACCCCTCCCGGATCCGATCCCCCTGAAAATCCAGTTTCCTTCCAGTAGCTCGATCATTTCAAGCGCAACGCCTCAAGTTTCCGGGATCGCATTCGAAATCGCGCCGCGATGAAGCGCCGCCCCAGCCCGGGATCTGCGACCGCCACGCCACAGCCTGAGTCAGCCGCTGCGGGGACTTACGGCAGGTCGGCGGTGGCAGAGAAAGTCCTGACCACCTCCGGCTTAGCCTGATCCGATCGCTTTCCCGGTCGCCTCGATTGGCGCGGTCATTCTTGCTCCGACCATGCCCCTCGATACTGCCGACCTCCTCGATCGCTTTTGCCGCTACGTCCAGATCGAAACCCGCAGCGACGCGCATTCCGGCACCACGCCGAGCACGCCGGGCCAGTGGGACCTCCTCCGCCTGCTCGAACGCGAACTGCGCGAAATCGGAGCGAGCGATGTGGTGCTCACGCCGCAGGGCTATGTCCTGGCCACCGTGCCAGCCACCACCACGAAGCCGGGCGTTCCCACGCTGGCCTGGCTCGCGCACGTCGACACCGCCACCGAGCTCCCGGGCGGCGCCACACCCATCGTCCACCGCGCGTACGACGGCCGGCCCATCGTGCTGCCCGACGACCCGAGCCAGGTGCTGACGGTCGAAAGCATCCCGCACCTTCGCGAGGCGATCGGCGAGGACATCATCACCGCGAGCGGCACCACTCTCCTCGGCGCCGACGACAAGGCCGGCATCGCCGCCGTGATGGCCGCGGTGCGCCACCTCTTGCGGCACCCGGAGATTCCGCACGGCCGGATCCGCGTCTGCTTCAATCCCGACGAGGAAATCGGCCACGGCCTGCGCACGCTCCAACTGGCGCAACTGGGCGCGGACTTCGGCTACACCCTCGACGCCGAGGCACGCGGCGAGGTCGACTACGAAAGCTTCTCCGCCGACGCAGCCACCGTCGAAATCCGCGGCGTGGCCTCGCATCCCGGCTGGGCAAAAGACGTCATGGTGAACGCCCTCCGCCTCGCCGGCCGCTTCCTCGCGGCGCTGCCCATGGAGACCTCGCCGGAGCGCACCGCCGGTCGCGACGGCTTCGTGCACCCGAACGAGATTTCCGGCAACAGCGAGCGCGCGACCGTGCGGATGATCC
>CAIOYO010000233.1 GCA_903862595.1 uncultured Opitutaceae bacterium | reverse complement strand
GCTTCACCTCCGGCGGCGCGCAACCGGCGGTTGGCGCCGCTTGAGGGCGGCGGGTCTCCTCAGCGCAGCACCGGACGGAGGAGTTTCTGGCGCAGCGCGGGTTCGCGCATGAGCACGGCTTGCAGGAAGCGGAAGCTGTCCGCGAGGTACCCCTCGTACCCGCTCGGCTTGCCGTCCCAGGTGGTCCAGTCGATGCCTTTCATGGCTTCGTCCTGAACGCCGTTCTGGAACTCTCCGCGGAATTGCCGCGGGAGCATCGCCTCGAGCACGCGGTCGCCGCGCGCGGTGTCGCCGACCTGATAGTGCGCGGCGATGAAGTGCAGGCTGTGTCCCGCGGATATCCCGCCGTTCATGTAGATGCCGAAGGTATCGCGGCCATCCAGTTGCTTCGGTCCGCCGAAGGCGGGTTGGAGGTAAGCGCCGGGGTGAAAGGGGACAAGGTTGGTCGGAAGCCCGAGGTCGAGCCGGGTGAACTGGACCTCCTCCATCTTCTGCCAGAGCCGATCGAGCATCGCGCGTGCGGCGTCGGTCGGCACGAGGCCGTAGTCGATCGCGAGGGCACAGATCGTGGGCGCGGCATAATCGTGTAGGGTGCCGTCCTCGCTGCGCCACCAGCCGAGGAGTCCGGTCTTCTCGTTGTAGAGAGCCGGGAAGAAGGCGGCCTTGAGGCGGTCGGCGGCAGCGCCGTAGCGGGCGGCCTGAGTGGTCCGGCCGAGCTGGTTTTCGAGGTCGGCGAGGCAGCGAAACGCCCGGTAGCAGAGCGCGTTGGTGTACGCATCCTTGTGGCCGCAGTTCACCGCATCCCACCACGCACAGGAGCGGTTGGGCTGCTTGAGGGTGTGGAGATTGCCGCTCTGCGTGGCCTCGATCAGCCCGTCGCCGTCGATGTCCCGGCTGATCAAGAAGTCAGCGACCTTTTCGAGCCGTCCGATTTTTCGGTTCAGCCAGTCGCGGTCGCCGGTAGCCTCAACATAGTCCCACGCGGCGATGAGGGGCCCAGCGTTCGCGTCGATGAAATGAGCGTAGGCCCAGTAGCAGATCAGTTCCCCGGTCTCGGCGCCGCTGGCGTCCTTGATCATCTTGGTGTCGATCCAATACTCGATGGTGCGGCGGACGAGCGGCATCAGATTCACCCCGGGGAAGGGTTCGGGGATGAAGAAGGCTTGGTCGGCGTAGAACCAGAGCGAGCAACTGGCGGGATCGCTGATGACGTTATTGCCGAGCATGCCCGGCGGGGCGCTGAAGGGACGGTTCTGTTCGCCCCAGCGGGAGGTGGGCTGGATGGCGTTGAGCCAACCGCGTCGGGCGAGAGGCCAGTAGCGGGCATCCGAAAGGCCTTCGGGGGCGGCGAGGAGCAGGGGCTGGAACTGCAGCGTGCCCGGTCCCGATGCCTTCAGGAGGACGTCGGCGTACTTCTGTTTGCGGTCACCTTCGAAGCGGCCGCGGAACGCGGGCCCGTCTACTTGGGTCACGACCAGCGGTCCGAAGTCGGGCGCGTTGAGGATGGCCGGCAATTCAAACGTCCCGTCGTCATGCCAGCGCG
>CAIOYO010000232.1 GCA_903862595.1 uncultured Opitutaceae bacterium | reverse complement strand
GCGCCCACGAGGTCGCTGACGAGCCGGGACAACTTCGTGAAGTCGGCCGGAAAGCCGTGGTATTCCTGCACGGTCCAGCCTCCGGCGGACGCTTTGCTCAGCGTGACGGTGCGACCGTTTTCGGTGAGCGTGAGTACGGAGGCCTGATCGATGCTGGCGGCAGTCAGGAGCGGCTGGCCGAGGCGCGGGTCGACACCGGTGGGCTTGGCGGGACGACCGACGAAGTAGACGGCGGCGGACAGCACCGCGAGGAGGGCGACGACGGCGAGGAGCGGTTTCAGTTTCATGCCGAAGGAGGTGAAGGAATGCGGAAGACCGGAAAGGACGGTGAGGACCGAAGGAAAGGCGGGGCCAGAGGAGACGGTGAAACGGCAGGCCGGCTCAGCGGCGGCGCCGGCGATGGACGACGAAACCGACGGCACCGACGAGCAGCACGGGAGCGAGCAAGTTACCGACGAGGAGGCCGTTCTCGAGGCGCTCGATCTCCTCGCGCAGGGCCTTGCGGATTTCGCGGCGCTCGCCGCGCATCACGGCCTGCTGCGCCTGGAAGTCCTCGATCGCCTTCTGCATTTCCGGGGTGGCGACGAGACGGTTGCCCTCGTTGCGCTTGCCCTGGAGCTCGGTCAGCTTCTGCTGCACGTCATTGATCCGCGCCTCGAGGGCGGTGAGCTGTTCCTGGTAGCGACGTTGCGCGTCGACCTCCATCTGGCGCACGACGGTGAAAGGCCGCATCGAGCTGCCCTTGCCGCGGATCGAGATCAGATCCTGCGAACCGCCGAGGAACTCGAGGCTGTTGCTGGCGAAGGCCAGATTGTCGTTGAGCGGTTCGGCGGCTTGCACTCCGAGGAAGTTGAAACGCCGCACGCTGTAGTCATCGAAGAGCCAGTCGGTATCGGCGACGACCAGCAGCGTGGAATTACCCGGGGATTCCCTCAGCGCGGGCGTCGTCGGCGGTGTGGCGGGGGTGGGCGCCTTGTTGGCGTCCGCGGCGGGGGCGGGCTCGTTGCTGGGGGCCCCATTGGGGAAGGCGGAGGTGAACTTGCCGCTGATGACGGCGGCGAGCGTCTTGCGACCGGACGGGACCAATTGGCGGGAGACCTCTTCCGGCTGGGCGAACTGCAGTGAGAGCGCCGGCACGTCGCCGCCCGACGCGGACGTCTCGATCAGCGGAGTGACCGTGCGGCCGCTCGCCTCGATGGCGAGGCTGCCGCTCTCGACGAAGAGCGCGGACTTCAGCTGGGCGACCGGCATGGCCTGCCGGTTGAGTGACTCTTGGGCCAACGTGAGCCAGACCGGGTAGCGGACGATGCCGGTGCTGGTCTGCACCTGGGTGGCGCTGGCGAGATCTCCGGCGACGTTCTGCGGATTGTAGGTGATCCCGTAGGCCTTGAGGAGCGTGGGCAGGTCGCTGGAGACATTGGGCTGCGCACCACCGAACATGGCGGACTGGCCGCCCTGGCGCTTGAAGTGCTGCGAGGAAGGATCAACGGCGAGAAAGACCGGCTTTCCGCCGAGCAGGAACTGGTCGATGGCGAACTGCAGCTGGTTCGAAAGCCCCTGCGGGTGGATCACGGCGAGGACATCGAGGTCGCCGGGCAGTGCGGTGGCGCTGGCCTCGATCGGAACCAGCTCGAACGTGCGGCCCCATTCATCTGCGACCATCTGCCCGGTCGGGCGCTGCCGCTGCTGCATCATCATCATCATGTCCATGGCCGGGGCCTGGAGTGGCAGGCTGGTGATGAGGCCGAGCTTCTTGCGCGTGACGGTTTGGACGCTCGCGACCAGCTGGGAAAGATCGTACTCGAGGAAGGATTCGCGCTGCGGATTGAACGACGTGATCGTCTTCTGCTGGTCGGCCTGCGTGGCCACGAGACCGAAGTGGACCGTCTCCCCGGTGGGCAACTGTTGCGGCTGGAGACCGGCGGCGGTGGCCTTTTCCTCCTCCGGCGTGTCGGGCCGCGGATCGATGACGTTCAGCTGCAGCTTGCCCCCGGAGGCGCGGACGTATTGCCGGAGCATTTCCTCCACGCGGGCGGCGTAGTTTTTGTAGGTGATCGGCAGACCCTGGACGGACTTGGAGAAGTAGAAGTCGAGGACCACCTCCTCCTCGATTTTACCGAGGATGGACTTGGTTCCCGGGGACAGCGTGTAGATGCTCTCGGCGGTCGCATCGCCTCGGAACGGCAGCCGGGAGGCGAGGAAGTTGACGAGGACCAGCGCGACGAAGAGCAGGACGATGAAGATGAACTTGGAGCCGGATTTCATGGTGGCGGGACGGGAGGTTTCCGGGAGAGGCGGGGGTGGCGGCGATCAGCGCTCGAGCGCGACCACGTTGAGGAAGAGGCAGAAACCCGACAGCGAGAGGAAGAAGATCACGTCCTTGGGATCGATGATACCCTTGGTAAACGCCTCGAAGTGGGTGCTGAAGCTGAAGTTGGCCAGCAGGTCGACGAGCCACGTCGGAAAGATCGCGGAGAGGAGAGTGTTGAACACGCTCAGACCGAGGAACAGCAGCAGCAGGCAGGCGAGGGTGCCGACGACGAAGCTGACCACTTGATTCTTGGTCAGGGCGGAGGCGAGGGAGCAGACCCCGAGGTAGGAGCCGGCCATGAGGATGCTGCCGAAGTAGCTGGCCAGCAGTACGCCCCAGTCCGGATCACCGAGGTAGGCGACGGTGAGGGCCATCGGAAAGGACAGGACCACGGCGAGACTGAGGAACGCCCAGGCGGCGAGGTACTTTCCGATCACGGCGTCGAGGGTCGTGACCGGCAGCGTGAACAGCAGCTCGATCGTGCCGGAGCGCTTTTCCTCGGACCACAGCCGCATGCCGGCGGCGGGGATCAGGAACAGGAAGAGCCACGGGTAAAAGTTGAAGAGACTCTCGAGGCTCGCGGTGCCGCCGCGGAAGAAGCCGCCGACGAAGAAGGCGAGGATAACGCTCGCGACGAGGAAGACCGCGAGGAAGACGTAGCCCACGGGCGAGCGGAAGTAGCCGAGGAACTCGCGTTTGAAGAGAGGGACGATCGATCGCATCGGGAAGAAGGGGGCGGGAAAGGCGAGGGAGGCGGAGGAGGCGGAAGGACGGAGGCGCGGGGAGGACGTGCGCTGGAAACGCGGAAGACGACGGCGCGCAGTCAGATCAGACGTCGCTGTGCGTGAGGCTGCGGAAGATCACATCGAGCCGAGCGCCCGGTTGGCGGGCCTGCAGCTGAGCCGGGGTTTCGTCGACGACGACCCGGCCCTGCGAGATGATGATGACCCGGGTGCAGATCGCCTCGACCTCTTCGAGGATGTGGGTCGACAGGATAACGGCCTTTTCGGCGGCCATCGACTTGATGAGCGAACGGACCTCGTTCTTCTGGTTGGGATCGAGGCCATCGGTGGGCTCGTCGAGCACCAGCACCGGCGGATTGTGCAGCAAGGCTTGGGCGAAGCCCACGCGCTGCTTGTAGCCCTTGGAGAGCGTCTCGATGCTCTGGCGGCGGACCGGATCGAGGTGGGTGAGGGAGATCGCGCGATCGACCTGGGCAGTGCGTTCCGCGGCGGAGCGGAAGCCCCGGGCCTCGGCGATGAAGCCAAGGAATTCCTGCACGGTCATTTCGCCGTAGGCTGGTGCGCTCTCCGGGAGGTAACCGATGCGGCGCTTCACCGCCACCGGGTCTTGCGTCACGTCGTGTCCATCGACGAGCGCGGTACCGGCGGTGGGCCGCAGGAATCCCGTGATCATCTTCATGGTCGTCGACTTGCCGGCGCCATTGGGCCCGAGGAAGCCGAGGATGTCGCCGCGGTTGACCGTGAATGAGACGCCATCGACGGCCCGCTTGGCGCCGTAGGTTTTGACCAGACCTTTGACTTCAATCATGGGGAAGGGGAATCGGGGGGAGAGACGGGAGCACCGGCTGAGCGGAGCGAGAACGGTATCCCGCAGATGGGTTTCCGCCAGCTGGGGGAAAGGTTCCGTAAATTTCCGAATGCGGATTTTTCAAGTGAAATCACCTGCATCCGGACAGGCGACGGGGGGGGGGGCGGGCTTAGGCCGGGGTGGGGGCGGGTGCGCTGCGATCCTTTTCCGTCCGAAGGCGAAGCTGACCGCAGGCGGCGTCGATGTCATGACCCTTCTCGCGGCGGAGCGTCACCGGAATTCGCGCGGCGCGAAGGACATCCGCAAACCGCTCCTGGCGGGCGATGCTGGGGCGCTTCCATTCCAGGCCTTCGACGCGGTTGTAGGGGATAAGGTTCACGTGCGCGTGCAGGTCGCGGGCGATGTCGCGCAAGTGCTCGGCCTGGTCGAGGGCGTCGTTGATGTCCTCGATGAGAATGAACTCGAGCGTGACCATGCGACCGTGTCGCTCGGAGAACGTGCGGATGGCGGGGAGCAACTTGGCCAACGGGTAAGCCTTGTTGACCGGCATGATTTTCTCGCGGACCTCGTCGGTGGCGCCGTGGAGGGAGATGGCGAGGCGGAAGCCGAGCGGCTCGTCGGCCAGCTTCAGGATCTTCGGCACGAGCCCGCTGGTGGACACCGTGATGCGTCGGGCTCCGAAGCCGAGACCCCATTCGGCGTTGAGGATGGTGAGCGCGCGAATGAGGGCGTCGTAGTTGGCGAGTGGCTCGCCCATGCCCATGACGACGATGTTGTCGAACGACGCCAGTTCGCGGTCGGCGCGCGCGGTGAGCGGGTCCTCGCGGTAGCAGACATGGAGGAGCTGGGCGACGATCTCCCCGGCGGAGAGGTCGCGCTTGAGCCCGGCGAGGCCGGAGGCGCAGAACGCGCAGGCCATGGCGCAGCCCACCTGCGTGGAAATACAGATCGTCTTGCGGGAGTGTTCCAGCCCCACGCCCTCCTGGGGGGCGCGGATGATGACCGTCTCGATCAGCGACTGATCGCGGAGCTCCAGCAGCAGCTTGTCGGTGACGTCCGTGGACTGTTTCCCATAGAGCAGGGATGCGGGCAACAGATCGAAGGTCTGGGCCAGCCAGCCGCGGAGGTCCTTGGACAGATTGGTCATCTCGTCCCAGGAGCGCGCCCGCTTCTTGTAGACCCAGTCGAGGATCTGGCGGGCGCGGAACGGGGGCTCGCCGCGCTCGCGCAGACGCTCGCTGAGGGACTCGAGGGTCTCTCCGGTGAGCGGGGGGAGGGTGGGAACGAACCGCATGGGATCGCCAGTATCGCCGAGAGATGCCCCCGCGTCTAGAGCCAACCAAGGGCGAGGCAGGGGTGAGCGGATCGGGTCGGAGCGGGCATTCCGTGGCGAGAGGGATTGACCTCGGGGGGTGAATGGAGCGGTTTGGAAGGGTAGGCCCGCGGATGTCGCTGCTCCATCGTCACCTCTTCTTCAGTGTCCTGATCGCCTGTGCGGGCGCGGTGGGCCTGTTTGGCTTTGTCCTTGTGCTGGGCAACGCGTTGAAGGACCTGCTGCCCCTGGTCTTGAGTGGACAGTTGGAGGCGGAGACGGCGCTGACGCTCCTCGCGCTGCTGGGCCCTTTCGTGGCGGCCTATGCGCTGCCGATGGGGATCTTGACGGGCGTGTTGTTGGTGCTGGGCCGGATGTCCGCCCAGCAGGAGATCACTGCGATGCGGGCGGCGGGATTGAGCCTTTTCTACGTGGCCCGGCCGATTCTTGTTCTCGGCGCGTTGGCGGCGGCGCTCTCCGCGGCCGTGAACTACGAGTACATGCCCCGCGCGCGGGCGCTCTACAAAGAGACGCTGGCCAAGGCGGTGCAGCGCAACCCGTTGAGCTTCATTGTCCCGAAGACCTTCATCCGCGACTTCCCGGGGGTCGTCCTGTACGTGGGCGAAAAGAAGGGCAATGAACTCCGCGACGTCTGGATGTGGGAGTTGGACCGTGAGAGCCGAGTGAAGCGTTCTGGCCGGGCGGCCTCGGGAGTGGTGGAATACCGCGAGAACGATGGATTGCTCGTACTGCGCCTGCGGCGGGTGAACATTGAGGCCCGCAAGTCGGATCGACCGGAGGATTTCTCGGTCCCGGTGGCGCCCCTCTTTGCGGAGGAATTTCCGATCGAGCTGCACCTTGAGACGCTGTTCGGTCGCCGGAACGTCCAGAAGAAGCTGGCGTGGATGACGCTCGCGGAGCTGCGGGCCGAAGAGGCTCGGCTGGCGGATGCGGCCGCGGCACCCGGGGCGAACCCGGTGGAATCGCGGAAGAGTCAGATGAAGGTGGCCTTCGCGATGAGCGAAAAAGGGTCGACCGCACTCGCCGTCTTTGCGTTCGCCTTCCTTGCGGTGCCATTGGGCATCAAGGTCTCGCGCAAGGAGACCTCCGCGAACCTCGGCGTCGCGCTGGTGCTCGTGATGGGCTACTACTTCCTCAGCGTGTGCGTGGGCTGGCTGGAAGGCCGGCCGGAATGGCGGCCGGACCTCCTGCTCTGGCTCCCGGCGCTGCTGTTCCTGAGCTTGGCCGGGTGGCTCTTCAGCCGCCTCGGCCGGGTCTGATTAGCCTGCGAGGGCGCGGTTGAGGGCGCTGACGATCGCCTTGATCGATGCCAGCTCGATGTTCGTATCGATGCCGGCTCCAAAGAAGGCGTGCCCAGAGGCGGCCTTGATTTGGATGTAGCTCACCGCGCGCGCCTGCGCTCCGCTGCCCAGGGAATGCTCGGAATAGCTGAGCAGCTCGAAGGGAGGAAGACCCGCCTCGCGCAAGGCATGGACGAAGGCATCGATCGGGCCATTGCCCGCGCCGGAGACCACGTGGGAACGCCCGTGGACGGTGAGCTCGGCCTGGCACGTGACCGTGCTGCCGCGCTCAATCGTCCGGAACTCCCCGAGCGCGACCGGCGAGGTCCGCTCGATGTAGTCGCGGACGAAGGCATCGTGAATCTCCTGCGGCGTGAGCTCCCGGCCGGTGGCGTCGGCGAGCTCATTGATCGTGCGGCCGATCTCCTTGTGCATGAGCTTCGGCAGCTGATAGCCGAACTCCTGCTCCAGCACGTAGGCAACACCGCCCTTGCCCGACTGGGAGTTGATGCGGATGATCGCCTTGTAATTGCGCCCGATGTCGGCGGGGTCGATGGGAATGTAGAGCACATCCCACGGCGCGTCCGGCACCTGCTGGCCCCACGATTTCTTGATCGCATCCTGATGGGAGCCGGAGAACGCCGTGAACACCAAGTCGCCGGCGTAAGGATGGCGCGGGTGCACCTCCATGCGCGTGGTGCGCTCGTACACCTCGCGGATCCGCGGCAGGTCGCTGAAATCGAGGCCCGGATGGATCCCTTGCGTGTACAGGTTCAGGGCGAGCGTCACGAGGTCCAGATTCCCGGTGCGTTCGCCGTTGCCGAAGAGCGTACCCTCGACGCGGTCGGCGCCAGCCAGCAGGGCCAGTTCGCTCGCCGCGACCCCCGTGCCGCGGTCGTTGTGCGTGTGCAGGGAGACGAGCGTCAGATGGCGCCGCGTGAGGTGCGTGCACATCCACTCGATCTGGTCGGCATGGACGTTGGGACTGGCGTACTCGACGGTGGCGGGGAGGTTGAGGATGATCTTGGATTCGGGCGTGGGTCCCCAGGCGTCGGTCACGGCCTCACAAATCTCCAGGGCGAAATCGAGCTCGGTGCTGGTGAAGCTCTCCGGGGAGTATTCCAGGCGGAGGTCGGTGCCGGCGTCGATCAGCGCCTGGCCGTGCTGCTTGAGCCAGCCGATCCCGCGCGTGGCGATGCGGATGATGTCCTCGCGGCTGGCGTTGAACACGTACTTCCGCTGCGCCGGTGACGTGGAATTGTAGAGGTGGAAGATGACCCGGCGGGCACCGCGCAGCGCCTCGAGAGAACGCACGATCAGGTCCTCGCGGCACTGGCAGAGAATCTGGAGCGTCACGTCCTCCGGGATGCGCTTCTCCTCGATCAGCCGCCGGCAGAAATCGAACTCGATCTGGGAGGCGGAGGGAAAGCCCACTTCGATCTCCTTGAAGCCGATGCCGACCAGCAGCTCGAACATCTCGAGCTTTTCCTCAACGCTCATCGGTTGGGCGAGGGCCTGATTGCCATCGCGAAGGTCGACGCTGCACCACCGGGGAGGTTGGGACAGGACCCGATTGGGCCACTGCCGCTGCGGCAGGGCGACGACCGGGAGCGGACGATACTTGGTGACGGGAGCGGACTGCATGGACGGGAAAGGGACGAAGGCTAGCGGGGAGTGAAACGACGAAGCAGGAGCGAAGACGAAGCGAGGGGGACGCGGGCGGCGCCGGGCAACGGGGCTCCGGGGCGGCGGGCGGAAACGGGCGGGCGGACATGACGCACGATCGGGCCCTCACGGGGCTCGCGGGACCGTGCGTCTAGGTAAGTCGAAGCGCCTGCCGGAAGTATCGCATCCAGACTCCCCTTATCGGCCGCGGGAGCGCTGAAGTCAAGTGGCTCCTCTGTCCCCAAGGTCGGCTCTCTCATCGCAAAGGTCTCGATAAAAAGGACTTATTGATCAGGCGAACGGTGATTGGCGTGGAATGGCTGTAACCGCGAAGTGGGGAGCGTCGTCTTGCCCTCGGTGCTCTTCAACCGTTCCATCGCAGCATGTCTGAACCCGCCGACTCCGACTTCGATGTGTCGGGTTGCTTGGTCCGGGTCCGCGCGGGGGATCAGCGGGCGGCCCGGGAGTTGGTGGAGCATTTGTATCCCTTGGTGCTGCGCATCATTCGCGGGCACTTGCCCCGACGGGTGGCGGAGGAAGATTTGGCGCAGGAGGTCTTCTTGAAGATGTTCACGCGCATGGATCAGTTCCAAGGGGCGGTGCCCTTCACGCACTGGGTCTCGCGGATTGCGTTGACCACCTGCATCGATCACCTGCGGCAGCAGCAGCGGCGGCCGGAGTTCCGGTGGGCGGACCTTTCGGAGAAGGAAGCGGACGTACTGGACGCGGTGTTGGCAAACGAGCGGGAGGCGACGCCGGACGATGCGGTGGCGGCGCGGGAGCTCGTGCAGCGCCTGCTGTCGGAGCTGAAGCCGGAGGATCAGCTGGTGATCCGCCTGTTGGATTTGGAACAGAAGACGATTGCGGAGATTGCCACCCAGACGGGCTGGAACGCGTCACTGATCAAGGTTCGGGCTTTTCGGGCCCGGCGGAAACTGCAGAAACTATTCAAGCAGCTGGAAAAGTCGGAACGTCGATGAACAAGCACACTCCTCAGGAATCATGGCAGCGGTTGGTGGCGTTGGCGCGGCGCGCCCCGGAGACGCCGTCGGAGCGAGGCTGGGAGGCCCCGCCCGGCTTTGCCACGCGCGTGGCGGCGTTGGCGCACGGAGCGCCGGAGCGGGAGCGCGGGCTCGGCTCCGCGCTGGAGGCCTTTGCGCTTCGCGCGCTCGGAGCGGCATCGCTGCTCGCCGTGGGCACGGTGCTCGCCACGGCCAACCCCGTGCTGCAGTCGCTGCACGACGAGATCGCGGTGGTCGAAGCGGATGTGGTGACGGATCTGACGGAGTGATGATGACCCTCTGACCATGAAGCTCTCTTGGAAAGTCCTGTTGGTTTTTCTCGGCGTCTTTCTCGCGGGCGCAGTCGTGGGAGGCTTTGCGTCGCTGCGCTTCGCGCGGAGTTTCGTGCAGACGCGCAGTGTCTCGGGCGATCAGTTTGCCGCGTCCAATCTCAAGCGCCTGCAGGAACGCCTCCAGCTCACGCCGGAGCAGGCGGCGAAGATCGAGCGTATCGTGACGGCGAGCGGCGAGGAGTTGAAGCGCTTGCGGCAGGACACCGCGCGCGTGTTTCGTCAGATGGACGCGAAGATCGAGGCGGAGCTGGATCCGCAGCAGAAGGCCGCGTTTGCGGAAATGCGCCGTCGTTGGCGCGAGCGATCGGGCAACCGGCCTGGCTCGCCTCGCGGTGATGGCGAGCGTCCGCCGCCTCCGGGTGCGGGTGCGGACCGCCCGCCGCCGCGCACTCCCTGAGTCGCGACAAGAAACCAGTTGCGCTACCGGGCGGGCTGGTCACCGTTGGTCTTGGCCAGGCGCCATGCATGGGCAGGCGCGTGAACCCCGCCAGGACCGGAAGGTAGCAACGGTAACGACGACCTCCTAGTGCCGTGGAGTGCCTGGCCACCTTTTTTTCCGGATGGGTCCGGGGTAAGCGCATCGGTCGATTTGCTCTTCGGTGCCAGCATCGAGGATGCCCTTGGAGCCTCGATTGGCGTCGGGGCTTGAGTCACCCGGCAGCCAGAGCAGCGTGAGCCTTGTGACGACGTTTCTGATGCCTCGCCGCGTCGGGCTTCTCGCCCTCACGGTCGCCCTGTGGGTCTGCGCCGTGGCTTCGCTGAGGGCGGAGGCCGGCGCCTATTTCCCGCCGAAGGGGGAATGGGCCCGGCGGACTCCGGCCGAGCTGGGGATGGATCCGGTCCGGCTCGCTGAGGCGATTGCCTTCGCGCAGAGCCGTGAATCCACACGCGAATTCGATTTCTCCGATCAGGAGCGCATTTTCGGCGCTCTGCTCGGCTCGGTGCCGACCCGGCGCGCCGCCACGAATGGCGTGGTCATCTACAAGGGCTACGTGGTGGCGGAGTTCGGCGATACGACGGCGGTGGACCCAACGTATTCGGCGGCGAAGAGCATGATTGCGACGGTGGCCGGCGTCGGGGTGCGCGACGGGCTCTTGGCTGAGGAGGACCGCGTGGGCGCGTCGGTCCGCGATGGCGGTTACGATTCACCCCAGAACCGCGAGGTGACGTGGCGGATGCACCTGCAGCAGGAGAGCGAGTGGGAGGGTGAAATGTTCGGCAAGAAGCACGACTTCGTCGGACCCGAGGCCTTCGGTCAGGGCGCCCGGCCCCCGCGTGCGCTGCAGCGCCCTGGCTCCTTCTACGAGTACAACGACGTGCGCATGAACCGCCTTGGACTCTCGCTGCTGCGAGTGTTCCGCAAGCCGGTGCCCGACGTGTTCGCCGACGAGATCATGACACCGATCGGGGCTTCGACGGACTGGAAGTGGGTGCCCTACCACAATAGCTACGTTGTCCAAGACGGTCGGCGCATGGCCTCGATCAGCGGCGGGACCCGCTGGGGCGGTGGCGTCTGGATTCACACGTGGGACCTCGCCCGCTTCGGCTACCTGTGGTTGCGCGGAGGGCGATGGAACGACCGTCCCTTGCTGCCGCCCGCCTTTGTGAAGGCAGCCCTTTCACCGAGTGCGCACGGCCCCGACTACGGCTATCTCTGGTGGCTGAACACGCAGGGGAAGAACTACCCCGGCCTGCCGACGACGGTCTTCGGCGCGCGCGGCGCCGGCAGCAACACGATCACGATTTCGCCCGAGCATGACCTCGTTGTCGTGTGGCGCTGGCACCGCGGCAACGAAGCTGAGTTCGTGCAGCGCGTGATCGCGGCGATTCCGCGGTGAGTCACCCGGCGGCTTGGTCGGGTTGACGATTTGGCGGGTGGCGAGGGCGGTGAAAATGAAACGGGCCGCGATGGAAATCGCGGCCCGGGCTGCCTCGGAGAGGCGGGAGTTGCAGACCGCGCGTGCGGCGTGGGCGACGTCGGTCCGTGGGAGCGCAGCTCCCTGAGAAGACCTCAGGTCAGCGTCACACCCTTCGCCTTGGCGGCGCGCAGGAGGGCGTCGGCCATGTCGGAGGGCGTGGCGGCCACTTCGATGCCGCACTCGCGGAAGACGGCGATCTTGGCGGCCGCCGTGTCCTCGGCGCCGCCCACGATCGCGCCGGCGTGGCCCATGCGACGGCCCGCCGGAGCGGTGGCGCCGGCGATGAAGCCGGCGACCGGCTTACTCACGTTCGCCTTGATCCAGCGCGCGGCCTCGACCTCGGCATTGCCGCCGATCTCGCCGATGAGGATGATGCCGTGCGTGTCCGGATCATCGTTGAACATCCGGATCACATCGAGGTGCGACGTGCCGTTGACCGGGTCGCCGCCGATGCCCACGCAGGTGGATTGGCCGATGTTCTTCGACGTGAGCTGGTACACCGCCTCGTAGGTGAGGGTGCCCGAGCGGGAGACCACGCCGACGTGGCCTTTCTGGTGAATGTAGCCCGGAGCGATGCCGATGCGGCAGCCCCCGTGGCTTTGCGGACCGGAGCCCGGCGTGACGACCCCGGGGCAGTTCGGGCCGATCAGGCGCGTCTGGCGGCCGGCGATCGCGCGCTTCACGCGCACCATGTCGCGCACCGGGATGCCTTCGGTGATGGCGACCACGAGATCCAAGCCGGCATCGACGCCCTCGAGGATTGCGTCGGCAGCGAAGGGAGGCGGCACGAACACCACGGAGACCGTGGCGCCGGTGGCGGCGACGGCTTCGTGGACGGAGTTGAAGATCGGAACCTTGTGCTCCTTGTGCTCGAAGAACTGTCCGCCCTTGCCGGGCGTCACGCCGCCGGCGACGCGTGTACCGTAGTCGAGCGAAAGCTTGGCATGGCGACCCCCGAAGTCGCCGGTGATGCCTTGGACGAGGATCTTGGTGTCGGGCTGGATGAGAATGGACATGGAGGCGAGAGGATGAGGAGGACGTGCGGGGCGCTCAGGCGACGAGCTGGACGATCTTGCGGGCGGCGTCGGCCATGGTGTCGCCGCTGACGATGGGCAAGCCACTGGAGGCGAGCGTGGCCTTGCCGGCGGTGACGTTGTTGCCCTCGAGTCGGACGACGAGTGGGAGCTTCAGCCCGACCTCGCGTACGGCTTCGATGATGCCGGTGGCGATCACGTTGCAGTCCATGATGCCGCCGAAGATGTTGACGAAGATCCCCTTCACGTTGGCGTCGCCGAGGATGATCTTGAACGCGGCCACGACCTGATCCTTGGTGGCGCCGCCGCCGACATCGAGGAAGTTGGCCGGGCTGCCGCCGAAGTGCTTGATGATGTCCATCGTGCTCATGGCGAGACCGGCACCGTTGACCAGACACGCGATGTTTCCGTCGAGCGCGATGTAGGACAGGCTGAACTTGGAGGCCTCGATCTCCTTCGGGTCCTCCTCATTGAGATCGCGCAGCGCGGTGATCTCGGGGTGGCGGTAGAGGGCGTTGGAATCGAAAGACACCTTGGCGTCGAGGGCGAGGACCTCGCCGGTGGGCGTGGTGATGAGCGGGTTGATCTCCACCATCGAAGCGTCGGTCTCCCAGAACATCGTGTAGAGATTGCGGATCAGCTTGGCGGCGCCCTTGGCCTCCGCGCCGGCGAAGCCGAGGCCGGCGATGAGCTGGCGGACCTGGAAGTCGGCGAGCCCGTAGGCCGGGTCGACGAAGACCTTGAAGATCTTCTCGGGCGTCTCGTGGGCGACCTTCTCGATTTCGACGCCGCCCTCGGTGGACGCGACGATCACGGGGCGCGACGTGGCGCGGTCGAGCAGGATGGCGAGGTAGTACTCCTTCTTGATGTCGCTCGCGACGGTGAAGTAGACGGTCTGGACCTTGCGGCCGGCGGGGCCGGTCTGGATCGTGACCAGCGTGTTGTTGAGCATGCGGCCCGCGATTTCCTTCGCGTCGGCCTTGGTCTTGCAGAACTTCACGCCGCCCTTGAACCCGTCGGTGAACGTGCCCTTGCCGCGTCCACCGGCGTGGATCTGGGACTTCACCATGGTGGGTCCCTCGGGGAGTTGCGCCAGGGCCGTGTCGAAGTCGGAAGCGGCCTTGGCCGCTACACCCTTCGGAACCGGTACACCGAACGTCTCGAAGAGCGCCTTCGCCTGATACTCGTGAATGTTCATGGAAAACCAGAACGTGCCGAAACCCCCTCGCGAAGACACGTCAAAAGTGCGCCCGAAGCACGCCAGTCGGGATTGCCATTCCAGCTAGCAGGTGGCTTGATGGGTCCATGCAATCGCATGAGGTGCTCCGGGAGGTGCTGAAGAAGACCAGCGCGAAGCAGGTCGCGGCTGAGATGGGGCTTTCACTTTCCCTGATCTACAAGTGGGCCGAGCCACCCAGTGACGCCACCGGCAGCGGCGCCCACAATCCGCTCGACCGCGTCGATCAGCTGCTCGCGATCACCAAGGATGCCCGAATCGCGCAGTGGGTTTGCGAGAGGGCGGGTGGTTTCTTCATCACGAATCCCCAGACGCCGACGCCGCACACGTATTCACTCATCCCGACCACCAACGCGATCGTGCAGGAGTTTGCGGACATGCTGGCGGTCATTGCCACGGCGGCGGCCGATAACTCGGTGACGAAGGACGAGGCGCGACAGATCCGCCGTCGTTGGGAAGACCTGAAGAGCGTGACGGAGGGATTCCTCCGGGCGGCGGAGGACGGTAATTTCGCGGCGGCCCGCGAGGCGCTGCCGGTGAAGCCGAAGGCCTAAGTCCGGCGCTCGGCGGGTCGCGGGCCTGCGGATCGGGCGGACGCGCTGCAGACGCCGGATCCGCGCTGCAGACTCAGTTCCCCTTGCCGAGCAGCGCCTTCATGAGAAAGGCGGTCTGCAGCGAATGGATTTCCGCGAGGCCGGCGCGGGCGAGATCGAGCAGGGACACGAATTGGTCGTGCGAGAAGGTCGCCTCCTCTCCGGCTCCCTGCACCTCCACGAAGCGTCCCTGGCCCGTCATGACGACGTTGCAGTCCACCTCGGCGTCGCGGTCCTCGACGTACGGAAGGTCCAGCAGTTCGCGTCCACCGAGGATGCCGACGCTGACGGCGGCGACGGAGTCGGAGAGCGGATTCTCGCTGAGTTTCTGCGCGTCGATCAGCCGCTGGACGGCGAGGCGGCAGGCGAGGTAGGCGCCGGTGATG
Organism: uncultured Opitutaceae bacterium; assembly: GCA_903862595.1. Taxonomy (GTDB): domain Bacteria; phylum Verrucomicrobiota; class Verrucomicrobiia; order Opitutales; family Opitutaceae; genus UBA6669. The sequence goes on along the minus strand of CAIOYO010000232.1, from coordinate 3,585 downwards.
GACGCGGTACGCGTGCCGCCGTCGGCCTGGAGGACATCGCAATCGACCCAGAGGGTATTTGCACCGAGCTTCTCAAGGTCGATGACGGCGCGCAGCGAGCGGCCGATGAGGCGTTGGATCTCGACGGTCCGCCCGTCCACCTTGCCGCGGCTGGAGTCGCGCGTCTTGCGCTCATGCGTCGCGTACGGAAGCATGGAATACTCGGCGGTGAGCCAGCCGCCCTTCACCCCCTGCTGCTTCATCCAGGAAGGCACGCCGGCCTCGATGGTGGCGGCGCAGATCACGCGGGTGGAGCCGAAGGACACGAGCACCGAGCCCGTGGCGTGCGGAGCGATGCCAGCCTCGAAGGTGATGGAGCGGAGCTGATTGGGCCTGCGGCCGTCCGCGCGGGTGGGAAGGGTCATGAGGGAAAGGAAGGTGCCGGCTTACGTTTCGGCCGAAGGTTCGTCGGCGGGCTCGCTGGCGCGGACATTCACCTTCTTGGCGGGCGCGGGCGCGGCGTTCATGAACGCGATCAGCCGATCGTTGAAGTCCTTGGCCGGATCGTGCCCCATGCGCTTCAGCGCCTGAGTGAGTGCCGCGACCTCGACGAGGCGGGCGATGTCGCGGCCCGGGCGCACGTAGATCTCGATGTGCGGCACCTTGAGTCCGAGGACCTCGTAGTGGTTCTCCTCCAAGCCCGTGCGCTCCTCGATCACGTCGGGATGCCATTCGTACAGGGAAACCACCATGTCGATCCGCTTCTCGAGGCGGATGGACTTCACGCCGAACATCTCCGCGACATTGATGATGCCGATCCCGCGGCACTCCATGTAGCCCCGGTTGAGCGGGCGGCTCGAGGCCATGAGTTCGCGCTCGTCGAGCAGCCGGATCACGGTGAGGTCGTCGGCGACGAGCGAATGGCCGCGCTCGATCAGGGCCAGCGCGCACTCGCTCTTGCCGACGCCGGATTGGCCGCGGAGCATCACGCCGACGCCGCGGATGTCGAGGGTGGTGGCGTGCTCGGTGCCGGACGGGGCGAACTCATTGTCGATGCAGAGCGTACCGAGGTTCACCCAGTTCATGGTGATCATCGGAGTCTTGAAGAGCGGCAGGTTCTTTTCCTGCGCGACCTCCAGCATGGCACGCGTGGGATTGTAGTTGCGCGTGAGCACGACGCAGGGGATCTGGCGCTCGGCCATTTCCGTGAAGATCTCCTTCTGCCGTTGCTGGCTGAGCGTCTTGAGGTACGTCATCTCGGCGGCACCGAGGACCTGGATGCGCTTGTTGGCGAAGTAGCGGAAGAAGCCGGTGAGCGCGAGGGCGGGCCGGTTGATCGACCCCTCGCGGATGAGGCGGTGGAGGCCGCGGTCCCCCGTGAGCAACTCGAGGCGAAGCTTCTCGCGGTAGGTCTCGAAGAAGTGCGAGACGGAAATGCCGTGGATCGCTTTGGGCATGGGGTGGGATGGGGGGGCGAAGGAAGCGAAGCGGACCGATCGGGAGGAGGCGGCGGCGCGCGGGAGCGGGGCGGAAGTCGGGAGCGTGCGGCGCCACCCGCGCCTCAGAGGTTGAAATCCTTCCCGAGGTAGAACTCGCGCGCCTGAAGATCGTGAATCAGGAAGTCGGCTGTCCCCTCGGTGAGCACGCGACCTTGGTGGATCAGATAAGCGCGGTCCACGATGCGCAGGGTCTCGCGGACATTGTGGTCGGTGATCAGCACGCCGATGCCCTGTGACTTCAGGGTGCGGATGATCTTCTGAACCTCGGCGACCGAGATGGGATCGATGGCCGCGAAGGGCTCATCCATCAGCAGGAACTTCGGACGCGTCACGAGCGCCCGCGCGATTTCGAGGCGGCGCCGCTCGCCGCCGGAGAGCGTGTAGGCCTTCTGGCGGGCCACATGGAGAAGATTCAGGTCGGTCAGATGGCGTTCGACGCAGGAGGAGCGCTCCCGCCGTGGGATCCCGATAGCCTCGGCGATCGCGAGAATGTTCTCCTCCACCGACAGCTTGCGGAACACCGACGCCTCCTGCGGCAGGTAACCCAGACCAAGGCGCGCACGTTGGTGCATCCCGAGCCGCGTGAGATCGCGCTCGCCGAGGGCCACGCGGCCCGCGGTCGCCGGGACCAGACCCACGATCATGTAGAACGTCGTGGTCTTGCCGGCGCCATTCGGACCGAGCAGACCGACGACTTCGCCAGCACTCACATGGACGTTCACCCCGTTCACCACGGTGCGCGCGCCGTAGACCTTGACCAGGCCTTCGGTGCGGATCTCCGTCGGGGAAGAGGTGGTGGGGGAACTCACGCGATGCGGGGGTTGGAAAGATTAAGGACCAGGAGTGGTGGGTGGAGCCGGCGAGGCCGTCGCCTCCGTTCCCGGCTTGGGCGTGGGAGGAGCCTCCTTGCGGTCGAAACCGAGATCGATGATCGGCGGGCCTTGGAACACGCTGTTCTCGACGATGACGCGCCGTTGGCCACGGAGGAGGATGATGCGCGTCCCCCGCTCGGTGTAGGGACCCGAGTGGTCGATCACGACCGGGGATTCGGTCAGGATGATCTTCTCTTCCAGCGGCAGCACCTCGGCGCGCCCACAGGTCACCTCGCGGTCACCCTGCACGATGCGGACGCGGCCGGTGGCCACGAGACTCTTGAACTGGTCGAGCTTCGCCACCGTGTCGGTGGTGTTTCCGATGCGGCTGGCAACGACCTCAAGATGATCGCAGGTCAGGCGCAGGTTTGTCCCGGTCACCACGACGTTCTGGTCGAAGATGGCGATCGTCTCCTTGTCGGTGCTGCGCATTTCCAGCGAGCGGCTCTCGATCACCGTGGGCTGCGCGGGGGTGTTGGCCGCCGCGGCGGCCGGGGCAGTGGTTCCGGCAGGTGGCGTGCTGGCGCGGACGCCTGGCGGAAGACTGGCGAGCAAGCAGGCAAAGGTGGCGGCAACGAATGGAGAAAGGAGCGGGCGGTTCATCGCAGGAGGTTGCGGATCTCGGTTTGGAAGACGACACGCGCGCCGGCCCGAATCAGGATGCGCTTGGCATCATGCTCGTAGCGCCAGTCGGTGCCGATGAGCTCGAAGGTGTCGTTGACCACGCGGACTGATTCCTCGCCGAAGACCACGCGCTCGTCGAGCCGGACCGTCGCGGCCGGGCTGACAAAGACCGTCTCCACGCGCGCATCCGCATCGCCCGAAAAGACGGTGAGCGTCATATCGCGCAGCCGGGCCTCAGTCTTGCTCGCGACGATCGCCTCGCGACCTCGGACGAGCATGGTCCGGAACCCCTGTTCATTGAATGACGGCAGCGAAAAGTTCAGGATGGGCGCGTTGGCCTGCACCTGCGGTCCGGCGGCCTGGAGGGGCGCGGTGGCGAGGAGGGTACAACCCAGCACGAGGCGAGCGAGCGAGTTCATGGCTGGCTGGGGCGGACGCTGACGTGGGCGAGGATGAGGTCGCAGACCTCGCGTACCGCACCCGCGCCGGCTGGACGTCGGGTGATGTGATCGGCTGCGCGCAGGGCGGCTGGCATGGCGGTGGGCACGGTGGCGCCGACACCCGCCCACGCGATCGCCGGCGCGTCGATGTCATCATCCCCCATGTAACAG
>CAIOYO010000231.1 GCA_903862595.1 uncultured Opitutaceae bacterium | reverse complement strand
CGTGCCGAGGCGCGGGCCGGGCGGGACGACCAACTCGAAGTCGCGTTCCTTCTCGACGACGTTCTGCTTGAGCATCGCCTCATACGCGCTGATGCGCGCCTGGGACTTGGCGACGCGGGCCTTGGCCGACTGCCGGATCCACTCCAGCTCGCGGGCCATCGCCTTCTGGCGGCGGTCCTCGGTGCGCTGCTCAACGGCCTGCCGGCGCTGCTTCTGTTCGAGCCAGCCCGAGTAGTTGCCCTTCCATGGAATGCCGTGCCCGCGGTCGAGCTCGAGGATCCACTGCGCCACGTTGTCGAGGAAGTAGCGGTCGTGCGTCACTGCGATCACCGTGCCCTCGTAGCGAGCCAGGTGCTGCTCGAGCCAGTGGACGCTCTCGGCGTCGAGATGGTTCGTCGGCTCGTCGAGGAGCAGGATTGAAGGCTTCTGCAGGAGCAGGCGCGCGAGCGCCACGCGCCGCCGCTCGCCGCCGGAGAGGCGGTCGACGATCTGGTCGCCCGGCGGACAGCGGAGCGCGTCCATCGCCATCTCGACCTGCGGGGTGACGTCCCAAGCCCCGAGCTGTTCGATCTTCTCCTGGAGATCGCCCTGCTTGGCCATGATCCGGTCCTTCGCCGCGTCGTCCGGTGCATCGTTCAGCTCATCCCACGTCGCGTCGTACGCGGCCACGAGGTCGGTGAGGTGCCGCACGCCCTCTTCGACGCAGGCGCGAACGGTCGCGCCGGCGGTCAGGCTGGGTTCCTGCTCGAGAAGCCCGACGGTGTAGCCGGGCTCAAAGTGCACGCGCCCGTCGATCTCCGTGTCGCGTCCAGCGAGGATGCGCAGGAGCGAGGACTTGCCGGAGCCGTTGAGTCCCAGCACGCCGATTTTCGCGCCGTAGTAGAACGACAGCGAGATGTCGCGGAGGATTTCCTTGCGCTCGATTTTCTTCGCGACGCCGAGCATCGAGAAGATGATCTTGGGCTCTTCAGTCTTGGCCATGGAGTTCCCGCAAGGAATCCCGGGGGACGGGTGGCGTCAACCGCAGGCGCGCGGTGATGTCGCGTGCTCGAGGGCGCGCAGGCGCGCCATGGCGTCGGCGGCGTTGGCGCCGCACATGGAGGGCTCGGGCCGGAGCGAGACGCAGACGGCGGGGCGCTCGGGAAGACCGAACAGCCGACAGGAGAGAGTGTCGTCCAGCTGCACGCAGGGAATGCCCGCGGGTTTGCCGTGGGGCATGCCGGGAATCGGCGAGGAAATCGATGGCGCGATGCAGCAGGCGCCGCAGCCGGGTCGGCAGGCGTGGTCCAGCGTGGTCACGGCACGGCCTACTTGAGGGAAAGCTCCACGCGGGCGCTGCCGGCGCGAATCGATCCGACGCTCACGCGCTCGGGGCTGAGGCCGGTCCCTTGGAGGAGCCGCTCGCGCACGGCGTTCGCTCGCGCGCGCGCGAGTTCCTGCAGCGCGGCGTCGTCGATTTCGACGGTGGCGAGGAGTTGCGCCGCCATCTGCTCCGGGGTGATCGGTGCCACCTGCGGCGCGTCGGCGACGGATTCGGTGGCTGGGACCGGACTGGGCGTGACCGCGGGCGCGGGGGCGGGTGTCGCTGCCTGGGACGTCGCCGGACCGGCCGGGCGTCGGAGGCGCTCGGCGAGCAGGCGAAGCAAGCGGGCAAGCAAACCGTCGCGGTTTGCGTCCGGGGCCGGTGCGCTGACGCTGACCTCCGGAACCGGGGTCGGAGAGGGGATCGCCCGTGCTGCGGCGGCGGCCGCTTGGGCGGCAACCACCTCCGGAAAGTTCTCGGCGAAGAGGGCGGCGAGGGCGGCGACTTCGGTGGTCGGCGCGAGGGGAGCATCCTCGGGGAGTCCGGCCGCCTGCTGCAGGCGGCGGGCGACCGCGTCGATCCGGCGGGCGAGCTCCCGCTCGCGGAGCGGAGCCCGATCCACGGCTGGATCAAACTGGCCGGTCAACTCGACGCGCAGCCCGGGCCGATCGGCCAGGGCGCGGTGCAGGGTCGCGAGCTTCTTCACCTCGTTCTCCCGCGGTTGCGGCGCACCTGCATCGAAGAGCTGGACCGCGAGTTCCTCTCCGCCTCCGCCGAACGCCGCGCCGAGCAGTGCGAACGGTGACGTGGCGACCTTCGTCAGGAGTCCGACCAGCGTGCGGGCAACGGTGGGGCCGATGTGGAACGCGGGATCGTCGACACGGCCCGCCACCGGAAGATCCAGGGTCAGCCGACCGCGCGAATCCGTCAGGAGGGCCAGCGCGAGGGGCACGGGCAGGTTGGTGGCCTGCGGGCTCGGCTGCCGCTCGCCCAGCGTCAGTCGTTCCACCGTGATGCGGTTCGCGGTGTCGAGTGCGTTGCGCGCCAGCCGAACCCGGCTCTCGATGGAGAGGTGGCCTCGTTCCACGCCGTAGCCGGTGTAGCGGACGCTGTACGGGGTGAGGGGCACGAGGTCCAGTCGAGTGAGATCGAGGCGCAGGTCCGCCGAGGGTGCGGCACCGAGGGCCTGAACGTCGCCGCGGATGCGCAGCGGAGCATCGGTTCCGAGTCGGCCCTCCAACTGCACCGTTGCCGAGGTGGTCGACGTGCTATCGATGCGTTCGATCGTGCCGGACAAATCGCTGAGCGCCACCGTGACGACGGGCTGCATCATCCCGTCGGAGAAGCTGAGCCGGGCTCCCTCCACGTGCAGCCGTCCGATCGCAAATGGCAGTGGCGACGTGGCTGCGCGCGGCGTGCCGGGGGAAGCGGTGGCGGGAGCAAGGTTCGGCGCGCCCGGGGCGGCGACAGGTTTGGCGATGGGCACCGCGGAGGCAGCAGCGGGCTTCAGCAGCGCGGCGAAGTTCAGGCGTCCTTCGCGGCTGACCGCGGCGTTGATGCGCGGTTCGACCCAGCGGATTTCGCCGACGCGGCTGCGGAACGACGGAACGTCGAGTGCGAGGTCTTCGAGCTCGAGCTGCTTCCATGTGATCAACGGAGCATTCGCTTGGTTGTCGACGAGTGAAACGTCGCTCACGGACGTTTTTCCCGTGATGGCGCCCTGACCGTTCTTCCACGTCAGGCGCAGCGAGCCACCGGTCCGTCCGGTCGCCAGCCAGACGTCGGCAAATTGCTCAAGGTAGGGTCCCCACGGAGCCAGCGGTAGGTCGACGAGTTCGACCGAGACCGCGGCGTGCTGGGTCGCGGGCGTGAGCTCACCGGCCATGCGAATCACTCCGCCGCCGCGCAACGCGACCTCTCCCTCGATGGGCCAGGCTTGATCGACCGCGCTGAGGTTCAGCGCCCCCGCCTTCACGCGCAATGACTCCGTGCTGATGTCCACGTGGCGTGCGCCCGTGCCGTCGCGGAATCGGACACCCGGTCCGTCGATCTCAAGCGCGGTGAACGCGATTTTCAGCGCGGAGTCGCGGGACGTTGCGGGCGTGGTGGGGGCGGCGGATCCCGGCGCCGCGGGAACGGCGAGCGCCGACTGCAGGCGGGCGAGGGGTTGAAGTCCGCTCGCATCGCGTTGCAGGTCCAGCTTGATCCCTTCGATCGCGAGTTTCCCCGCCTGCACCTCGCGCGTGTCCGAATCGACGGTGCCTCCGGTGCTGGAGAACGCGGTCAAGGTGAGGAAGGGTTCGGCGTCGCCCTTTGCGACCAGTTGCAGGTCCTTCAGCCGCAGGCTCGCGTTTTCAAGTACGGTGCGGGTTTGGGTGTTCACCCGAGTGATCCTGAAATCGGTCTCCAGCGTGGCGGATCCGGAACGCAGGGTCAGCGGCAGCGCGGATGAAACGACCGGGGAAAGGACCGCGAGATTCGCGTCGCTCACGGTGAGGGTTCCCGAAAGCTGCGCCAGCGTCGGCGACAACGCTGCGCGGAGGTCGATCCGCCCCCCTGACTCCACCGTCGCCGAGAGCTGGAAGAGGGCGTTCGCGTCGGTGTGAGTGGTGTCGAGTCCGTGCAGTTCGGCGGCGAGCTCCGAGAAGCGCAGCACGAGTGTTTCCGCATCGTGCTCGGAGCGAACATGGACCGTGGTGTCGCGGAGCGTGGCGCGGTCGAGTCGCAGGTGCGGCAAGACCGGCGCGGCCTCGGTCGGTGCGGGAGCGGACTCCTGGGCGGGACCGAGCTGGGCCAGATTGAGCGTACCGTCGTCGTTGCGGACGACGTAGAGCGAGATACCGTCGAGGCTCACGTCCTGCAGGTGCGGCTTGCCGAGCAACGTCGCCCAGAAACCGAGATTGGCGGACACTTCCCGGATCGACAGCAGGGGAGAACCGTTCGTCTCTTTGACCGCAACGCCCTCGAGCGCAGCGCTCAAGCGGAAGGGATTGACGCGGGCGGCCTCGATGGTGACCGATCGCGCGAGCAGTCGACTGAGTTCCTCGGCGGCGCGGGGACGCAGGATTCCGGGCAGACCAAAAAAGCCGAAGAGCACCACGGCGCCGGCGAGGGCGACGCACGCGAGGGCGAGAAGGCGGGGCCAACGCCGCCTTGGGCGGCGGCGCAGTTCAGCGAGCGACCATTTCACGTGACCGTGCTACCGCACTGGACGGCGGCGGCAAGACCGGCGCGGAGATTTTCGCTCAGGTCAGCGCGTTCAGACTCTCCTTGAGCTGCTTCGCGTGGTCCTTCGTATCCACCTTTTCGATTACAGCCAAGACTTTGCCTTTCTTGTCGAGGATGAAGGCAGAGCGTGCGGGGCCGAGGTAGGTTTTTCCGTACATCGATTTTTCCACGATCGCGTCGGCGGCGCGGGCAAAGCCGTCGTCCGGATCGCTGACCAAGGCGAAGGGCACCTTCTTCTTCGCCGCGTACTTCTGGTGCGAGGCGGAGGTGTCGCGGCTGATGGCGATCACATCGCAGCCGAGGCGGTCCAACTCGGCAGCAGCCGCGACGAGTGAGTCGATCTGACGATCACACGATCCGGTGTTGTTGCGCATGTACACCGACACGACGGTGCGCCGGCGCAGCAGGGAGGACAGTGCGACGGTGGTGGCCTGTCCATCGCGGACCACGGCCCGTTGCAGGGAGAGATCGAGAGTCTGGCCGGGGGAAATCATCCGGCAGCGAACGCGCGTCGGGCGGCGGGTCAACCCCGGCTGCCGGATCGCGGTTGGACTTACCCTAGGTCAGATGTGCTTGGAATCCGCCGCATCCTTGGCGACGTAGCCGGACTCCTGACGCTGGTGATTGACGGCGTTTTTCTTCAGGTAGGCCTGGTACACATCGTCCGCGCTCATGCCGAGGGTTTGGGCCAGCGAGACCAAGAAGTGGAACAGATCGACGACCTCGACGCGCGCGTTTTGCTCGTCGAACTTCTGGTACTTGGCCCACCATTTCCAAGGCACGGAGTCCACCAGTTCCGCCATTTCCTGCTGCATGGCGCGGGTGTAGTTCAGGATCCACTTTGCCTTTTCCTCATCGGTCGGAGGCGGCAGGGACACCCCGATTCGCTGATTGAGAGCGCTTTGCATCCGGAAGATTTCCTCAAGTTTGTCGGGGTTCATGCGGGCACGGTAGGAGGTGGCTGGCGGCGAGGGCAAGGGGGGAGTGGGGCGTGGGGGGCGGGCGGTCGCGGGTCGTTCCGAGGGATGAGCGGTGGGTGGCGATTTCGGTGGTTCCGTGGGGGTGGGTGGGTGGGGCGGATGCCTCGGGAATTTGGGATTGCCGCCGTGGGAGGGGAAGGCGAGCATGGCGGTTGCTGCCTGCGTTGAGCGCTCTTGTTCCGCCCATGGCAGCTCCGCGAGCCGACCGCGATTTTTCGCGGCGCCTGCGCTTAATCCAAACAAAACCCTAAGTCATGTCAGACAACAACCCGTCCGGCGCGGACGTTCCTGCGAATTCTTCCGCAGCACCCGCCGAGACCCCTAGCGCGACGCCCGCGGAGGCCACCGGATCTTTCGGTGCCACCCGTGGTTCAGGCCTCGCGCGCGGCAAGCGCAGCCACACGGCTGCCCCCTCCGCCGCCCCCGCCGCTCCGCGCGGCGATTACCAACCGACCGCGATTCAAGTGGTTGTCGCTCAGCGCGAGTATCAAAATCCGTTCTCCCCTGGGGAGAGCGAGACGCCCCCGGCGCCCGTTCCGGCTCCTGTCGCCGCCCCGGCTCCCGCCGCGGTGGTGGCTGAACCGGTTGCTCCGGTCGCTCCGGCGCCCGTTGCTGCTCGGCAGCCCGCTCCTGCTCCGGTGGTGGCCGCAACGCCACCCGCCGCACCCGCCGCTCCGGCGGAGAAGGCCCAGCTGACGATTCTGCCCCCGGCGGAAACGAAGCGGCCGGAAACGCGTTGGGATAGCGATTCCAGCGCCAAGGCACCTGCCCCGCAGGGACGCCGCGAAGATCGTCCGGTCTTCCGCGCCGAGCGCCCGGCTTCCGCTGACTCGTCCTTCGGCGAGCAAGCGGCGGCCCAGCCCGCCCGCGAAGGCCGTCGCGATGGCCGCGGTCCGCGCGAGAATCGCCCGCACGGTCGTGGTGGCGAGCGCGAACCCCGTCCGGCCCCAGCTCCGGCTCCGGCTGCGGGATCGACCTTCAAGCCTCAGCGCCCACCGGCGCCCGAGGCCAAGTCCGGTGGTTTCATCGGCTGGCTCAAGGGGCTTTTCGGCGGCAGCTCCGCCGAGGCTCCGAAGGCCGGTGGCCGCGGTGATTCCCCCCGCGAGGGTGGATCCGAGGGTCAGCGCCGTCGCCATGACGGTCGTCGCGGTCGCGGCGGCTTCGAGGGTCGCGGTCCGCGCCCCGAGGGCGAAGGTTCCCCGCGTCCCCATGGCCAAGAGGGCGGTGGGGAGGGCGGCGGGCGTCGTCGACGCCACCGTGGTGGCCGTGGTCGCGGCCGTGGTCGGGGCGAGGGCGGCGGCGAAGGTCGCGGTCCCGGTGGCCCTTCCGGCACCTGATTCGGCGGAATTCACCCTTTCCGGCCGGTTTTTTCGAGGCGTCCGCTCCGGCGGACGCCTTTTTTTTGGACGCACGGCCCGTTTTGGGATCCAACTGACGCTGCTCCTTCTCGAGCTCGCATGGCAGATCTCATCGTCAACGGCGGCAAACCTCTCTCCGGCACCATCCGGCCCTCCGGCAACAAGAACTCGGTTCTCCCGATCTTCTGCGCCACCTTGCTGACCGACGATCCGGTCACGTTGCACAATGTCCCGGATATCACCGATCTGGAAAAATTGGCGACGTTCTTCCGCTCGCAGGGCTCGCGGATCGACTGGGACCGGGCGGAGGGAACGATGCGGGTGGACCACTCCGGTTTCCGGGATGCGCTGAAGGACGCGACGCTGCCGCAGGACATGCGGTCCACCGTGCTCCTTTATCCGCCCCTGCTGCAGCGCCTGCGCCGCATCGCGGTGCCGGCCAATTCCAAGGGGTGTTCGCTGGGGGTGCGCGAGATTGATCCGCACTTGGAGATCCTGCGGGCCCTGGGGGCGACCGTCGCCGAGGGGGATCCGCTGGTGATCGCGCTGCCGCGCGGCTTCCGCGGGGCAAGGCATTGGTGCGACTACATGTCGGTGACCGTGACCGAGAATTTCGCGATGGCGGCGGCGCTGGCCGCGGGTACGTCGACGCTGATCAACGCCGCGAGCGAACCGCATGTGCAGGAGCTGTGCGCCGCCTTGGTGGCGATGGGGGCACGGATCGAGGGCATCGGCACGTCCATGCTGCAGATCACCGGAGTCGAACGCCTGCACGGGGCGACGATCACGATCGGGACCGATTACCACGAGATCGTGACCTTCCTCGCGCTGGGTGCGATCACGGGGGGTGAGGTGCGGGTGGAGCGATCGCTTCCGCAGCACTTCGACCTCATCGCGCGGGCCTTCCGCAAGCTCGGTGTCGTGGTCGAGCATGAGGGCGATGTTGCCATCGTGCGTCGCAATCAGAGCCTCGTCATCGAAAAGCCGTTTACCAGCAATCTGCTCACCAAGATCGAGGCGGCGCCGTGGCCTTACTTCTCGGTCGACTTGCTGCCCTTGATGATCGCGCTGAGCACGCGCAGCGAGGGGGTGGTGCATTTTTGGAACAAGGTTTACGAGAATGGGTTCTCGTGGACGCCGGAGTTGGCGAAGTTCGGAGCGCACGTGGTGATGAGCGATCCGCACCGGATCCTCGTCTTCGGCCGCAAACCGATGCACGCGGCGGTGGTCGATTCGCCCTACGTCATCCGCGCGGCGATCGCGCTGTACATGGTCGCGGCCAGCGTCCCGGGCCGGAGCGTCGTGAAGAATGCCGACGTCATCAAGCGGGCGCATCCGCGGTTCGTCGAGAATCTGCGCAGCCTGGGGGCCGAGGTGGAGTGGAAGTAACCGTCGCCGCGCCCTCCCGTGAAAAAACCCACCGCCGCCGCCTCTCCCGCGATCACTCCGCCCGCCACCGGGCTGGGCTACCTTTCTTCGGCGCTGTCGCAGCCGGTGACGGCCGCGGAGGCGGCGCTGCGTCCGCTGTCGTTCTCGGACTTCACGGGTCAGGCCAAGACCGTGGAGCGGTTGCAGGTGATGGTGGGCGCCGCGAAGCGGCGCGGTGAGGCCCTGAATCACATCCTGCTCAGCGGCCCGCCGGGGTTGGGCAAGACGACGCTCGCCTTCATCCTCGGCCAGGAGATGGGCCGGAATGTCCGCGTGACGTCGGGTCCGGTGGTCGAGAAGGCGGGCGATCTCGCGGGCTTGCTCACGAATTTGGAGGAGGGCGACCTGCTCTTCATCGACGAGATCCACCGCATTCCGAAGACGGTTGAGGAGTACCTATACTCCGCGATGGAGGACTTCCGGCTCGATATCATGATCGATCAGGGACCGAATGCGCGGAGCGTGCGGCTGAACATTCCGCGCTTCACGCTGATCGGTGCGACCACGCGATCGGGCTTGCTGACCGCCCCGCTGCGCTCCCGGTTCACGCTTCAGACGCGGCTCGACTACTACGATGTTCCGACGCTGATGGGGATCGTGCAGCGGAGTTGCTCGCTGCTGAAGGTCGCGATCGCGGAGGATGGTGCGCGCGAGATCGCTCGTCGCTCCCGCGGCACTCCCCGCATCGCGAACAACCTGATCAACTTCTGCCGTGACTACGCGCAGGAGCGCGCGTCGGGTCGGATCACTCAGGACGTGGCCGCCGCCGCCCTGGAACTGCTGGAGATCGATGCGCGCGGGCTCGATGAAATGGACAAGCGCATGCTCCGGGTGATCGCCGAAAACTACGGCGGCGGGCCCGTCGGTCTCGGTACCGTAGCCGTCGCGGTGGGCGAGGAAAACGAAACGCTCGAGGAGGTCCACGAACCGTTCCTGATTCAGGAAGGCTACCTGCAACGCACGCCACAGGGGCGGGTCATTACGCCGCGCGGCTACCACGCCATTGGGCTCACCGGCGGCCCGACCGGCGGTGGTCAGGGGGCGTTGCTCTGATCAACGGCCTGAGGGTTGACGAATCGCTCGGTTTTCCTCCGAGTCATTCCGTGAAAGTCGCCTTCGTCAGCGGAACGAGCATCGTCCATTCCACGCTCTTCGCGTCCTGGGAGGTCGCGAGCGTGCGGACCGCGTACGGGGTCGTGACGTACAAGCGGCGCGGCGAGTTCATCCTGATCAATCGCCATGGGTACGGCTTTCCACTGCCGCCCCACTCGATCAATTATCGCGCGAATATTCGCGCGCTCGCCGATCTCGGCTACACCGACGTCGTCTCGTTCAACTCCGTCGGCTCGCTCCGGGCCGACGTGCCGCCCGGGTCGCTCATCTCGTGCTCGGACTACGTGAACATCCAGAGTCCGCCGCAGACGTTCTTCGACGAGGAGTTGCGCGGTGGTGCGCCGGGGATCGCGAACAACCTCGTGCCCCAGATCGTCGCCGGTCTCGCGCCCGCCCACGCCGTCCGCACGGGTCTCACCTACGTGCAGATGCGCGGGCCGCGCTTCGAGACGCGTGCCGAGGTCGCGATCATCCGCCATTGGGGTGACGTGGTCGGCATGACTGCCGCACACGAGGCCGATCTCTGCTCGGAGATCGGTCTCCGCTACAACAGCCTCGGCATCGTCGACAACTACGCCAATGGCCTGGAGGGAGCCGCGATTGACTTCACGGTCTTCAAGGATCTCGTCCGCCAGAATCAGCAGACCGTGAACGGCGTGTTCCAGCGTCTGCTGGAGTTGCTCAGCTGAAGCGGTGACGGATGTGACCCCAGCGTCGGCGTGACGCCCCCGCGGTGCGCGAGGCCGACGGCTGGAGAGTCGCCCCGCAGCGCGGTTGGGTCGAGACGTTGCCGCCTCGGCTCAGGCGGGCGGCAGGCGGCGGAGTAACTCCGCCGCGTCGAGGCCAGTGATCGCGAACGATTTTTGCCGGGATTTTTCACCCGAGACGAGGGTCACCTGACGACGAGGGAGACCGAGGTGGTCGGCGAGAAACTCCGCCAGCGCGGCGTTCGCCCGGCCCTCAAGTGCCGGAGCGCGGGTGCGGACCTTCAGAGCCCCCGCGTGCCAGCCGACTACCTCGTCGCACCCGGCATTGGGGAGGGCCTTGACGTTGAGGCGGACCGGCGTGGGCATGGCGGAGGCCCGGGCGGTGGGCGGCTCAGGCTTCGAGCGCGTCGCGGAGCGCGGCGATGATCTCGCTCGCCGGCTCGCAGCCGACCGACAAACGGAGGAGGTCCGGATTCAGTCCGTGGGCAGCAAGCGTGGCTCGACCGCTCTCCGACGTGACCAAGTCGTAGTGGGCGAGGTAAATGAAGGGACAGATGAGGGAATTGCGCATCCCGAAGCTCGGGCCCTTGGGCAGCGTCAGACGATCGTAGAAGCGGGCGAGGGAGCCGCGCACCGTGAAGCTGATCATGCTCCCGGTCGAAGCAGGCGTGCGGGCGAGGCGCGTGTAGGAGTCGCGCGAGCGTGGCTCGAGGGACCAGAACAGTGCGTCGATCCGCGGGTGGTGACGGAGGAACTCGACGACCTCGGTGGCGGCGGCGTTGCCTTGGGCGACGACGGCCTCGGTCTCGCCGATTTGCGCGGCGAGGCGGGCCAGGTCGCGGTCGTGCACCGGCTCGAGCTCGGCGGCGATGGCGGCGCGCAGGGATGTCGCGTTGGGCGTGGAAGGATTGATCGCCAGTGCGCCCGCCAGCACGTCGCCTTCGCTGGCGGTGTACTTGGTCAGGGAGTTCACCACGATGTCGGCATGGGGCAGCACATCGAGGTTCACGGGCGAGGCGATGCTCGGATCGACGATGAGGAGGGCGCCGTGGTCGCGGCAGAGCTGATGGACGGCGATCAGATCGGGCGTCTGGATCAGCGGGTTGGTCGGGACCTCGGTGATGATGCCGGCGATCTCGTGGCCGCGGGAGGCGAAGAGGGCACGCAGCTGATCGAGGGCGAAGACATCGCCGAGCACCACCGGAGCGACCCCCGGATTGAACTTCTGCAGGAGCGCGATGGTGTCGAGGTAGAGCCAGCCCAGCTGGATCCAGAGCCGGCGTCCGCGCGAAGCTTGGAGGGTGGAGGCCGCGTGGAAGGCGGCCCACATCGCGTTCATGCCACAGTTGGCGAGGAACAGATCGTCCCCGGTTGCGGGTGCGAAGACCCGCCGCAGGTAACGGTGAACCTCAGCATTCGCGTCGCCGGTGAAGAGCGCCTCCGGGACGGCGGCGGTGCGGTGTCCCTGCCGCACGAGGAAATCCTCGGCGGCGCGGCTGGAAGCGAGGCGACCGCAGTGCTGCAGCCAGAGCTTCGCGCGGCCGTGCGTGTCGGCGTTCGTGGGGAAGGCGACCCCGTGGAAACCGTCGAGGGAAAGCACCTCGGCTGGCGCGGGGGCGAGCCACTCGCGGAGGGCGGCGGCGGCTCTGGCGCTGGCGGTGGGCCAGAACTGGTGGTCGCGCCGACCGGCGGCGGCCAACATGACGAGGCCGGCCTCGCGCAGGAAAGGATGCTGGACGAATCGCGGATAGCCCGACGTCAGGTGCTGGGTGATCGCGGGGTCCTTTTCCTCGTAGCCGATCACGTCCCGCATGGTCGGCAGGCTGCACGAGACGCTGTGTGCGCCTGGTGGGATCGGCTGGCCGAGAGGGATCGCGGTGAAGGGCATGACGGGCCGTGGACTCTCGGAGGCGGTGGCGGCGCTGGCAACACCGCGTTGCTCGACGGACGGATGGCGGCGAGCGCACGGTTGACCCCGGTGGCCGGGCGCGGTGTCGTGGAGCCCCGATGAAGCCGACCTTGGAGACCTACCTTGGCCAGCCTGGCTGGCGACTGCGCAATCGACAGGTTGATCTGCGGCTGACCCGCACGGCGGGTATGCTGGGGCCGGTGATCTTCCAGTTGCCCGATGGCCGTAAGGTCGCTCCGTTTGCGGTGGCACCCTGGGCCACCGAGAAACTGCCGCCGGGCACGCCGCAGATCCTAGCGGCCCTGCGCGGTGACTTCTTCTGTGCGCCGTTTGGAGGCAACGGGACTGCGGTCGCCGGTGAGAAGCATCCCCCGCACGGCGAGTCGGCGAACGCGGACTGGACGCTGGCGGCCGTGACCTCAGCCGGTGATGCGCACACCCTGCACGCGCATCTGGCGACTCGCGTGCGCCGCGGGCGGATCGACAAGCGACTCACCCTGCGTGACGGCCATGCCGCCGTGTACTGCGAGCACATGATCTCGGGGATGAGCGGCACGATGCCGCTCGGAACCCACCCCTGTTTCCGCTTTCCGGACGGCGAGGACTCCGCGCGCATTTCGGTCGGCGGATGGAGTTGGGGGCAAGTGCTTCCGGTTCCGCTGGAGTTGCCCACGGGGCGAGGCTACTCGGCGCTGAAGCCGGGAGCGCGCTTCCGGCGGCTGGACCGCGTGCCGCTGGCGGCGGGTGGGTTCGCGGATCTGACCCACTATCCGGCGCGTCGTGGTTTCGAGGATTTGGTGATGTTGATGGGTTCGGGGAAAGGAGACTTCGGCTGGAGCGCGATCACCTACCCGCAGGAACGTTACTGCGTCCTGCAGATCAAGGATCCACGGGTTCTCCAGCATACCATCCTGTGGCAGTCCAACGGTGGGCGGCATTACCCCCCCTGGAACGGTCGTCATGTCGATGTGCTCGGCATGGAGGAAGTCACCTCCTACTTCCACTTTGGCCTCGCGGAGTCGGTCCGCGCCAACTCGCTGCGCCGCGCGGGCTTGCCCACGGCGGTGCGCCTCGATCGGCGGCGTCCGCGGCGGGTCGCGCACCTCTTTGCGGCGGTCGCGGTGCCCCGTGGCTTCGACCGCGTGGCCGACGTGCGCGCGGTCCGAGGTGGGGTGGAGGTGGTTGCG
>CAIOYO010000230.1 GCA_903862595.1 uncultured Opitutaceae bacterium | reverse complement strand
GCGTGGGCCGTCCGCACCGCCGAGGATACGCAGCTTTTCCAGGTCATCACCGTCGATGGCGACGAGCTCCGCTACGTCGCTCGCACCGCCACAAGCCGTCTCTACGACCAGTTCACGCTTCGCAAGCAGGCCCAAGGCGAGGCCAACCTGCTGATCGAGGCTCTCCCGCCCGAACGCCGGCGCGGTCGCTGAGGTCCCCGGACTCGCCACGTCCATCCCCGGGTCGCTCTCGACGAGCGATCTGGCGCCGCTTGCGTCCGCACGTCCGAGCGAGACAGGCGAGCGGCGTCGGCCAGACCCACCGCGGACATGAAAAAGCCCCTCGCCGCAAGCGGGAGGGGCCGAAGAGGTGGGACGGGAGGAAGCGATCCGCTTACTTCACGTTATTGAACTGCGACTGGACAATCGCCATGCCCAGCGGTCCGAAGAAGATCAGCAGCAATGCCGCAAGGAAGCCGTTCATCGCGCCGACCTTACCCACGCCGGCACACCACTTGATGAACCAGTAAATGGACACGATCGGGATGATCATGAGCCACGCCGTAGGAACATCAGCACCACGGCGGCGCATTTCGCGACCAGCCTTCACGTACCAGACTAAGGCATAGATTCCGAAGGTGACGAAGACCAAGAGGAAAACAACGAAGGGATTTTTGTTAGTCATTGATGATAAGGCTTGAACGAACGTAAACACCATCGAGCAACGCACGATATTAGCAAGCTTTTTACAACCCAAACGGCCGCCCGAGATTCGCCGCTCGATCGAACAACCGCTCGTGCCCGACGCCAGCAAGCCCGGGTCCCAACGGTCAGCCGAATTGACCAGGTGGGCGGCGTTGCGGTTACGGCACGCTCCGGAGAGCCTCCAGGTCGCGGTGCGCGGGCCACACCTCCTCGTTCGCACCCGTATCCTTCCCCCTATGCTCCTCTCTCGCATCTTCCAAACCGCGCTGCGCACGCACGCCGCCGGCTCCATCCGCTCGATCTCGCCGACCGTCGGCTCGATGCGACGGTGGTCCCTCCCGCGCTGGATTCCCGCCTCCCTCGCGCTCCTCGCCGGCTTAGCCGGCACCCACTCCCTCCCAGCCAAGGACGCGACCGCTCCCGGCGTGATCGCCCTCGGCTCACGTCGCGAGTTGTTCGTGGACGATTTCCTGATCGAGCGGATGAGCGGCGCGGAGCTTGAACTTCACTCACCCATTCGCGCCGAGACGGTGCTCACGTTCGACAAGCCTTGGGAGGGACCGACCTGCGGCTTTTTCAGCGTCATCGAGGACAATGGCCTCTTTCGGCTCTACTACCGAGGTAGCGCGAACAATCCCCTCGGCAACGATCGCCACACGCAGGACAACCCGATGACGGTCTGCTACGCGGAAAGTCGCGACGGTATCCACTGGATCCGCCCGAACCTCGGCCTGGTCGAATTCCGCGGCTCCAAGGACAACAACATCATCTGGATGGGTCAGGAGGCCCTCGCCTTCGCGCCGTTCCTCGACACCAACCCCGCCGCGCCGGCGAGCGAACGCTTCAAGGCCACCGCCGCCACCGTTATCCCGGGCCGAAAGCAGTACGCCCTCGTCGGCTTCGTTTCACCCGATGGCAAGCAGTGGACCAAAATCGGAGACCACTCGATCATCCCCGACGAAACCACGAACGTCTTCGACTCGCAGAACGTGTCCTTCTGGGATCCGACCCGGAACAAGTATGTGACCTTCTACCGCGCCCAGAAGTCCGGAACCCGGTGGACCAAGTTCGCCGAGTCGGCCGACTTCGCGCACTCGCCGAAGGAGTCGATCCAATGGTTCGACTTCCTCGGTGCCCCTCTGGAACAGCTCTACACCTGCGCCGCCCGTCCCTACCCTCGCGCGCCGCACATCTACGTCGGATTCCCGAATCGCTACCAGCCTCACCGTACCTCACCCCAGCAGCCTGGCTCGGACATGAACAAGGGCATCAACGACGCCGTCTTCATGTCGAGCCGCGATGGTGTGCACTGGGACCGCCGTTTCCTGGAATCCTTCCTCCGCCCCGGTCGCGATCCGCTGAACTGGACCGACCGCAACAACTACGTCGCCGCCGGCCTGCTCCAGACCGCGCCCGACGAGCTCTCGCTTTACTTCAGCCAAAACTACCGTTCGTCCACCGCGCACCTACGCCGCGGCGTGCTGCGGCTCGACGGCATGGTCTCGGTCTCGGCCGGCTACCGCGGCGGGGAGTTCGTGACCAAGCCCTTCATCTTCACGGGCGATACGCTGTCGCTGAACTTCGAGACCTCGGCCGCGGGTTCAATCCGGCTCGAGCTGCAGGACCAGCACGGCAACCCGATCTCCGGCTACGAACTGGAAACCTTCCCGCCGCTCTGGGGCGACCACATCGACCACGTCGTCACATGGACCGCCAATCCCCGCTGGGGCACGAGCCTCAAGAAGCTGGAGGGCACGCCCATCCGCCTCCGGGTCGTCCTGCGCGACGCCGACCTCTACTCGCTCCAGTTCCGTGCCTCCGAACCGTCCAAGCCCTGAGGTCACCGCGCCGGTGAAAAGCGACCTCAACTGATGCCCCACGGCGTGCTACTCCATGCCGCCGCTCCGGGTGAGCCGCACGATCTCACCGCAGCGTAACGGGACTTCCTTGCTCAGCCCTCGCCCCGCTACTAGGGCTCGCTGAGCCGGTTGTTTCCGCCCCTGCTCCTCCCGCTCCTTATCCCGACCCGACTCCCCATGACCGCCACCCCCGATCTCGCCGCCCTCAAGCGCGCCTACGATGCCGACGGCTTCGTCGTCATCCGCGGCCTTTTTTCCCCGGAGTCCTTCCGGGAATTACAGACCAACCTCGACCGCTACGTGCGCGAAGTCGTACCCACCCTGCCGAAGGACCAGGCATTCTTCGACGATTACTCGAATCCGGAAACGCTCCGCAAGATGCAGCAGTTAAACAAGCACGATGCCTGGTTCGCGCGTTTCATGCAGGAGGGCCCGCAGGTCGCCGTGCAGGGTCATCTGATGGGCGACCGCCCCGTGCCGCAGGGTCTGGAATGGTTCGACAAGCTGCCCTATGACACCAACGCGACGCCGGCCCACCAGGATGGCTTCTACTGGAACCGCAAGCCCGACATCGCCTGCGGCGTCTGGATCGCGCTCGATCCGGTGGATCAGGAGAACGGCTGCCTATGGTATGCACGCGGCTCCCAGCGTCAGGGCATCCAGCCGCACGGCGCCAGCGGCGTACTCGGTTTTAGCCAGGGCCTGCTCGGCTTCGACAAGAGCAAGCTAGATCCCGTACCGATCGAACTGCAGCCCGGCGACGCCGTCGCCCACTCCAGTGCCACGATCCATTGGACGGATACAAACCGCACGCCCCGGCACCGCCGGGCGGTCGCCTCGTTCTGCTTCGGCGCCTCCACGGTGCGCGACGAGGAAGGCCACGCCCGCTACCTCGCCAGCCTCAAGGCCCAGCTCGAGAAACGCGGTATCGCCGCGACCACGAAGTCCTGACCCGCGCTCCGGATGCCACGCGTCCGGCTTCCGGCTTCGTCCCCTCTCGATTCATGAGCGTTCATCCGATCCGCCGGTTCCCTGCGTCGCTTGCCCGTTTCGGTCTGCTCCTCGCGCTCGCGGCGGCCCCAGCCGCGCTGCGGGCTGACGCCTACCCGGAGTCCAAGGTCCCGTCTCCGCAGTACCGCCACGGCGACATCTTGGTGCCGGAATTCGTCGCGGACGAGCCCGTGCGCGCCGCGTGGTCGGCCGAGGCGGCGGAACACTTTCTCGATCGCGGCGCCCTCGCGTGGGCCCGGTCCAAGAGCTGCGTCTCCTGCCACACCACCGGTACCTACCTCGTCACCCGCCCGGCGCTCTCCGCCACTCTTGGCCGCCCGCGCGACGAGATCCGCGACGTCTTCGTCGAGCAACTCCGGGCCCGCCAAGGCACGCCGCGCGAGCAATTCAGCAAGGGCACGCGTTCCGGCGAGGTCGTCTATATTGCGGCCGGCCTCGCTGAGTGGGACCGCTGGGTGAGCGGCCAACTCTCGGCGGAGACGGCCGAGGCCCTGGAGCTGATGTTCGCGATCCAGCTTCAGAGCGGCGACTGGTACAATCCGGGTTGCTGGCCACCGCTAGAATCGGATGGCTTCCATCTCGCGACCCAAGCCGCCATGGCCGTCGCAGCGGTGCCCACCTGGGAGGCGTCCGCCAGCCCACAGGCGCAGGCCGGCCTCGCCAAGCTGCGCGAGTTCCTCCGCACCACCCCGCCTCCGCATGACTACGGTGGCACGCTGCTTCTGTGGGCGGCCGCTCGGATGCCGGACCTGCTCCCGGCGGACCAGCGGCAGCGTCTCGCCGAGCGCATCTGGAGTCAGCAGCAGCTCGACGGAGGTTGGTCGATCCGGAGCTTCGCCGCACCTGAGGCCTGGGGTGATGGTTCCCGAGCGGAGCGCTTGCGGTCGGAGCCGGACTTCGCCCGGCCGCCCAGCGACGGCCACCAGACCGGCCTCGCGATCGTCGTCCTGCGCGAGTCGGGTGTCCCCGCGACCGATCCCCGGCTGCAGCGCGGCTTGGCGTGGCTGGAACGCAACCAGCGCGAGTCGGGCCGCTGGTGGACCCGTTCGCTGAACACCGACCGCGGCCACTTCGTGACGTACAGCGGAACCGCTTACCCGCTGCTCGCCCTCGCCCTGAGCGGACGCGTCAACGGGACGGCCGCCGTTCAGGAGCCCAGCCGCAGCCGCGCCCTCGCCCTCAGTGAATCGGCCGCCGGGCGCTGACTCAAGGTCACCGACGCCCCTGCCCCACGCTTGCGCCCTGACGACGAGACACGTTGAAAACCAGCTGCCACCCGCCGCATCTTCCCGCATGACCCATCCCCGCACCCAGGACTCAACGTGGTGATGCTGACCCCCTTGGCGGTCTTCGTGGGTGCCTCGTTCCTCGCCTACGGGGTGAGCTGCCTAAGCTCCCGCTGGATGAGAAGTGAGTTCGAACGCTTCGGACTCGGCCGTCTCCGGAGCTTGGTCGGCGCGCTGGAAGTCGCGGGCGCCGTCGGGGTGCTCGCGGGCCTCGCCGTACCTGAAGTCGGTTTTTTATCCGCCGTCGGCCTCACGGTCGTGATGGCGGCCGCCGTCGTGGCGCGACGGCGGGTCAAAGACGGCTTGCTCCCAACGCTGCCGTCATTGATCTATCTCACGCTGACCGCCGTTCTCGCGCTGCTCTTCGCACTCCGGTCGCTCTCGGCACCCTGACCAGCCCCAGGCCGTCAACCCACCCCCAGCCATGCACTCCGTCTTGCTCGTCGTTCAGGTGCTCATTGCCCTCGCCATCCTCAACGTCTGGCTCCTCCGTCGCAATCAACCCAGCCCTTGGCGCGGCGGGAGTTCCGCCAACCTGCGTGAGGAGTTCGCCGTTTATGGTCTCGGCTCGGCCGTGATGACCGTCGTGGGCATCCTCAAGGTCACCTTGGCCGTCGCCTTGATTGTCGGCGTCTGGCGGTCGGAACTCACCCAGCCGGCGGCGTTCGTCCTTGCTCTTTTCATGCTGTCCGCCGTCGCGATGCACGTGCGGGTGAGCGATCCAGCGAAGAAGTCGCTCCCGGCCGCGACCCTGCTGGTCCTTTGTGTCGTGGTCGGGTGGTTGTCCGCGTAGGTCTGCACCGCAGA
Source organism: uncultured Opitutaceae bacterium (assembly GCA_903862595.1). Taxonomy (GTDB): domain Bacteria; phylum Verrucomicrobiota; class Verrucomicrobiia; order Opitutales; family Opitutaceae; genus UBA6669. Next base: position 9,398 of record CAIOYO010000230.1, on the reverse strand, counting down.
TGGAACGCACTCTGACGCCGCCCGTCGATCAACCCACTCTCCGCCCTATGAAAACCTTCTCACTCGCCGGCAGCGCCGGCCTCGTCACCGGCTCTTCCAAGGGCATTGGCCTCGCCATCGCGCACGGCCTCCGAGAGGCCGGCGCCGAGGTTGTCTTCCACGGCAACACGTCACGTCCGCCGGATCTGCCCGCCGACAGCGGCTTCGTCGCCGGCAACCTGCTCGATCCGGATACGCCCGCGGCGCTCGTCGCCTCCGCGTTCGCCGCCAAGCCGCAGCTCGACCTCCTCGTCTGTAACGCCGGTAGTTTCTTCGATCGCGACTTCCTGAGCATGGGCGCCGCCGAGTGGGAGCGCACGATGAACCTGAACGTCCGCGCCGCCTACTTCATCGTCCAAGCCTTCGCCCGCGAACTCGTCGCGCGCCAGCGGCCGGGCGCCGTCGTCATCGTTTCCTCGACGAATGGTTTCCAGTCGGAGGATGAATCCACCGCCTACGACACCTCGAAGGGCGCGCTCGTGATGATGACGCGCACGCTCGCGCAGGCGCTGGCGCCGCACCGCATCCGGGTCAACGGCATGGCTCCCGGCCTGATTCGCACGCCTCTAACCAAGTGGATCGACGAGCAGGACGAAAAGCGCCACCACTACGAGAAGAAGATCTTCCTCGGACGGGTCGGCGAGGCCGAGGACTGCGCCGGTCCGACCGCGTTTCTGCTTTCCCCCGCCGCCGCCTACATCACCGGTCAAGTGATCGTTGTCGACGGTGGCCTAACCGTCGGCCAGATCGGCAAGCTGTAGCCCGAGGGGATCAGGTGGGGGTTGCCCCGAGGTGACGGGCCTCCGGCAACGGAACGGAGCCCGATCAACCTCTCACCCAATCGTCCGGGTCAGCCAGCCGGGATTCGGCCATCGCGGTCGAGCTCCCTCCCGGCGCCTACACGGCAACCGCCTTCGGCAGCAACAACACGACCGGCGTGGTGCTGATCGAGGTCTACGAGCTGCCCTAGGGAGGCACGCCTCGCGGGCTCAGAGCCCCTCGGGCCACGTGTCCTGCGGACGGTAGCCCAGCGTCGTCTCCGCAACCGTGAGATCGAGCCGAGTCTTGCGGCGGGGACGGCTCGTGCCATTCACGGTGAGAAAGCGGACGTCCGGCGGCGCCTCCACGCAGCCGGCAAGGAACCGCCCGACGTCACCGGGGCTGAAGTAGAAGTCCTGCGGGCCTTCGGCGGAAGCCAGCTCGGCCTCCTGGCCGGGGCGCGGACACCATCCGAGTCGGGCGACGATCACGGACAGGCCGTGCAACTCGACGAAACCGCGTCCGATGGACTCCAGAAACATCTTGGTCGCGGCATACCACCCGCGCGGCGAGACCGGGTCGCTCTCGCGGATGGGGAACGGTCCTCGCTGCAACTGCCACCAGTTCACCTGCACACTACTGGCCAGCACGATGCGGCGAACCCCGGCGGCCCGCGCGGACTCCATCACGTGATGGAGTCCAGCGAGGTTATTGGGCAACAGGCGGGTCAGAAAATCGTCGTCATCGGGCACCGCGGCCAAGTGCACGAGGCACGACACCCCCGCCATCGCCCGATCCAACGCCGCGCGGTCGCCGAGGTCACCGATCTGCGTGAGCGGCTCCGGCAGCGTCACCGACGGCACGAGATCAAACCCACGCACGTTTCGGCCGCGGCGTCGTAATTCCGCGACGGCGGCGCGACCCACGCGTCCCGAGGACCCGGTCACAAGAACGGTTTCCATGATCCGCAACGCCTAACCGCCGGAGCCCTCAGGTGTCCACCCGAATGGGACTCCGTCCAAGCCAGGCGGCGAGCCCGAGGCGGTGACACGAGTCCGCCAGCTTCCCGCCATCCGAGTCATCCTCCCCGCGATGGAGCATCGGACAGGCTGATGCAATGGCCTTCCCTCCGCCCGCTCATTCATCCACGGTGCCTTCCATGCGTGATGCTGTCTGGCCCCTACCCCGGGCGTGGCAAGTCTGGTGCTTCCGCCGGACCGTTGTCGCCGCGCTTCTCGTCCTCACCGTCGGCCACGCGGCCGCGCCGCTGCCCTCGATCTCGGTCACCCGCACGTTGACGGGGCCACTGATCGCGCCGGAAATGCTCCCGGGCGACGAGGGCCTCAGCATCAACGGTCCCTCGCTGATCCGCATGCCGCCTTGGGTGGAGAAGCCTGGTGGTCGCTACCACCTGTACTTCGCGCACCACAACGGGAAGTACATCCGGCTGGCCTTCGCGGATCGTCCGGAAGGCCCGTGGACGCTCCACCCGGGTGGCATCCTGCCCATCAAGGAGCAACGCGCCCTCCGGGGCCACATCGCCTCGCCCGAGGCGGTAATCGACGAGGAAACCCGCCAGATCTTCCTCTTTTCCCATGGCGTTCCCCGCGACGGCGGACCGCAAGTCACCTCGGTGGCGGTTTCCCGTGATGGTCTCTCGTTCACCGATCTGGGGACGATCGTCGGCCCCGCGTACCTTCGCGTGTTCCGGCACGAGGGCGCATGGTACGGGTTGAACCACTCGGGCGTAATGGGCCGAGCGCCGAAACTCGGCGATCCCTTCGAGCCGGTCGCGACCATCATCGGTCCGGAGATCCAGGCCGCCGTCGATCCCGCGCTGCGCGGCGAACCGGGTGCTCCCCCCGCCGCGGGACGACCGACGAGCGGCGACGCGCGCTATGGGATCCGGCACGTGGGGCTGGACCTGCATCAGGGACGTCTATTCGTCTACTTTTCCTGCGTCGGCCATCGTCCGGAACGCATCCTGTGTACGGTCGTGGATCTCGCCGGTCCTCCGGAAACCTGGCGGGCCCGCGGCGTGATCGAAATACTCCAGCCGGAATTGCCCTGGGAAGGGACGGACCTGCCGCTCGCTTATTCCCGCGGGGGAAGCACGATCAAGCACGGCGATGCCCGGGTGCGCGAACTGCGCGATCCGGCCGTCTGGCGTGAGGGCGAAACCGCCTGGCTCCTCTACTCCATCGCCGGCGAAGCGGGACTCGGCATCGTCAACCTGCACGTCACGCCCCCGCTCACGCCCGCTCGCAAGTGACGTCGCGGTGGGGCCTTGACGCCTCGCTCCCCTGAGGCGGTCAGGATTTCCCGCGCCTCAGCCGCCACGCTGAAACGGAACCACGGGGGCCAACCCGTCCCCGCTGGCTTTCCTGCGTACGTGTAGTGCATTACGTGGATACCCCAGTTGACGCCCGCCCAGACTTACCGACATTCCTTTCATGTTTCCGGGTCCCACCTCGGTCGAATGATCCGCTCGCCCAATGGCCACCCACCCTCTGCCCATCGAGATCCGCCCGGGCGGCGCCCGCATTCTCGTGGTCGATGACAACATCATCAACCAGCACGTCGCGGCCGCAATGCTCACGAGGTTCGGTCTGCGCGCCGACTCCGTCGCCAATGGACAGGAGGCTCTCCAGGCTCTCACCGGCCTTCTCTACGACCTGGTCCTCATGGATGTGCAAATGCCGGTGATGGACGGACTGGAGGCCACGCGCCGGGTCCGCAACCCGAAGTCGAGCGTCCTGAACCACCGAATCCCGATCATCGCGATGACCGCCAACGCCGTGCCTGGCGACCGCGACCGTTCACTCCACGCCGGGATGAATGATTTCATCGCCAAGCCACTCCAGATCCAGCGTCTGGCCGACCTTCTCGAGGCCTGGCTTCCGCGGGAAGGCGGGGCATCCTCAGCGACGACTGGAAGCGTGACCCGCGATCCCAGCTCCGCGCCACTCGAGACGGGGCTCGCGATCTTCGATCGCGAGCGCTTCCTCGCCTGCCTCGGCGAGGACCGTGGCCTCGCGCGCGAGATCCTCCGAGCCATCCTCAATAACTTGCCCGGTCAGATCGACGAACTGCGCGCAAGGATCGAGTCCCGAGACGCCGCCGGGGCCGTCCTCGTGGCCCACAAGATCCAAGGAGGGATCGGTACCGTGGGCGGCGACGCCTTGGCCGCGCTCGCCCGGGATCTCGAACGAGCCGGGCGACTCAGCGACTTCGCCGCACTGGAAAGGGGACTGGCCGAACTGCCCCAGCACCACGCCCGCCTCCGCGAGGCCATGGAGGCAGAGCTCAACCGCGAGGCCTGACCCTCCCCGGACGTCGCTGAGCGGCCCCCGCTAGAATCGCAATGGAACCTCGACGCGGCAGGCGACGGGCGTTCCAGCCTTGATCTGCGGCAGGAACAGCCACCCACCCATCGCGTCACGTACGGCTGATTCGATTTCGGCGGAGGCCGCTGGGGACAATCGCACGTCCTCCACGTGACCCTCCGCCGTCACGCCAAACGAGGCCGTGATCGGCGTCGTCGGCCGGGTCGCGTCGGGCGGCAGCAGCGGTTTGACCGAGACCACCGGCCTCGCGGGCGCATTCCGCCCCGCTTGGGCGATCAGGTACTGCTTCAGGACCGTGGCCAACTGCAGCTTCTCCAGCGACGCGTAGTAAGACCAGCCCTGCCGCGCAAAAGGCGTCAGGATTTCCGCGCCGTCCTGATCAAAGACCTGCACAAAGTACTTCTGACCCGGGGTGAAGGTGAACATCTTCGACGTCACCCGCACCGGCACCTCGACGCCCGCCGGGAGCGGAGGAAGGGCATGCACCACGATCTGCGGCTGGAAAAGGGCCGCCTCGCTGGCGAACATTGCCTCCGAGTAGAGCACCACGGCGATGAAGCCTTGCGGCATCGCCTGCTTCGCGGTGACGGAAGCACGGAACTCCGCGAGTCCACCCTGATTGCCCGTCACCGGTCCATTGGTGCGCTGCTCCCCGTCAACCGTGGCGAAGATCTGCACTCCGCCGAGCGACACGTTCCGCAACGCAATCTCCGCCGGACTGTAATCGGGGATGCGCTGCGGTTGGTAGGTCGGTTCCGTCCGGATGCGCTTCTCCTTGCCGTCAACCAAGACCACGGGATCGCTGCCGATCAACTTCACGACCGGAAGCATCAGATCCTTGTACTTCACGGTCAGCATCGTGGGATGCGGTCCCGCCGCGGACAGCGAAGTCACAACCACAACGGCAAAACAGATCAACCCGCGCAGGATTCGATGAGGCATCGTGGAGACCCTAGCGCGGAAACCCGCTGGAGTTCAAGGAGGCGCGAAACCGGCCCCGAAAGGTCTCAACGGGCCTTACCCTGCACGTAGAGCTCCTCCACCTTCTTCCGCGCCCAGGGCGTTCGGCGGAGGAACACGAGGCTCGAGTTGATGCTCGGGTCAAAACGGAAGCAGCGGATGTCCACCCGCGCGGCGAGTCCGGTCCAACCGTGCTCCGCGACCAGCTCAGTCAGGAGCTGCTTGAGGGTAACGCCGTGCAGCGGGTCCTTGCTCGGGGTGGAATCCATGCCGCTACGGTCGTGAACCCGCCGTGGGAGGCAAGCACGGGTCTCCACGGCTGCACCGACGGGATCGGCCCCGCCGGTCCGCCAGCCCTCGCGCGTCACCCCCAGCTCAGGAAGCGGACCCTCATCCGTCCGTCGACAGTCCCTCGCCCCGGCTTCCGTAGAGTTGACCCCGAGGGAGGTCGCCCACCTGATGCCTTCGTCGGCCTGCACGCGAACCATCGACCATGAGCCTGAGACCTGCGTCCCTGTTCGTCCTCGTCGCCGCGGCGTTTCTCCAGTCCGCCTGCCAGCCGAGGGAGTCGTCGGTCGAGCGCGGCATCCGTGAGCAGGTGCTGCACGCCGGCAATGGCGTCGAGCCGTCGACTCTCGACCCGCAGCGGAACTCGGGATCGCCCGAGGCCTTCATCATCAACGAGCTCTTCGACGCCTTGGTCGTGGCTGATCCGGACAACATCAACGAGGTACTGCCGTGCGGCGCCGAGCGTTGGGAGATTTCCGCGGACGGGCTGGACTACACGTTCCATCTGCGGCGGGACGGCCGCTGGTCCAACGGGGATCCGGTCACCGCCGAGGATTACCGCGCGTCGTTCGTGCGGATCGTCGAGCCCGGCCTCGGCGGAACGCTCGCCAACCTCGCCTACCCGATCGCCGGCGCGGAGGATTACCACCGGGGCAAGTCCAAGGACCCAGCGACCATCGGCGTGAGCACGGATGGTCCCTATGTCCTTCGTATCCGACTCCGCGCCCCCTTGCCGCAGCTGCTCAACTACCTCGAAACGTACCCGTTCGTCGCGGTGCACCGGGCCTCCATCGAGGCGAACGGCGGCTGGACCAATCCGTCGGGACTGTGGACAAAGCCCGGCCGGATGGTCAGCAGCGGTCCCTACCGACTCAAGGAGTGGCAGCCCAATCACCCCCTCGTCATCGAACGAAACCCGCACTTCCGCGACGCCGCGCGGATCCGGCTGCGCGAAATCCACTTTCACCCCATCGAGAGCCTGGACACGGAGGACCGCGCCTACCGCACCGGACAGCTTCACTCCACGTCGGGCGTGCCGACGACCAAGTTGCCGGTCTACCGGAAGCAGTGGCCCGACCAGCTCCACGTGGCCCCGCGGCTCGGTCTGCACTACCTCAACGTCAACACCGAGCACCCCGTCCTCCGCGACCCGCGCGTGCGTCGCGCGCTCGCGTTCGCGATCGACCGTCAGCAATTGGCGGACAAGGTCCTCGGCCGCGGCGAAATTCCCGCCCGATCGCTCGGCCAACCCGGCATGGGCAATTACCAGCCGAAGAATCAGATCACCGAGGGCGCGGCCGACGCACGCCGCCTCCTCGCGGAGGCGGGCTTCCCCGGCGGCACCGGTTTTCCCAAGGTCACCTACCTCTACAATACGTCCGAGCGGAACCGCGAGGTCGCCGAGGCACTGCAGCAGATCTGGCGACGCGAGCTCGGGATCGACGTCGAACTGCGCAACGAGGAGTGGAAGGTGTTCCTCGATTCGCGCCGCACCGGCCGCTACGAACTCGCGCGCGCGGGGTGGAATCCGTTCACCCCGGAGTGCGCCGAGTTGTTCCTGCTCTGCCATTCCACCAGCGAGTTCAACGATTCGCGGTGGACCAACGCCACCTACGATCGCCTCTACGATCAGGCCGCCTCAACGATGGACCGGACCGCGCGCCACGCCCTCTATCAGGAGCTGGACCGGATGATCCTCGACGAAATGCCGGTCATCCCCCTCGCCTACAACACGGTGATCCGACTGGTTCATCCGTCCGTACAGGGCTGGCGGGACAACCTCCGCGACTCCCGCCAACTCTCCAGTCTCGGACTCGCCGCCCCAGGGGACGCTCCCTGACGCGCAGTCGCCACTCGCCGCTCGCCGCGTCGCCGCTTCAGCGCCGCTCGCGCTCAGTACGGGATCGGGTCGAGGAAGTGCACCTCGACGCCGTGGCGCTGGGCCGACTCGTGGAAACCCCGGATGACGTCCCGCTCCCCCGCGTGGTTGAACACGAGCACCGCCTTGCGACCCGGCTGAGCCTCAACAAGCCGGGAAAACTCCTGCGGTGTGTCGACCTTCTTGATGTTCGCGTGGGGGCGGATCATCCAGTAAACGAGATCTCCTCCCCAGACGGCTTGAGCGTAGACCATGCTCTCCGGTGAGGCCCGCGCCAGATCGATCGCGGTCTGGGCCGTGTCGATCGCGAGGCGGTGCATCTTCTGGTAGTGAACCATCAGCCGCAGCGGATCCGGATCCCGGGTCAGGTCGTTGATAAACGCGGGACGTCCCGCCAGATGCCTCACGTCGAGACCGACGTACAGCACCAGACCCGCGATCACGCACGCCCGCACGAAGCCCGGGACCGACGGCGGAAAGCGCGGATTCGGTGACGAGGGGCCGAGGCGGGCGACACGCTGCAATCCCCGCACCGCGGCCTCCGCCGCGACCTGCAGCCCGGCGAACGTCAGCAGGACGTAGAACGGGAAGAGCACGTAGGAATACTTCAGGTTCGGCCCCCCGGCGGAGAGCACGGCTTGACAGAGCACGACCGTCCACGCCGCGATAAAAAGCTCGGGCCGACCTTCGCGGCCACGCCCCAGTAACCCGCCCAGCAGACCCAGCACGTAGAACGCCGCCAGCGGCCAGAGGATGTACGGCTGCTCGAACGCCCAGTGAGTTTCGTCGATGATGAACTTCCCCTCGTACTCCGAAGACCTCGTGAGCCAGATGGGCGAAGCCCACGTCAGCCCCAAGCTCGACCACGGACTCAACCCCTTCGCCAACGAATAGGTCCCGCGGCTCACAAACAGGCCCAACGGCGTCTGCGAAACCCACAGCAGCGCACCCGTCGCGGCGCCGATCCCGAGGAAGCACGCCACCGGCATCCGACACTGCTGCAACTTTTCCCGGACGTTCGAACCCGGCCGCGTGGCTACCTCCAGCATCAGCGCGACGAAGAGCGCCGCCGCCAAGGGCCGAAACGCGCTGTAGGTCATGACGCCCACCAGCAGTACACACCCCACGCCCCAGACCAAGGAGCGGGAGCGTTGTGCGGCCGTGCGCGCGTGGAAGGAGCGCACCAGAAAGAAGAGAATCAGCGCGGCCAGCGGTGCGCTGAGGTAGTTACGCGTGAGGACCTGATTGTAGTAGAGGTTGACGGAGGAAGCGGCGAAGATGGCGGACGCGGCGACGCTAAAGAAGCGCGGCAACACCCGGTTCGCCGCCGCATAAAAGACGAGAACGCCGCCGACGAATACGACCAGGTGCAGGATCCGCAGCGGCGTGACGTCGTAGCGGCCGGGGCCGACGAAGAGCCGGTTGAGGTAGATGCCGGCGGATTCCACCGGTTCGCACCAGCGGTCCTGATGCGCCGGCGCGAGGTAGTGAAACGTGTTGAACGGCAGATCAACCGTCTGCAGCAATTCGACCGCCTCGTCGTTGAGGAGGTTGCGCTGCGGCGCGATGATGAAGTGAGCCCACGAGGAAAGCAGCAGCGCCCACGCGGCGAGGAGCAAGGCCGGCCCCCAGCGAACGAGAAGAGGCCGCTCAGTCAGCATAACCCTGCCTTCCGAGAGGACTCACCGGCCCAAGCCGCGCCGCAGCACAACGCGGGTCAAGGCAGAGGTTCGTTGGTTCGAGACTCACCACTCCGCAGGCAAAACCCCGCCACACCCGCGGTCAATCCATGAGTCATCCGCAAGCCCGGCAAGCAGTGATGACTCGGATACCGCGTCGTTCGCCACGTCTCACGCGCTGCCACCCACAGTCCGCGAAGCGCACCGCCACGTACCCCCGCGCCGACCGCCGAGCCGACCGCAGCCCACGGTCGAAAGGAGTCGGAATGGGGACCGTTCAGCGGGCCTTCACGGGCCTGTCACGGGCGCAACGCCCCCGCGATCACTGCCTCCAACACCGTCTCCGCCAGGCGCTCCGCCGCGTCCGTCTGTCCGATGTTGGTCTGGACCTCCACGCCCGCTGACGGATTCGTTGTGTAGCGGACGTGGCTCGTGAAACCCGGGGTG
>CAIOYO010000229.1 GCA_903862595.1 uncultured Opitutaceae bacterium | reverse complement strand
TTTGCTCAACCTCGATTCGTACTCGCTCTATACGCGCCATGGCTTCGTGCCGGAGGAGGTGTACCAGGACATTGTGCTCACGGTACCGCCATCTGGATTGGCGTTGCCGCCGGAGGTGGCGGCGCGGATCAGGGCATCCCGCGCGGGCGTCGCGGGGGCCGCTGCACCACGGCGTGTGCGCGCGGCGACGCCCGAAGATGCGACCAGGATCGCGGCGTACGAGCAGGCCCGGCGGGGCATCGCGCGCCCGGGAGACCATGCGCTCTTTCTCGCCAATCGCGTGGGCGACTGGCGCGTCTGGGTGGCGGAGGACGCGGCTGGGGCATTGACGGGTTACTTGGTCGCCAGCGTGCACCCGCACCATCGCGCCGTTGGGCCAGGGGCGGTGGATGACGAGGCGACGGCCGAGGAACTGCTCTTTACTGCGCTGGATGCTTTCCGCGGTGGCAGCGTGCTGGTCCTCGCGCCGGCGGCGGCCGCGGGCCTCGTGGCCCTGCTCTATGCGCTGGGCGGCCGCAACGTCGAGTTGCACGTCGCGCAGGTGCGGCCGGTGCCGCTGCCGCAGTCGGGCCGGAGTGGGGTGCAGCACCCCGCGCTGCGCGTCAGTCCGCGCGGCTTCGCGTTTCCCACCTTCCTGCCCGAGAGCGCCTGAGCGGGAGCGTGGCCGTCGCCCGGCCGGAGATCCCGGCTGCGGCCCTCGTGCGGGGCGAGTCTAGCTCGCTTCCTCGTTCGAGAAGACGTGTTGCACGTCGTCGTGCTCCTCGAGCCCGTCGTGCAACCGCTCGATCGCGGTGGCCCCCGCGGCGTTCACGGGCACGGTGCTGGTCGGGATGTAGGCGAGTTCTGAGCTGGCGGTCTTGATCCCCGCGGCGTCGAGCGCGTGCAGCACCTTGTCAAAGCGCGTGACCTCGCAGCGGACCTCGAAACCCTCGTCGGTCGTGATCACGTCGTCGGCGCCGGCATCGAGCGCGATCTCCATCAGCCGGTCCTCGGTGACTTGGTCCTTGGCGATGAGGAACTGCCCGGCGTGCAGGAACTGGAACGCCACCGCCCCCGAGGCGGCGAGGTTGCCGCCGTGCTTGGCGAAGATGCTGCGCACGTCCTGAGCGGAGCGCGTCTTGTTGTCGGTGGTGACCTTGACCACGAAAGCGACGCCCCCGGGACCGTAGCCCTCGTACGTGACATCCTCGTACACGACGCCTGGGAGTTCGCCGGTACCCTTCTTGATCGCCCGATCGACGTTGTCGGCGGGCATGTTGGATTCGCGGGCCTTGAGCAGCAGCGTGCGCAGCCGGGCGTTCGCGTCGGGGTCGCCTCCGCCGGCCTTGGCGGCCAGCGTGATGTCGCGGGAAAGCCGGGAGAACACCTTGCCCTTGCGGGCATCGGTCACGGCCTTGAGCCGCTTGACCTTGGACCATTTGTTATGGCCTGCCATGGCGGGTGACGGAAGGGAAAGACGCGGGGGGCGGAAACGATCGCGAGCCGGAGGCGGGGGGTGCGCCGCTGCTCCGGCTGGCAGAGAGATTACTTCTTGTTCGAGCGCTTGGCCTGCTTCCACGGATTGCCGCCGACGACGGCGGGGGTGGCGGCGGGGGCTGGATCATCCTTCGAGAACTTGTTCACCAGCAATTGTTGGATGATCGTGAAGAGACCGTTCACGGTCGAGTAGAGGGCGAGCGCGCAGGAGAAGTTGTAGCAGAACAGCGTGAAGATGATCGGCATGAACTGCATCATCTTCACCTGCAGGTTGTCCGTCGTCGGCGTGGGCGTGAGCCGCATTTGCACGACCATCGTGGCGCCCATGAGCAGAGGCATGATGTTGAGCGGCAGCCCGAAAATCCGCGCGACGGTGTCGGGAGCGGAGAGATCGTGTGCCCACAGGAACGAGGCATAGCGCAGTTCCGACGCGCTCTGGAGCATTGCGAAGAAGCCGACGAAGAGCGGGATGGTGATCAGGATCGGCAAGCAGCCGCCGAGCGGGTTCACCTTGTTCTCCTTGAAAATCTCCATCGTCGCCTGATTCAGCTTCTGCGGGTTGTCCTTGTGTTTCTCGCGGACGACCTGGAGCTGCGGCTGGAGCTTCTGCATGCGCTTCGCGGCGCGGGAGGCGGCGAGCGTGAACGGCAGCGTGATGATCTTGAGGAAGAGGGTCATGAGCACGATCGCCCAGCCCCAGCTCGGGATGAAGTCATACGCGCTGTGCATCAGCGTGAGGAGGAACGGCCCGACGTAGCCTGAAAGCAGGATCCGGTTGAAGAAGTACCGATCGAACTGCATCACGCGATCCTGCTGGTTGGGCAGGGAGGCGAGGCGCTTGTACTCCTTGGGACCGACGTAGAGATCGCCGCCGAAGGATTCCGTCGCCTGCGGTGCGAGCGCCTTCAGGTCGACTCGGACGGTGCCGGCGACGCCGATGTTCGGGGACGTGGTTCCCGGGAACGGGGGCAGCTCGACGCGGCGCGTGACGATACCGATGCCGGGTTGGTCGAGGTGGAGGATGGAAGCGAAGAACTGGTTCTTGACGGTGGCCCAGACGACGGAGCCCATCTGTTCGATCTGGGGCTTGGGGTTCGGATCGCCGAAGCCCATGCCGGCGAGGAAGCCGCCGCCCTCGAGCTCGCTGCGTTCGTTGAACTGGAACTCCTCGCCGTTGAAGAACCCGACGTTGAGGTACTGTCCGTAATCCAGCGCGCTGAACGGCGCGGCGGTGCCGAGACTCAGCGCGGCGCGGGGCAGGGCGATCGTTTGGTCGGTGAGGTTGCGGAACGACGTCTCGTGGCGGATCTCGTAAGGATCGTCGCCTTCCTTGAGGGTCGCGTCGTTGGAATGAATGGAGTAGCGGCGCGTGACCTCGACTCGGTTCTCCAGCACGATGCGGTAGACCACCTCGGTGGCCGACGCGGAAACCAGCTCGTAGCGCGCCTTGCGGTCGAGGCCCGGGAACTCGGCGAAGGCGAGGATCGGGTCGGCGCGGAGCGAATTGAACACGAACGGAGCCGGCTGATCCTGAATGGCGGGATACTTCAGGAAGGCCACCTCGCGGACCGCGCCACCGAAGTCGCTCAGGCGAACCTCGACGTAGGCGTTGCGGAGCGTGGTGACGCGGGCCTCCGCGTCGTCGCTGACGAGCGCGGCGAAGGTCGATGAGGCGGCCGCCGGCGCGGCGGGGGCGCCGAGGCTCGGCGTGGCCGGAGCTCCGGGCGCCGGCGTGGCGGTCGTGGCCGGGGGTAGGGCCGGGGGCGGCGGAGTGCGGCTGTTGCCGTAGATCAGGAAGGCAATGGCCGCGGCCATGAGGGCCACGCCGATGAGGGTGTTCTTTTTATCCATGAACGTCGGAAGCGGTGGAAAGGACGGCGGCAGAGGTCGTGCCGGCGAGTGCGGAGTGAGCGAGAGAAAGGGGAGGGGGCGCGGACCGTGCAACGGCGGTGCAGCGCGGGGTGACGCGCGGGGGGACCAGATCCACCCCGCCCGGATGGAACGGATGGCAGCGCCCCAACCGGCGCACCGTCAACCAACTCCCGCGCGCGAGACCATGTTCCCGCAGCGCGTCGGCCGCGTAGTGCGAGCAGCTCGGATAGAAACGGCAGCCGCAGCCCGGCCCCATCACCCACGGCAGCACCGGTGACACCGCGAGCTGGTAGACCCGGATAAGCCCGAGGAGCGCCGATACCGGAAGCGCGGCGAGGCCGCGGGCGAGGCGAAAGACGGGCGACGGTGACTCCGAAGGCGTCATGCGGAGGGGGAGGGGCGGGGCGCGAGGCGCGAGCAGGCCTCGATGAACTTCCGTTCGATTTCCCGATACTCAAGCCGATTGAGCGAACGCTTCGCAACCAGCAGTAAATCGTAACCGGGCGGCACCACCTCCTGATGCTGCCGAAACACCTCACGCAGCCGACGCTTGGCGCGGGCCCGCTCGACGGCTCCCCCGACGGCGGCGGTCGAGGCGACCGTACAAATCCGACGCAGACTCGCGGGTGGCGGGGGCGTTGCCGGCCTCAGCCGGTACCAGAGCGTAAACCCGCCACAGTCACACCGACGGCCCGACTCGCGGACCGCCTGAATGTCGCGCTGGCGCCGCAGATGCTGCTCGGCGCGGAAACGCATGGCGGACGCGGACGCTGGCCAGGGCGGGGCGGGCGATGACGGAATCAGACGACCGTCAGGCGCTTGCGACCCTTGCGGCGGCGCGCGGCCAGCACCTTACGACCACCCTTGGTGGCCTTGCGGGCGCGGAAACCGATCTTGCGGGCGCGTTTCTTGCGATGCGGGCGGAAGGTGGGTTGCATGGTCGGAAGTTGATTAAGAGATGACTGAAGTGCCGGAGATGCAGGAGGGTGTCAAGCCGCAGAACAGCCACCCCCCGCGATGGCGGAAAACGAGTCTGGGCCCCGGGTCTGGCGGCGGTCCGACGCAGAGGGTGCTGGCGGCCGGTCGGGTGACGATTTCCGGCGGGGCGGCGCGGACACTCGACAGCGCCGCCGTCAGGTTGTCTCCTGTTGTCCATGGGCCTTTCCTCCCCGGCCAAGGCGGTCCCCCGCCTGACCAAGAAACAGTACACCGCCCGCCTCCCGGCGCTGCGCGAGGAACTTGTCCAGCTGCAGGTCCAACTGAAGGACGCCCCCTTCACCGTCGTCTTGATCGTCGCCGGCGTCGCCGGCTCGGGCCGGGGCGACCTCCTCAACACCCTCGGGGAGTGGCTGGACCCCCGCGGCGTCGAGACCTTCGCCCTGCAATCGCCGTCGGAGGAAGAGCGGGAACGCCCGCTGATGTGGCGTTATTGGCGCAACCTCCCCGTGCGCGGCCGCATCGGGGTCTTCGCCTCCTCTTGGTACACGGAAACGCTCCACGAACAGCTGCACGGCGGCGTCAAGGCCAGGGCTGAGCTCGACCACGAACTCCGGCGGATCCGCCACTTCGAGAAGCTCCTCGCGGACGACGGCACGCTGGTGATCAAACTCTGGCTTAATCTCTCGAAGAAGGACCAGCGCACCCGGTTGCGGGCGCTGGAGGCCGACCCCGACAAGGCGTGGCGCGTGACCGAGGAGGACTGGTTGGCGCACCAGCGCTACACCCCGCTCGCGCGGACCGCGCAGCGGATCCTCGACGAGACCGACCGACCGGGAGCGCGGTGGACGGTCGTGGATGCGCTCGACGAGCGTGCCCGCAACCTCCGCGTCGGCGAAATCATCCTCCGTCAGTTCCGCGCCCACCTGAAGAAGGCCCAGCGCCTCGTTGCCGCCACCGGCCGTCCGGACCGCGCCCCGCGCGCCCTGGCGCCCAGCGGCGTGCGTTGGCTGCGCGCCACGCCGTTGGATCAGCGCCTTGGCGAGGATGATTACGAGCGCAAGCGCGAGAAATGGCTCGGCCGCCTCTATCGCGCGCTCCGTGCCGCGTACGAAGCGCGCCGCTCGGTGGTGTTCGTCTTCGAAGGCTGGGATGCTGCGGGCAAGGGTGGGGCGATCCGCCGCCTCGCGTCGGCGATTGACGTGCGTTTCTACCGCGTGGTGCCCATCGCCAAGCCGACTGATGAGGAGAAGGCGCACCACTACCTCTGGCGCTTCTGGCGGCAGATCCCCCGCGACGGCTATGTCACGATCTTTGATCGCTCTTGGTACGGCCGCGTGCTCGTCGAGCGGCTCGAAGGCTTCGCGCGTCCCGACGAGTGGCGCCGGGCCTTCGGCGAGATCAGCGACTTCGAGGAGCAGCTCGCGGAGCATGGGACCATTGTCCTGAAGTTCTGGATGCACATCTCGCGCGATGAGCAGCTCCGCCGCTTCCGGGCGCGGGAGGACACCGCGTACAAGCAGCACAAGATCAACGCGGAGGACTGGCGGAACCGCCGCAAGTGGGAGGCTTACGAAGTGGCGGTGGGCGACATGCTCGCGCTGACCGACCACCCGTTCGCCCGCTGGCACCTCGTACCCGCGAACAACAAGCGCCACGCCCGCCTCGAGATCCTCCGCACGAGTTGCAAGGTCATCGAGGCCGCGCTGGAGACCAAGGCATAGCTCGCGGGTTGCGCCCACGTTGATCTGCGCGTGGCGTTCGGTGTCCGGCGGAACAGCGCCGGGTGGCGCACGGGTTAGGCGGTGCTCGGGCGACGGTGGGCCACCTCGCTCGCCGTGGCCTGCTGCCTTGGGTATTCCGCTCGGGTGGTTGCCTTCCACCCCTGGTCTGCCCTTCCCGCATCAACGGCCTTGCGCTTCATCGCGGAGCAGTGACTCAATCGGCGCTTGGCCCTTTCCCTCCACACCCGCGCCGTCCTTGGACTCCTCCTGGCGAACCTCTTCTGGGGACTGTCGTTCCCGTTGATCAAGGGGTTGCTCCTGCTGCAGGAAAAGCTTCTCGCGCCGGGGACGCCGGGGTGGTTCCAGACGGCACTTGCGTTGTTCCCGCGCTTCTTCCTCGCGACTCTGCTGTTGGTCGTTTGGCAGTGGGTACGGGTACGCCGCCTCGACTTCACGCGGGGCGAGTGGAAGCAGGGGGTGATCCTGGGGCTTTTTTCGTCGGGCGGCATGCTCCTGCAGAGCGACGGTCTGCACTATACGGCGGCCAGCACGTCCGCCTTCCTGACTCAGTTGTATGCCATCCTGATCCCGCTCTACGTGGCGTGGCGCACGCGGCGCAACCCCGGTCTGGCCGTCTGGGCCAGCGCGGGTCTGGTACTGGTCGGCGTCGGCATTCTCGGTCAGTTCAACGTCCAGACGTTCTCGTTCGGCCGCGGCGAGTTGGAGACGCTCCTCGCGTCCTTGTTCTTCATGGGACAGATCCTCTGGCTGGATCGCTCCGAATACGCCGCTAACCGCGCGGTACCCCTGACTCTGATCATGTTCGGAACCGAGGCGGTCATTTTTCTTGGCGCGGCGTGGACCGTCGCCCCCGGCCAGTCTCTCGAAGCGGTTTTCGCCGGGCTGGGCACCTTCACTCACTCGGGGGCGTGGTGGGGACTCACCGGAACGCTCACGCTGCTTTGCACGCTGGGGGCCTTTTCCCTGATGAACATCTGGCAACCGAAGATGCCCGCAACGCAGGCCGGGTTGCTGTACTGCGTGGAGCCGATCTTCGGATCCATCAAGGCACTGTTCCTGCCGGCGTGGCTTTCCGTTTGGGCTGGGATCACCTACGCGAACGAGCAGCCGACGTGGACGCTTCTCGTCGGCGGGGGCTTGATCACCGTTGCGAATGTCTGGGTCCAGCTTGCTTCCCGCCCGCGGTGAACGCGTGGCGCGGGTTCAGGACAACCGCTGAAGCGGGGCGCCCTGAGCGACGAGCGCGACCGCAGGATACGCCGGGTCGCGCGACACGGGCGATGTCCGCAGCCGAGCGGCACAGCGCCGGGCTGCTGGCACCATTGCCTCACCGTGCGGGCTTGCGGCGCACCATCGCGTACAGCAGCGGCACGGCGATGGGGCTGATCAGGAGCGAGGCGATCGCGCCGAAGAGCAGCGAAATCGCGAGGCCCTGAAAGATCGGGTCCGCCAGAATCACCAGCCCGCCGACCACCACCGCGAGCGCAGTCAGCATCATCGGGCGGAAGCGCACCGCCCCCGATTCGATGCAGGCCTCCTCGAGGCTCAGCCCTTGGCTCAGACGCAGTTCAATGAAGTCCACCAGGATGATCGAATTGCGCACCACAATGCCGGCGCCAGCCATGAAGCCGATCATCGACGTCGCGGTGAAGAAGGCGCCCATCAGCGCGTGCGCCGGCAGGATGCCGATCAGCGAGAAGGGGATCACCGTCATCACGACCCAAGGAGTACGGTAGTTCGCAAACCAGCCGACCATCAGCATGTAGATCAGGATGCACACCGCCGCGAACGCGAGACCGAGGTCGCGGAAGACTTCGAGCGTGACCTGCCACTCGCCATCCCACTTCAGCGCCGGCTCCCGGTCGTCGTCCGGCATCGAGGCGTTGAGCACGCGCAGTCGCGGGGTCGAGCCACCGAACTCCCGCGCATCAAGGTTCGCGAGCTCCCGGTTCATCGCGAGGATCGCGTAGACCGGGCTCTCCACGACGCCCGCTACGTCGGCGGTGACGTAGGTGACGTTCTGCAGGTTCTTGCGGTAGATGTTCCGCTCGGCGGAGACCGGGACGAGCGTGACGAGCTCGCGGAGCGGGACCAACGGGGCCGCGGGGTTGAAGTCGGAGCGGACGGAGAGCGCGAGCAGGTCCTCGGGCCGCGAGCGGAATTCCCGCGGGAGTTCGAGGACGACGTTCACGTCTTCGCGCGCGGTGTCGGTGTGCAGCAGTGCGACGGGATAGCCCTGCACTGCCATCTGCACGGTGCGGGCGATCGCGGCCTCGGTGATGCCGTGCAGCGCCGCCTTCTCGGAGTCGACGCGCAGGACCGTGCGGGGTTGGCGGTCTTCGACGTACCAGTCGATGTCGACCACGCCAGGCGAGGCGCGGAACACCTCGCGGACCTTCTCCGCCAAGCGGAGGCGGTCGGCCTCGGTCGGCCCGTAGATTTCCGCGACGATGGTTTGGAGGACGGGTGGACCCGGGGGCACCTCGGCCACCGCAAGCGCGGCGCCGTGGCGCTCGGCGATCGCCGCAAGGCGCGGACGCAGGCGGCCCGCGATCTCGTGGCTCTGTGCGTCGCGTTCGTGCTTTGGCCGGAGATTGACTTGGATGTCAGCGACGTTTGGTCCGCGGCGGAGGAAGTAGTGCCGGACGAGACCGTTGAAGTTGAACGGCGAGGCCACGCCGGCGTAGACCTGATAATCGAGGACCTCTGGCTCGGTCCGCAGCGCGGCGGCCATTTCGCGCGCCACCCGCGCGGTCTGCTCGAGCGTCGTGCCCTCGGGGAGATTGAGGATGATCTGGAACTCCGACTTGTTGTCGAACGGCAGCATCTTGACCTTCACCGCGCCGATGCCGACCAGTCCGAGCGACCCGGCGGTAGCCAGCCCCACGACTGCGAGAAGGGTCCAACGACGCCCGGCGTGGGCGAACAGCGGCCGCATCAGGCGGTAGTAAAGGCGCGTGAAACGATTGGAGTCCGGCGGGTAGTGCGCGCCTGAGGTTGGAGTGGAAGTCTCTCGGCCACCAGCCGTGCCGGTCGGTGTAGCTGTGAGTGCGGACCCGCCCGCTGCGGCGCCGTGAGGTGCGCCATGACCGGAGTGCCGGCGCAGGATGCGCAGCGCGGCCCAAGGCGTCACCACGAAGGCCACGAGCAGTGAGAAGACCATGGCGGCCGTCGAACCGATCGGGATCGGCCGCATGTACGGTCCCATCAACCCGCTCACGAACGCCATCGGCAGCACCGCGGCGATCACCGCCCACGTCGCAAGGATCGTCGGATTGCCGACCTCGTCGACCGCCTCAATCGCGACCTCGCGGAAGCTTCGCCGATCACCACCGGGCAGACCGAGGTGCCGCACGATGTTCTCCACGACCACGATCGCGTCATCGACGAGGATACCGATCGAGAAGATCAGGGCAAAGAGCGTGATGCGGTTCAGCGTGTAACCGTACAGGTAGAACACGAGGAGCGTGAGCCCGAGCGTGACCGGGATGGCGAGGAGCACGACGAGCGACTCCCGCCAGCCGAGGAAGAGCAGGATGAGGATCGCGACACCAAATACGGCGATGCCCATGTGGAGCAGGAGCTCGTTGGATTTCTCCGCAGCGGTGGCGCCGTAGTCGCGGGTGACGGCGACCCCGACGTCGGCGGGAATCAGGCTGCCCTTGAGTCCCTCGACCCGGGCAAGCACGGCGGTGACCACATCGACCGCGTTGGCCCCGGGACGCTTGGCGATGCTGACCGTGACGGCGGCCTCTTCGCCGGAAACGGCGGAGCCGGGGCCACCGGCGCCGTGGAGAACGTAGTCCGCGGGCTCCGCGGGACCATCGACGATGTCGGCGACCTCGCGCAGGTAGACCGGGCGCCCTCCGTGGGCGCCGAGGACCACGGCGCCGACCTCGTGGGCGTCGCGGAAGAACGTGCCCACCTGAAGCAGCGTCTCGACATTGCCGGCCGGCAGTGCGCCCGCGTAGGTCTGGGCGCCGGCCTGTTGCAGCATTGGGACCACGAGTCCTGGGCTTAGATTGCGGGCGGCGAGCCGCTGCGGATCGAGTTGGACGCGGATCGAACGCGGGCGGCCGCCGATTACGGTGGTCTCGGCGACCTGCGGCACCTGTTTCACCGCATCGTCGAGCTGCACCGCGATCTGCCGCAGCGTGGCGTGACCGTAGCGGGCGCTGTGCAACGTCAGCGCGAGGATCGGCACATCGTCGATCGTGCGTGGCTTGACCAGCGGCGGCGAGACCCCGAGCGGGATCCGGTCAAAGTTGGCCTGCAGCTTCTGATTTAGCCGCACGAGCGCGGCCTCGAGATCGGTGCCCACCTTGAAGCGCACAATGGTGAGATTGCCGCCCGGACTGGCGGTGGAGTAGAGGTATTCGACCCCGGGGATTTCCCAGAGCAGCTCCTCGATTGGGCGTGTGACCCGATTCTCGACCTCGCTCGGCGTGGCGCCGGGCATGCCGACGAAGACGTCGATCATCGGCACCTTGATTTGAGGCTCCTCCTCGCGGGGTAGCATCAGGATCGCGAAGAGACCGAGCAGCAGCGACGCGGCGACGGCGATCGGCGTCAGCTTCGAATCGATGAACAGCGCGGCGAGCCGGCCCGCGATGCCCCGGGTCGGAGCATCGGCGGTTGGTGGCGTGGCCGCTGGGTCGTGAGAAGACACGGGAGAACTCACGGCAGCACCTCGAGACGATCGCCTTCGCGCAGGCTGGCGGGCGGGTTGAGGACGACACGCTCTCCAGCTTCAAGACCGGCGAGGATTTCGAGATCGCCACCCGGCAGGGTGGACCCGGTGCGGACCAACCGCAGCCCGGCGCGCGACGTGGCGGCGGCCGTGCTGTCTGGGCCTATGACGACGAAGACACGCTCCATCTGGCCGAGCACGGACAGCGCGCTGGCGGGCATCGTCAGACGACGGACCATCGGACCGGGGACGCGGAGCCGGATGAATTCCCCCGAGCGCACCGCGGCGCCGGCGGGCACGGAGAGTTTCACTGGCACGGTGCGCGCCGCAGCTTCCGCGGAGGGCGAAAGCTCGGCCAGCAGGGCGGTGAAGGACGCTCCCGAACTCGGGGTGACGGCCGGGATTTCCTGACCGACCCTGAGCGTGGCGGCGAGTGATTCCGGGAGATTGGCCTCGATTTGGAAATCGGACGTACCCTCGAGCTCCAGCAGCGGGAAGCCGGGCGAGGCAAAGTCGCCGGCCTGAGCCGGCTTGCGGACCACGACCCCGTCGAACGGTGCGCGGATCTCGGCGTAGCCCAGCATGACCTCGGCCTCGCGGACCATCGCCACGGTCATCGTGGCGCGGTCTTCGAGCGAGCGGACCACGTCGGCGGTGCTCGCGCCCTGCGTGAGGAGCGACCGCTCGCGGTCGAGATCGCGCTGGGCCAGGTTGAGCTGCGCGCGGGCCTGGGCGACTCGGGCGAGGATCTCCGCTGCGGAAATCCGGGCGAGCACCTCACCAGCGACGACGCGCTGGCCGAGCGTGACCGGAAGCGACTCGATCGCGCCCATCAGCTTCGGTGCGATCACCGCGCGCTGCGCGGGACGAACCGTACCTACGACCTCGGTCGGCAACGGTTGCTCCGTCGCGCGGACGACGGCGGTCGACACGCGCGCGACCGGACGGCCCGCCACGTCGGCGGCGCCGCCGCTGTCTCCGGATCCGGCGTTACCTGAAGGACGCCCGCAACCGGTCAGCGCGACACCGCCCGAAAGCAGCGCGACCAGCAGCCCGATCCGGCGAATCGCTGATGCCGGCAACCGGCGCGATCGTGTGGAAGGACCGGATCCCGCGCGAGGCGTCGGGGAAAACAAGGACAGCAACGGTTTCATGCGGCGGAGGAGAGAGTGGGGGTGGAAGAAACGGGCGGAGAAGGTGTGACGCCGGCGGAGCTTACGGCTGGGGCAGCGGGTCCAAGCCAAGGGCGCGGCGCAGTGAAATCAGCGCGATGCGCTCGTCGGCGGTGGCGATGACGTGGCGTAGGCGAGCCTCGAGCCGACGTCCCTCGGCGCCGATCAAGTCCGCAGCGAGGAGTGATTCCTTTTCGAAACGCAGGCGCGACAGCCGGGCGGCCTCCTCCGCCTGCTCGGCGGCGAGTGCGGAGACGGCGACCCGCTCACGGGCGTCGATGTGAGCAAGCCGGGCCTGCTCGACCTCGAGACCGATGCCCAGCGATGCGCGGCGCTCGAGGGCGCGGACCTCGGCGAGCTCCGCCTCGGCGCGGCGGAGGCGTGCGGACGTCTGCCCGCCGTCGAAGACATTCACGTCGACGGAGACGCCGGCGAGCCAGCTGCGGCCATCGCGGCGCGTCTCCCAGCCCTGATCGTGCTGCACGCTGGCAAAGGCGTTGACGGTCGGACGATGCCCCCCGCGCGCGGCGGTGACCATGGCCTCTGCGGCGCGGAGGCGGGCAGCGAGACCGAGCAGTTCCGGACGGCGCGAGACGTCACCGCTGTCGGGTGATGTGGCGGCGGCGAGGGTCGGGTCGTGGGTGAGAGGCTCGATCTCCGGATCGCCGGGCTCCTGTCCCACCGCAAAACGGAACGCCAGCAACGCGAGCGCGGCGCCGTGGCGCGCCGTGCCGAGCGACTCGCGGGTGCCCGCGCGGAGGACCTGAAGTGCGAGGAGATCGGACTTGAGCATCTGCCCCGCCGCGTGGCGGGCCTCGGCCACGGTGACGGCGGCATCGTAGGCGCGCAGGCCTCCCTCGAGCGCGACGACGGCCTCACGGGCCTTGCGTACATTGAGGGCGGCGCGCACGACCTCGGCGGCGAGTTGTTGCCGTGCGAGAGCGAGATCATGGCCGGCTGCCTCCACGCCCGCTCGGGCGGCGTCGCGGCCGGCGGTGGCGCGTCCTCCGCTGTAAAGGTTGTAAGCGATCGTGCCGGTGGCGTTGAGATTATCGATCCGGCCTGGATCGTTGAAATCGAGCGCGAACGTGAAGGCCCGCTGATTCAGGATCGAACCAAACGCCATCATCGGGCTGTCGGTCTGCGTGTAGCGCGCGCCCAGCATGACCTGGGGCTTCCATGCTGACTCGGCTTGATCGACGAGTGCGCGCGCGGCATCCACCCGCGCGCGCGCGGCCCGCGCATCCGGGTGCCGCTCCAGTGCGGCGGCAACGCATCGCTCGAGCGGCCACACCTCTGTAGCGGAGGCGGACGAAGCCAACGTGAACGCCGCGATGAGGATGAGCGCCGTCAGAAGAGACCTCGCCACGATGAAGTCGGAGACACGCGCGCGCCCACGCGCGGGCGCGGTGGGTGCGTGGACTGGGGCGAAGGAAGAACGCGGACGGGCAGAGCGAGGGAGCACGAGTGAAGTCACGGCGACCGGGAAGAGAGACGCGCGGGGGACGGAGGAGGCAGGGACCTCAGCCGCGGCGGCCGCCCCAGTGGATGACGTCCTGCGCGTCGATCCACCCCAGCTTGCGCAGCAGCCATGTCGGCGGGCAGAAACCGGTCACCACGGACTGCAGCAGGTTGAGCCCCGCGAAGGCGGGCAGCAGTAGCCACCACGCGCTGACCTTCCAGGCGAGTAGCGTTCCGACCAGCACGACGGTGCCGGCGAGCAGGCGGATGAGGGATTCGGATTTCATGGTGATGAGACGCAGTGGACGGGGGAGGGTATCAGACACGGAACCGGCGTTTTCGGTCGAAGGAACGAAACCCGATTAAGTTTCAGTAAATGAGCATTTGCGCATATAGCACTAATGTCAAGCGTGAGTCCCTCCGTGGAACCGGGACTCGCCCCCGCTCTTCCTTCGGAGGAGATACGGCGAAGTGATACCCGGTGAAGAGCTCGCTGCGGCGCGGTGGGCGATGTTCCTCCCGAGGGAGGGCTGGGGGGCCTGACTTTGCCGTTGACCGTCTTCTGCTGCCTTGGCCAATGTTGCGGGCTTGGAACGGAGCGGCTTCCCGCAAGGGGCCTGCGCCGGTTCTCCACCGGAGAGGTGGCAGAGTGGTCGAATGCGCACGCTTGGAAAGCGTGTGTAGGGCAACCTACCGAGGGTTCGAATCCCTCCCTCTCCGCCATTACTCGTAACTGCGCCCGGCGCGGCAGGGACTCGCTCCACACCGCAGGAGTCGACGAAATCTGAATCACAACCGGCCTTTGTAAGCTGTCTCCGCGTGCCGGGCCTTCATTCCGAATTGCAAGCGAGCGCGCTTGAGTGCGAAAGGGCCCGCGTTAGCTCGCGGACGTGAGGGAGTTTGGGGGGAGGCTGCCCGCCGCAGGCGTCGCGAGGGTTGACCTTCGGTAGCGAAGCGGTGGTGGGACCGAACCGATGCCCTCGACTCGAACTCGGAAGGAACGTTCTGCCAGAGATCGAATCGGGCCCGGATCGATCCGATCGGTCCTTGCCCGCTCGATGGCTCGGACCAGATCGCGTTGACCTCGGTGGAACGGGTCAAGGCGGGCTCTGGGCTGATCTGGACCCCTGCCTGCCGTCTTGTTGAGTCCGAGCTGCTTTACTCGCCCGAAAACACCCTATTCTGCTGAACTTCCAGTGAATTTGAGGTCTCGTGGAATACCCTTTTTCCCCTCCGACTAGAACTGGCTGTTCTTGTTGGAAGGGCCCCGGAGGGGGAAGGAATTCATGAGAATAAATCGGATCGCGAACGTGGCGGGATGAAGCGGGACTAGCTCAGCTAACGGCTCACCAGGTGCCGATCATTAGCGGGAACGTCATCAAAAACACACGAACGCACTTGATGCACGCAGCTGTCGATACCGACTCCGAGGCATCGCGGCGCAGGTCGTTGCAAGTCACGGTCAGCTCAGGATGGTGGGGTGACATCCGATTTCTCGCGCGGCTGTGCGTAAAAATACCCAGCCGATTGCGGTACCGTGGGTGTGCGGCCTCCGGGAGTCCAGCGCAAAAGAGGTCGGACGGCGGCGCGGGGCACGACTCGCTTCGACCGGAGGCCCTGCGGAGTCGGCTCGGTTTCGTGGGTCTACGAGGAGTTGATCTGGATGGAAGGTTCCAGATCGGAGACGCCGAAGAAGCGGGGTTTGAATGGCCCGTGGTGAACGGTGAAGGAGGCGACGTGCCCGAGGCGATGCAGGAGGGCCCGCGGCGCGCCATCGCCGCGGTCGCCGAGCCCGACGGCGAGGTCGACCAAGTATTCGCCGACGCCGAGGTGGGCGGACCATTCGAAGCGGACGCGGAGGCATTCGCCGGGGGCGATCGTGGAGGTGGGCACCTCCAGGTGCGTGCTGGAGACGCCGAAGACCACCTGGTTGTGGCGCGTCGAAACTTCGAAGGAAAACTGCAGTTCCGCGAGGGGCTCGTGGGCCTCGATCCAGCAGTCGCAGACGATGCGTTCCCCCACGCCGAACACGCCGGCGGGCCGGCCCGAGGCATCGAGGAGCTTGAGCCCGACGATCTCCGCCTGACGGCTGCCGCTTTCGCTCGTGCCGGCGCGCCACTGGCGTCGCTCCGTGGCGGGCAGGGCGCCGACTGCGGCAGGGGTGGTGGCCGGCGAGGGTGAAGCAGGTCGCGGGTGTTCCGGTGAACTGTGGAGGGCGTGGAAAACGCTGACTGCCTCGGCGGACGGACCGTGGAAGACGGCCCGGCCCTCGTGGAGCACGATGGCGTGGCGGCAGAGTGCCTTCACTGAAGGAAGATCGTGACTCACGAGCAGCAGGGACATCCCGGAGGCGAGGCGTTCCTTAAAAAAACGTGAGCACTGCGCCTGGAAGAACACGTCGCCAACGGCGAGAGCCTCATCGACGATGAACAACTCTGGGTCCACGATCGTCTGGGCGGCGAAAGCGAGGCGGACCATCATGCCGCTGGAGTACGTCTTGACCGGCTGGTCGATGAACGAACCGATCCCGGCGAACGCCTCGACAGCCGCGAGGGCTGCCTCGGCCTCGCGGCGCGGCACGCCCTGAAGGGCTGCGTTCAGGAGGACATTCTCGCGTCCGGTGAACTCGAAGTTGAAGCCCGAGCCCAGCTCGAGCAGGGCGGCCACCCGGCCGTGGCGCTCGACGCTGCCGGAGGTTGGCGCGAGCGTGCCCGCGATGATCTGCAGCAGCGTGCTCTTGCCCGCTCCGTTCCGACCGATGATGCCGAGGCTCTCGCCCCGTCCGATCTTGAAGGACACCGGCTGGAGCGCCTGGAACTCGCGCGCCCGCCGGGCCACCATCCGCTCGGCGCGGGTGCGCCACGACGACGGCACCCCCGGCAGCGCCGCGGCGCGGGCGACCAGCGGCATCGTCAGGCGATCCGACGGCGTCTGCCACAGCCGATAGGCCTTCGCGACCTCGTGGACGGCGAGAAGAGGAGGGGGCGCGGTCATCCAGGTGTCGCCACGTGATTTATCCCTGAAACGGATACACTAACGTGACCATGGGAGGCGGTTCAGTAGGCGGCGTTGCCCGGCGTGCGGGCGAACGGAATCACATCGCGGATGTTGCCCACCCCGGTGACGAACATGAGCAGGCGTTCGAAGCCGAGGCCGAAGCCGGCGTGCGGCACCGTTCCGTAGCGGCGGAGATCGAGGTACCAGCCGTAGTCGGCGGGCGAGAGGTGATGGGCCCGCATCGCCTCCTCAAGGATCGGGAGACGCTCCTCGCGCTGGCTGCCGCCGATGATTTCGCCGATGCCCGGGACGAGCAGGTCCATCGCGCGGACGGTGCGCCCGTCATCGTTTACCCGCATGTAGAACGGCTTTAGCGTGCGGGGATAATCGTGCACCGTGACGGGACCGCAGAAGTGTTCCTCGGCGAGGAAGCGCTCGTGCTCGCTTTGGAGATTGTCGCCCCACTGCACGGGGTGCTCCCAGGTGCGGCCAGAGCGGTTGAGGATCTCGATGGCCTCGGTGTACGAGCAGCGCTGGAACGGCCGGTCGAGGACGAAGTCGAGCCGTGCGCGGAGGCCCTTGTCGACGAAGTTGCCGAAGAATTCGAGATCGGCGGCGCAGTGCTCGCGGGCGTCGCGGACCAGGTGCTTCACAAAGCTTTCGGCGAGGTCCATGTTGCCCCACAGATCGCAGAACGCCATCTCCGGCTCGATCATCCAGAACTCCGCCGCGTGGCGCGACGTATTGGAATTTTCCGCACGGAAGGTCGGTCCAAAGGTGTAGACATTGGCCAGCGCGGTGGCGAACGCCTCGGCCTCGAGCTGGCCGCTCACCGTTAGGAACGTGGGCCGCGCGAAGAAGTCCTGCGCATAGTCGACCTTACCCTCCGGGGTCAGTGGCGGCGCCTTGGGATCGAGCGTGGATACGCGGAACAACTCCCCTGCGCCCTCGCAGTCGCTGCCCGTGATGATGGGCGTGTGGACGTAGAGGAAGCCGCGACTCTGGAAAAATTCGTGAATCGCAAAGGCAAGGCGGCTGCGCACCCGGAAGACCGCCCCGAACAGGTTGGAACGGGGGCGCAGATGGGCGATCTCCCGCAGGAATTCCAAACTGTGCCCCTTTTTCTGCAGCGGGTACGTAGCGTCGGCCTCGCCCAGCACTTTCAGAGTCCGCGCCACCACCTCCCATTGCTGGCCTTGTCCCTTGGACGCGACAAGCTGCCCGCGGACCTCGATCGAGGCTCCGGTGGCCGCGCGTGAGACTTCCGGGTAATCCGGCAGGGATGCATCGGCGATCACCTGGACACCCTTCAGGCAGCTACCGTCGTTTATCTCGATGAAGGAGAATGCCTTGGAATCACGCCGCGTCCTCACCCAGCCTTGGACGAGGACGTCATCGGAGGGTTGAGTAGCGGAGAGGAGGGCTTTGACCGGCGTCCGTTGCATGGGGGAAGAAGGTAACGGGAAGACAAAGCCGCTGGGCGAGGATTGGCAAATGCGGAAGCATGGTCCGGGCGAGCACAGGGCGTGTACATTTTTGGTGAATGGAGGGGCCATTCGCGACGATGAGGGTCTGGTCCCATGTCTGTGGTTGATGCGAAACTTGCCCCCCGTACGAACCTGCCGCCCGAGCTGCAGGAACTACTGGCGCGCGAGGCCGTCTTCTTGATGAGCCGTAAGCGGATCGGGGACGCCTTGAACGCGACGCGGCAGGGCAAGGCGGCGAAGCTTTTCGTGAAGCCGCTGCTGGCGTTCTTCGGGGCTTCATCGGAGAGCGACTCGCCCGCGGAGGGTCGAGCGAGCCGCCCGGGAGCGCCGGATGCCCCGGGTGAGAACCCGGAGTTGTTGCACGCCGGTCTGAAGAAGATCGAAGACGCCTTGCCAGCCCTGTCGGCGTGCGTCGACCGGAGCATGGAGCATTTTCTGCGGGAGCACGATCCGGAGTACGTCAATGGTTTAGCGGCGTCCCGCTACATCGAGGATTGGCGCCGGTTGCTCGAGGGTTTCGATCAGCACGTCGGCGCGGCGATCGAGGGCCTTTACCGGCTCCGGGCCATCCTGGGAGCGTTGCCTTCCGCGACTGCCTGCGGGGCCCAAGACGAGGGCCGCGCCGCGATTGAGGTGCAGGTGAGGCGGATGCAGGAGGTCCACGAGGACATTCTGTTCATCAACAAAATCGCCGATGCGCAGCGCATTCGCTCCGGCATCGATGGCATCACGCTTTACCGTCAGCCCGAGCGGAACTGGGCGGGTTCCGTCACTGCTCTGCAGTTCGCCCAGCCCACGGCAGCGGTCGAAGCGATCTCCGGTTTGCTCGCTGACTTGGAGGAAGTGGCGGCAAAGGTGCGCACTGCGGTGCAGGGCGAGTGCCAGTTGGCGTCGTATGCGGCGGGCTTTGGCGTGACGAGTTACCAGAAGCGGGTCTGGGTATCCCTGCGCGAAGCCGCTCACCTCCTGATTAACACGGAGAACATGGAGGCAGTCATCTCCGAGACGGAGCAGCTCATGGACGCCGGCAAGTTGCTGGAGTGGCGTCCCGTCCGGACGCCGGTCGAACCGACGTCGACCGTGGCGCCGCCGACGGACACCCCTGGCAAAGCTCCCGCATCGACCGGCGCCGAGGGCGCACCGCCGCCGCCTCTAAGGCGGATTACGGTTGCGACGGATGCCCCAGGTATTCCATCACGGCCGTCCAAGCCGCCGCCGGGGGTCGTCGTTTCGCCTTCCCGCTCCACGCGTGGTCCAGAATTGCGCTTGCCCAGCCGCGGCGCGGGATCCGGCCCGAGCACCGGCGCGGGCGCGCCGCCGCGCGCGAAGCCCGAGCCAGTGACGAGCCCGGGGGCGGTTCCGCTGACGGCTTCGCCGTTCCCCGTGGCTGCCAAGTCGGATGGTTCGGTGCCACCGGAGGAAACGTCGGAAACGATTGCCGACCTCATGGCGGAGCGGAAGCGACTGGAGCAGATCTTGCTGGAAACACGGGCGAGCCTGACTGAGCGCGAGCAGTTCCTCAGCGAGAGCGAGGCACGGCTGATGAAGGTCAGCCAAACCCAGCTCGAGCGCGAAGTGGACCTGGAGCAGCGTGAGGAGCAGCTGCGCGATCTGGAGAAGCGCCTGCGCGAAATGCAGACCCGGCTGGCGACCGAGCGCGCGCCGACCCCGGCGCCCGAGAAAAAGCCGTGGGACGAGTTCCGCGAGTAGCGGACTGGTTTTCGGGAGCGTGACGCGCAGCGTGCCCGCGACGCGGTTTCACGGGTGCCGCGCCACGAACCTGCCGCCGCCCAGCGGTGCAGGTCGGAGCAGCCGCACTTGCGGTGACGCGTCCCATCAACGCGGCCCGACCGGATCCCTCGCTTCACGCGGTCTGACGAATCGCGCTCGGGAGTTGCTCCGCCGCCGGGTCGTGTCAC
>CAIOYO010000228.1 GCA_903862595.1 uncultured Opitutaceae bacterium | reverse complement strand
GTCTCACGGCCGTTGGGATCACGAAAGACCGTTCGCGTCTCGCCCAGCGCATTCGGCGAACGGGAGACCGCGTCGCCGACCCGGCGGCCGCGGAGGTCGCGCACTTCCGTCCGGGTCTCGCCGAGAGCGTTGGGCTTCCGGGTGACTAACTCCCCGACGCGACGGCCGGAAACATCACGGACCTCGGCGCGCACCTCGCCCAAGGCGTTGGCGGGGCGCGCAACGATGGTTCCCACCGTGCGGCCGGACGTGTCCCGGACCACCGTCTTGCGTTCGCCCAAGGCATTGGGCCGGGATTCGGTCGCCGTCCAATCCGCCGCCGCGAGCGCGAGGCCGCTTCCGATCAGAAACAGGCCAAGGGAAAACGCCGGTCTCCAGTCCATGGGGACAACCTGTTGAAAAGACGGAGCCGGTCAATCCCGGTCCAAAACGCGGCGGCGCCCGAACTCGGGCGCCGCACGGGTCCCGCCTCGGGGCGGGGAAGAAGCAAGGACGTGTCCAGTCCCGCGGCCTACTGGCAAGCCTCGCATTCGCCGCCGTTGCGCATCGCTTCGATGCTGCAGGCCAGCTTTTGCTCGGCGGTGTAGGTGCGCTTGGACCCTGCGGCCTCGGCCGCAGCGGCCGGAGCGGCGGCAGTGGGAGCGGCGGAAACCGCGGTCGGTTCGGAGGCGGAGGTGCCGGCACCGATGCGGACTTCCTTCTTCGAAGCGACGGTCGCCTTCTCGATGTTCGAGGCACCGAGCGTCCGAAGGTAGTACGTCGTCTTGAGGCCGGCATGCCACGCGTGGCGGTACATGTGACTCAGGCTCTTCAGGTCCGGAGTCCGCAACCACAGGTTCACGCTCTGCGCCTGATCGATCCACTTCTGGCGCCGGGCGGCCGCGTCGACGACCCACTTCGGGTCGATGTCGAACGCCGTCAGGTACTTCGCCTTCAGGTCCGCCGGCACGGCCTCGATATCCTTCAGCTCGCCGTCGAAGTACTTCAGGTTGTCGATCATCTCCTGGTTCCAGAGCCCGCGGGACTTGAGGTCCTTCACGAGGAACGGATTCAGCACGATGAACTCGCCCGAGAGGTTCGATTTCACGAACAGGTTCTTGTACGTCGGCTCAATGCAGGGCGACGTCGCGGTGATATTCGAGATCGTGGCGGTCGGGGCGATGGCGAGGACGTTGCTGTTGCGCATGCCCTGGGCGGCGATCTTGGCGCGCAGCGGGGTCCAGTCGAGCAAGCCGCCGCGCGGCACCTCGACGGCGACGCCACGTTCCTGCTCGAGAAGGTCGATCGTGTCCTGCGGCAGCAGGCCACGGTCCCACTTCGAACCCTTGTAGGACGAGTACGCGCCGCGCTCCGCGGCGAGATCGGACGACGCTTCGTAGGCGTAGTACGCGATCGCCTCCATGGCCTCATCGTTGAAGGCGACGGCTTCATCGGACGCGAAGGCATGGCCGCGCAGGTAGAGCGCGTGGGCGAGACCCATGACGCCGAGACCGATCGGCCGGTGGCGGCGATTCGACGTCTCCGCGGCCTTGGTCGGGTAGAAATTGATGTCGATGACGTTGTCGAGTGCGCGGACCGCGAGGCGGATCGTCTCGCGCAGCTTGGCGTGATCGAGGGAGCCATCGGGCAGCAAGTGCGTCTCGAGGATGACCGAGCCCAGATTGCAGACCGCGGTCTCGTCGTTCGACGTGTTCAGCGTGATCTCGGTGCAGAGGTTCGACGAGTGGATCACGCCCGCGTGGTCCTGCGGCGAGCGGATGTTGCAGGCGTCCTTGAAGGTGATCCAAGGATGGCCGGTCTCGAAGAGCATCGAGAGCATCCGCTTCCACAGTTCGAGCGCCTCGATCTTCTGGCCGAAGAGTTTCCCTTCCTCGGCGAGCTTTTCGTAACGGAGGTAGGCCTCCTCGAAACGGCGGCCGTAGAGATCGTGGAGATCCTTGACCTCGTTCGAGCGGAACAGCGTCCAGGAGCCGCGGGCCTCCATGCGCTTCATGAACAAGTCGGGAATCCAGTTCGCCGTGTTCATGTCGTGCGTGCGCCGGCGGTCATCGCCCGTATTCTTGCGCAGCTCGAGGAATTCAAAGATGTCGTTGTGCCACGTCTCGAGGTAGGCGCAGCCGGAGCCCTTGCGCTTGCCGCCTTGATTGACCGCGACGAGCTGATCGTTGTGCAGCTTGAGGAACGGGATCACGCCCTGCGACTCGCCGTTGGTGCCGCCGATGTAGGCACCGGTGCCGCGCACCGCGGTCCACGAACCGCCGAGGCCGCCGGCCCACTTCGAGAGCTGGGCGTTCTCCGCGATGCCGCGGTACATGATGCCCTCCAGCGAATCGTCGACGTAGTAGAGGTAGCAGGAGGAGAGCTGGGAATGCAGCGTGCCCGAATTGAAGAGCGTCGGCGTCGAACTGCAGAAGCGGCGGTTCTTGTAGAGGTCGTAAAGTCCGCAGATGCGCTCCTCGCGGGCGCCGGCCGCCTCGTCGATGAACAGTCCCATGCTCACGCGCATCCAGAAGAACTGGGGCGTCTCGATACGACGCGACGGCTTCCGCGTCTTGTCGATGATGAGGTAGCGATCGTAGAGCGTCTGGATGCCGAGGAAGTCGAACTCGAGGTCGGCGGACGGATCGAGCGAGGCTCCGAGCTTCTCAAGGTCGAGCTCGAGGAGGCGCGGGTTGAGCCGCTTGATCGCGACGCCGTGCTCGAGGTACTTGCGAAACGCGCGCTGGTGGGCCGCCCGGAGCGCACCGATGCCATCGCGCACGATGTCCCAACCGAGGACTTCCTCGTAGATGTAGGTGAGCTGGATGCGGCCGGCGAACTTCGCGAAGTCCGCGTCGCGCTCGATCAGCGTCTTGGAATTGAGGATGATCGTCGCGTCGAGGTCGCGCTGCGAGATCTGGTCGAAGACGGAACGGCGCAGCTCAGCTTCGATCTGCTCGTTGGTCAGGCAAAGATCCAGGCCGATGCGCGCGAACTCGATGCGCTTGCGCAGGTCGATCGCGTCCCAGAAATAGGTCTCTCCATTGGCGCGCTTGACCACGACCATCGTCTCCTGGCCGGCCGCCGGCGCCGCTGGCACCTCGCCAGCCTCCGCTGCGGCACCCGTGGGGGCGCCGGTATCGCGAGTCACCGCCCGCTCCGCCCGATAGAGGATGTAGGCCTCGGCCACTTTGAAGTGACCCGCCTTCATCAGCTCCTCCTGCACCATGTCCTGAATCTCCTCAATGTGGACGAACGTCTGCTTCGACGCATGCACCCGGGCCGCGACCGCTTGGGTGATACCCACGGCCGGCGCGGAGTCGCGCCGCAGCGACAGGAACGACTTGCGCACCGCGATCTCGATCTTCTGCTCAACGAACGGCACCACCTGGTGGTTGCGGCGGATCACGCGAATGTGGCTCGTCGCCGACGACGGGCGCTCAATCGCGAGCTTGTGGCTGCGATTCAGCAGCAGGCTCTTCGCGACGTCGTAGGCATTGTTGTCGACCAACGTCTTCTCAATCAGCTCGTAGAGACCGTTGAGCGACAGCCGCAACGGCGACTGGCGGCGGGCCTGATCCGAAAGCGTGCCGACGAGTTCGCGGACGATGTTCACCACCCAAGCCCGGTTCTCCGCCGTGAAGATGTCCCGCTCGCCCTTCGCCAACAGAACGTTGGTCAGCGCCTTGCCCAGCGTGTCCGCCACTTCACTCGCATCAAAGCGCTCCTCGCCGTGCGGGCAGAGGAGCGTGATCGCCGGCACCGCCAGCGACTCGCCGGTCAACAGGTCGCGCCACGCAAAGTGCGGCTTCTTCTCAACGGGGGTGTGAACGGTGCGCTTGAGCGCGAGGTCGTGCGAAAGGGAGGGATTCATCCGGAGGGATTCAGGACCAACAGGAAACGGAAAAGACAGGAGGGAAAGGAACGGAACGAGAGACGACGAAGCAGGAGCGGCGGCTAAACCGTTTCCTGCGGGGTATCAGGAGAGTCAGCCGAGAGATCAGGTCAGAAGGGACGGGGTAACAGCGGGAAGCAAAACCGGCCGTGAAGCCGGGGGTGAAGAAGCACAGATGGCGTGGGCGGGAGGAGGAGGAAAAACGTCGTCAGGGAACCATCCGTCGATCTTTCGAAGAACGCGCAAAACTCAGTCGCGCAGCGAAACAGGCGTCAAGCTGAAGGCTAAAAGAATCACAAAATTTCACCAGCGGTTGGGTTCCGCTGACCGCAGAACCACAACCCGTTGTGGTGAGTCCCGTTCTCAGTAACCCCGCCTCTTCGGTCGCCGGGCGTCAGGTTAGAGGCCTGACGCCATTTAATGGCGATCAAAGTTCGTCGTCGTGGGCGACCTCCAGAGCGGACGCTTTTTGGTATTCCGTGACGCGGCCTTCGAAGAAGTTCTGCTCCTTCTTGATGTCCATCATCTCCGCCAGCCACGGCAGGGGGTTCTTCACGCCAGGGCTCAGGGGCGCGAGGCCAACGCCCTCCAGGCGTCGATCCGCGATGTAATCGATGTAGAGGAGGAACTCGTCCACCGCGAGGCCGACCGCGTTCACCGGCAGGCAGTCGCGGATGAACTCCTTTTCGAGCTGCACCGCCTCCGCCATCGTGGAACGTAGTTCTTCCTTGAATTCAGCCGTCCAGATCTCGCGATTCTCTTCCACCAGATCCATGAAGAGATTACGGAAGACTTCGATGTGATTGCTCTCGTCGCGCAGGGTGTAGCGGAACATCTGCCCGATGCCCGGGAATTTGTTCTGCCGATACAGCGAGAGCACCATGCCAAAGAGACCGTAGAACTGCGTGCCTTCCATGCACTGGCCGAAGACGAAGATATTCTTCGCGAGCAGTCGCTTGTTCTCGGAACGCGTCAGGTCGAGGTCGCGACGGAGGTCGCGCGAGATGCGCGTGACGAATTCATTCTTCCGCACGATCGTCTGCACGTCCTCGAACATCGCCTCGCACTCGTGCGGGTTGATGCCGAGCGACGAGATCATGTACAGGAGCGAGTCCGCATGGATGTTCTCCTCGTGCGCATGACGACCGAGGACGAGCTTCAGCTCCGGCGCCGTCACCAACTCCCGCACCACGTGCTGGATGTTGTCGCCGACGATTCCCTCCGCCGCCGAAAAATAGCCGATGCCCATCCGGATGATCCAGCGCTCGACGTCACTGACGTGCTTCTGGTCGCGCCACTGCTCAATGTCCTTGCCCATCGGGATGTCCTCCGGCTCCCAGTGGTTCGCCTTCATCTTCCGATACAGGTCGTAGGCCCACTGATACTTCAGCGGCAGGAGGTTGAAGGTCATGGTCTCACGACCATTGATGACGCGCTTCGCGGCAAAGGCCTCCTCGGCCTTCGCTTGATCCAGGAGGAATGTCTTCGATCCGACGGAGAATGACTTTTGCATCGAGAGAACCGGGGGGAGGGAGGTGTGAGAACGAGGGAGAGAGGGCTGCGATCCGAAAGAGGACCCGAAAAGGGTCATTTCAGCGGCCGGAGGGCATCCAGCCATGAAAAGATGTTGGAAGTTATCCACACCTTGCCAACCACAACCTGTAGTGTGACTCAAAAAACGAGGCCACAACGGGTAGTGCGGGAAGGGAAATCGGTCAAACGGTTTCACCATTTTCCCTGCCAACGCGTTACGCATGCGCTCCTGTCCACTCAAATCGAGCGGTCGGGGCCGTTCAGGGCCCCGCCCTTTACCCCAAAAAGCGGCTCGGGATCAGGGTCAGGCCCGCGCTTGCCTCGGCCCGACGGCCCTCCACGATCCTTCCGCGCATGATCCACTCGTTCGTCTTCAGCGACGGAAAGCTCGTCGGCCGCGACCTCGAGCTGGAGGCCTTGCGCATCGTGCGGGCCGACAAGGGGCTCACGCTGTGGGTCGATCTGGAGAACCCCACCGGCGAGGAGGTGAAACAGATCCTCGAAGGGGTCTTCCAATTCCACCCACTCGCCATTGAGGACTGCCGCACGCCGAACTCCCTGCCCAAGTCCGAGGATTACGACGACTATCTCTTCCTCGTGACCCACGCGGTCGATTTCACGCGCACGGAAAAGTTCAACACCACCGAGCTCGATCTGTTCCTCGGCAAGGACTTCCTCGTCACCTACCACGTCGCCCCGCTCAAATCCATCGCCGCCACGAAGGAGCGCTGCATCAAGTCCACCGGGATCTTCGCCCGTGGGCCCGACCGGCTCGCCCACATGCTGATGGACTCCGTGGTCGACTTGTTCATCCCCGTGACCGATGAGCTCCGCGGCGAGCTGGAGGAACTGGAGGAACAGGTGCTTTCGCCGCGCAACACCAAGCTGACCAACCAGCTGATCGAGGTGCGCGGCGAGATCGCCCACCTGCGGGAAATCATCCGGCCGCAACGCGAGATGATCTCCCGTCTCGCCCGCGGGGAATCCAAGATGATCCGGACCGTGATGCTGCCCTACTTCCGCGATCTGCGCGACAACCTCATCCGTATCGACGAGACCGCCGCTTCGTTCGCGGATCGCCTGCTGATTTCATTCGAGCTTTTCCTCAACAAGTCCGGCTTCCAAGCCAACGAGGGGATCAAGGCGCTCACCGCACTCACCGCCATCAGCCTGCCCGCCAGCGTGATCTCGTCGTGGTACGGCATGAACTTCGCCAGCATCCCGGAACTGCGGACACCCTACGCCTACCCCATCGCCGCCGCCGTGACCGTCTGCATGACCTTCGTGATGTGGCGCTGGTGCAAGCGCCGCCGCTGGATCTGATCCCACCTCCGTCCGACATCCCGCCCGCGGCCCCCCGGAATCAGACATGATCACCACGCTCGTCTACCGCGACACGCGTCTCGCCGCACACAATCCGTCGCCCGACACGCTGGCCACGCTGCGCCACGAGCCCGGGGTCATGCTGTGGGTCGATCTCTGTGGTCCCTCCGAGGAAGAGATCAAGCTGGTGCTCGAAACCACCTTCGGCTTCCACCCGCTGGCCATCGAGGACTGCGTCACCGATTCCCCGTTTCCCAAGCTGGAGGAATACGAGGACTACCTCTACCTCGTGATGCACGCGGTCGACGATGCGCAAACCCAGCGTTTCAGCACGACCGAGATCGACCTGTTCATCGGCCGGAATTTCCTCGTCAGCTTCCACCGCAAGCCGCTCCGCCCCGTGCAGACGGCCATCGATCGCTGCCTGCGCAACCCGTCCACCCCCGTCCGCGGGCCGGATCGCTTCGCGCACACGCTGCTGGATCTGATGGTCGAGGCCTATCAGCCCGTGCTCACCGCACTGCGCCGCGACTTGGAGGAGATCGAAGAGGGCGTCCTCCGCGACATGCCCGCCGCCAAGCTGTTTCCACGCGTGGCCGGGCTGCGCAAGCGATTCTCCGCGCTGCGGCAAATCGTCCGCCCGCAACGCGAAATCGCCGCGTCACTCTCCAGCGGCACGATCAAGCTCATCCGCCCCGTCATCGTGCCGTACTTGCGCGATCTCACCGAGGATCTCAGCCGGATCGAGACGCAGGCCAGCGCGTGGGCCGATCAACTGATCCTTTCGTTCCGCGTCTACCTGAACAAGTCCAACCACGAGGCCAACACCGGCATCCGGGTGATCACCGCGATCACCGCACTCACGATCCCGGTCACGCTGGTCAGCAGTTGGTGGGGCATGAACTTCGAGCGCATGCCCGAGCTTTCCTCGCGCTTCGGCTACCTGGGCGCCTGGGCGCTCACGCTCAGCGGCACCGTCGCGATCCTGTTCTACCTCCGCCGGAGAAACTGGATTTAGCCCCGGTTCACCGCACTCCGGGCAACCGCGGGAGCACCAAGGGCCCGCCGCTGCGGGGATGCGCCAAGACTTCCAGGTGCGGCCCGAACACGGGCACAAGTCGCTCGGCAGACAGGATCTCCCCAGGCGTGCCGACACCCTGCAGCCGCCCGTCGGCGAGCAGCGCGACGCGGTCCGCCACCGCCGCCACCAGCGCGAGGTCGTGCACGGTCAGGACCACCGCCACGCGCTCCTCGAGAGCCAGGCGTCGCACGATTCCGAGGAGTTCCGCTTGGTAATGGAGGTCCAGAAAGCTCGCGGGTTCATCCAGGAGCAACACGCGTGGGCTCTGCGCCAGCGCCCGCGCGAGCAGCACGCGGCGAAGTTCACCGCCGGAGAGGGTCGGCAGGAGGCGCTGGGACAAATCCGCCACCCCAAGGCGCTCCATCGACCGCTCCACCACGGCGTCATCCGCGGCCGTCAGGGGACGGAACCATCCCCGATGCGGCGCCCGGCCCAGCGCCACCGCCTCCCGCACCGTCAGCGGCCACGCCGCTTCCTCCGC
>CAIOYO010000227.1 GCA_903862595.1 uncultured Opitutaceae bacterium | reverse complement strand
TGAACTACGCCCGCAACGTCGCCTCTTACCTCATCTTCCTCGCGGAATCCACGGGTCTGGCGGCAGCGGACCGCTGCGTGGCGGCGCGTCGCGTGCTGGAAGACTACGCCACGCTCGACGAGTTCCTTGGCGACATCGGCCGCTGACGGCGAAGCTCCTTTCTTCCCTTCGATGAATCATCACCGTTTACTTGTGCGATCCGAACTCGACCAGCCATGACCTTCCCTGCGTTCCTCGCTCGATGCCTTCTCGCGTTGTTCCTGGTCACCGCCCGGGCGGGCTCGGCGGAGCCGGTTGCGGATGCGGCCATCGAGGTCCGGCGCGACGTGGCCTACCTCGGCAGCGGCCGCTCTGAGCGGCTCGACCTCTACCTCCCGGCGCATCGCTCCGGCTTAGTGCCCGGGGTGATTTGGATCCATGGTGGCGGTTGGACCAAGGGCGACCGCGCGCAGGCGCGGGAGAGGAATGTCGGGACCACGCTCGCGAGCTGGGGCTATGCGGTGGCGAGCATCAGCTATACCTTGGGCAACGGCGCGTGGCCGAGGAACCTTCACGACGTGAAGAACGCTGTCCGTTTTCTGCGTTCGCAGGGAGCACAGTATGGCATCGACGGTCGGAGGATCGTGGTTGCGGGAGGTTCGGCGGGCGGCCATCTGGCCCTACTGGCCGGGTTCACAGCGGACCGGTCTTTTGAGCCGGAGGCGCCGTATCCGGGGATCTCGAGCGCCGTCGTCGCGATCATCGACTTCTACGGTCCCACGAATCACCTCAGCCGGGTGAAGGCGAACCAGGACGGGAGCGGCTCGTCGATTCCGCACATGGGCAACGCCGTCGATGTCTTTGCCGGCAGTGATCCGGCCAATCGCGAGGCGCTGGTCGCGTCTTCACCGGTCACCCACGTTGCCACCGGCCTCCCGCCGGTCCTCATCGTCCACGGTCTCGGCGATTCCACCGTCTTCCACGGACAGTCCTCCGAACTCGCGGCTGCGCTCGCCCGGGCCGGGGTGCCGCACGAATTGATCCTGATCCCCGGCGTCGGTCACACCTTCGATTTGGACACGTGGAACGGTCGGCCGCTCGGGTTCGACCTGCGCGGTCCTGTCCGGTCCTTTCTTGAGCGCGTGACAACGAGCCGCTGACCTCCTGCATCTCGCGGGATTCGGTTCTGCCCGGGAAGTGAAACGCTCGGTGTGGTGTCCGCCGGAGCAAGCGCTCAGAGCGCGTGCAGCGCGCTGCGACTGACCGCGAGACCGGCCTCACGCACCGCCTCGCTCACCGTCGGGTGAGCGTGAATCGTCCGCGCCAAGTCCTCGGCGCTGCCGCCGTAGGCCATGTGCGTGACCACCTCGCTGATGAGTTCGCCAGCGTTGGCGGCGAGGATTTGTGCGCCGATGATGCGGTCCGTCTTGGCATCGGCGATGATCTTCACGAAGCCCTCGGCGTTGGCCGCGGACAGCGCGCGCCCGTTCGCGGCGAGGTTGAACTTGCCGACATTCACGGCCCGGCCGGCGGCCTTCGCGGCGTCCTCGCCGAGGCCCACCGAAGCCACCTCGGGGGACGTGTAGACTACGGCCGGCACGAGGTCCCAGTCGACGTGACCGGCGCGCTGGGCGATCCACTCGGCAACTGCGACTCCGTCTTCCTCGGCCTTGTGCGCGAGCATTGGGCCCGCGACCACGTCGCCGACCGCCCAGATTCCCGGCACGTTGGTCCGCAGGTGCCCATCGACCCGGATACGGCCCCGCTCATCGAGCGCCACGCCGGCGCGATCGAGGCCGAGACCCTCGGTGCAGGCGCGGCGACCCACCGCCACCAGCACG
This sequence comes from uncultured Opitutaceae bacterium, assembly GCA_903862595.1. GTDB lineage: Bacteria > Verrucomicrobiota > Verrucomicrobiia > Opitutales > Opitutaceae > UBA6669. The sequence continues at coordinate 13,027 of CAIOYO010000227.1, read as the reverse complement.
CGATCGGCGGGAAACTCCAGCTTCTCGCCGCCGCGCTCGGCGGTGAGGACCCCGTTGGCGAAGCCCGTGACCTTGGCCCCGGTTTCGAGCCGCAGGCCCTGCTTCTGCAGGATGCGGGTGAATGCCCGGACGACATCGTCGTCGTAGGTCGCAATCACCTTGGGCAAGAATTCCACGACGGTTACCTCGCTCCCGAGGCGCGACCAGACGGAGCCCAGTTCGAGCCCGATGGCGCCGCCCCCGACCACGACCAAGCGCTTCGGCACGGAAGGGAAGCGGATGGCCTCGTCGCTCGACACGACGGTTTCACCGTTGAAGCGGAGGAAGGGCAACTCGACTGGCACCGAACCGGTGGCGATGACGATGTTCGCGGCCTGCACGCGGGTCGCAGCCCCGCCATCGGTCGGCGTGATCACGACGGTGCGCCCCTCGGCGAAGGTCGCGGTGCCGGTGAGGACGGTGATCTTGCGGCCCTTGGCCAGTTGGGCGACGCCGCCCGTCAGCTTGGACACGACGCTGTCCTTCCGCTTGAGCATGGTGGCGAGATCCACCTCGATCGCGCCGAGGCGGATGCCGTGTTCCGCCGCGTGGCTGCGGGCGAACACGAGGTGCTCGGTGGAGTGCAGGAGCGCCTTGCTCGGGATGCAGCCTACATTCAGGCAGGTGCCGCCGAGGGTGGCGCGCTTCTCAACCAACCCGACCCGCAGCCCCAGTTGGGCAGCGCGGAAGGCGCACACGTAGCCGCCGGGGCCGGCGCCGATGACCAGAACGTCGAAAGAAGATTCCATGACAGGAGAGTCGGAGACTGCGGACGGGAGGGACCGCGCGGCGAGGGCCGTGCGGGGTGCGATTACAGCGCGAGAAGCAGGCGCGAAGGATCCTCGATCGCCTGCTTGACCTTCACGAGGAAGGTCACGGCCTCGCGGCCGTCGACCAGACGATGATCGTAGCTCAGGGCGAGGTACATCATCGGACGGATGACCACCTGACCGGCGACGGCGACCGGGCGCTCGTTGATCGCATGCAGGCCGAGGATGGCGCTTTGCGGCGAGTTGAGGATCGGCGTGGACAGCATGGAGCCGAAGATCCCGCCATTGGTGATGGTGAAGACGCCGCCCTCCAGATCGGAAAGCGCGATCTTGCCGTCGCGGGCCTTTTTGGCGGCGTCGCCGATCGCCTGCTCGATACCGGCCATGCCCAGCTGATCCGCGTTGCGGATCACGGGAACCATCAGGCCCTTCTCGGTGGAAACGGCGACTCCGATGTCGAAGTAGTGGTTCTGGACGATCTCGTCGCCCGCGAACTGGGCATTGATTGCCGGCACCTCGCGCAGCGCGTGGACCACGGCCTTGGTGAAGAAGGACATGAAGCCCAGCTTCAGACCGTGGCGCTTGACGAATTCGTCTTGGTAGCGGGCGCGCAGGGCCATGACGGCGGACATGTCGACCTCGTTGAAGGTGGTGAGCATGGCGGCCTCGTGCTGGGCCTGGACGAGTCGCTCGGCGATGCGCTTGCGCAGCGGGGTGAGGCGGCGGCGAGATTGGCGTGCGCCCGGGGCGGCCGTGGGGACGGAGGCTGCGGGAGCGGCGGCCGGGGTCGGAGCGGCGGCCGGCGCGGGGGCGCTGACCGGTGCGCTGACGCTGGCGGGAGCGGATGCGGCGGCGGCGGCGGCGGCCAGTAGGTCGCCCTTGGTGACGCGGCCGCCCTTCCCGGAGCCCGGGATGGAAGCGGGGTCGACTCCGGTCTCCTCCGCCACGCGCCGTGCGGCGGGGGACAGCGGGGCGGCTGGCGCCTTGGGTGCGGCGGCGCTCGCCGCGGCCGGGGTCGAAGCCGGAGCGGTGCCTGCGGCTGGAGCGCTGGCTGAAACCGCGGTGTCGAGGGTGGCGACGACCTGACCGATCTTCACCTCGGTGCCGGGCGTGACGCGCAGCGAGATGCGGCCGGCGACCTCGGCGGTGCCTTCGGACGTGATCTTGTCCGTCTCCAGCTCGAAAAGCGGCTGATCCTTTCGGACCGTGTCGCCATCGGCGACGTGCCACTTGGCGAGGATGCCGGAACTGATGGATTCGCCCAGCGGCGGGATCTTGACTTCGATGAGAGCCATGACGGGGAGGGGAAGGTGGACGGGGCGGACGGTTAGATAGTGAAAGCGGACTTCAGCAGATCAGCGAGCTCGAGGCGGTGCATGGCGAGTGCGCCGACGGCGGGGGAGGCGGCGCCGTCGCGGCCGGCGTAGGCCGGCTTGCGCCCGAAGAGCGTTTCGAGCTGTGGGGCGAGATGCGACCAGGCACCCATGTTCTGCGGCTCCTCCTGCACCCAGACCACGCGGCTCTTGGCGTGACGCGCCGCGATCGTCTGGAGACGCTCGGCGTGCAGCGGGTAGAGCTGCTCGATGCGGATGATCGCGGTGTCGGTGATGCCCTGCTTCTCGCGGTAGTCGATCAGGTCGTAGTACACCTTGCCCGAGCACAGCAGCACACGCTTCGCTTCGCGCGGCGCGGCTGGATCCTCGAGGATTTCCTGGAAGGAGCCGGTGGTGAACTCATCGAGTCGCGAGACCGCAGCCGGGTGGCGCAGGAGAGACTTCGGCGACATCACGACCAGCGGCTTGCGGAAGTCGCGCTTCATCTGGCGCCGCAGCAGGTGGAAGAAGTTCGCCGGCGTCGTGACGTTCGCGACCTGGAGGTTGTCCTCGGCGCAGAGCTGGAGGAAGCGTTCGAGTCGGGCTGACGAATGCTCCGGCCCCTGACCCTCGTAGCCGTGGGGCAGCAGCAGGACGATGCCCGAAGTGCGCTGCCACTTCGATTCGCCGCTGACGAGGAACTGGTCGATGACGACTTGGGCTCCGTTGGCGAAATCGCCGAACTGCGCTTCCCACATGATCAGCATCTGGGGATAGTCGAGCGAGTAGCCGTAGTCGAAACCGAGCACGGCCGCCTCGGAAAGCAGAGAATTGTAGACGCAGAAGCGGGCCTGCTTCGCGGGATCGAGGTTGTTCAGCGGCGTGTAGCGCGCGCGCGTCTCGTAGTCGTGCAGCACGGCGTGCCGATGGCTGAACGTCCCGCGTTCGCAGTCCTGTCCGCTCAGGCGCACGGGCGTGCCCTCGAGCAGCAGCGTCGCGTGGGCGAGGGCCTCGCCGAGGGACCAGTCGACCGGCCCGCCGTCGCGCAGTGCCTGGATGCGCCCGTCGAGCAACCGGCGGATCTTCGGGTTGACCTTGAAGCCCTCGGGCAGGGTGGTGAGTCCGGTGATCGCTTTCGTCACGAGTTCCAGAGGAACGCCGGTCGGGACCGGGGCGTGTGAGTAGGCGGGCTGGAAGACGGCGTTGGAACCGGCGAACCGCGCCTGCGGGTCGGAGGCCTTTGCCTTGCGGCGGGCGCTCTTCTCGGCTTCGCGCTTCTTGGCCTTCTCGAGGTGGGCCTCCAGCGCGGCGAGGTACTCCGCCTTGATCGCGTCGCATTCGGTCGGCGTCAGGCTGCCCTCGCGGATCAACTTCTCGGTGTAGAGCGTCGAGACGAGCGGGTGGGAGGCGATCTTGCGGTAGAGGACCGGCTGGGTGAACGCGGGTTCGTCGGCCTCGTTGTGGCCGTGGCGGCGGAAGCACACCATGTCGATCACGACATCCCGGCGGAACTTCACGCGGAACTCGAGGGCGAGCAGCGCGACCATGCAGACGGCCTCGGGATCGTCGCCGTTCACGTGAAAGATCGGCGCCTCAATCATCTTGGCCACGTCCGTGCAGTAGTGCGTGGAACGCGCGTCGCTCGGCAGCGTGGTGAAGCCGATCTGGTTATTGATCACGATGTGCAGCGTGCCACCGGTCGCGTAGCCGGGGAGCTGCGAGAAGTTGAGCGTCTCCGCGACCACGCCCTGGCCCGCGAAGGCGGCGTCGCCGTGCACGAGCAGCGGGAGCACGCGTCGCCGCTCGGCGTCACCGCGGATCCGTTGGCGGGCGCGGGCCTTGCCCTCGACGACCGGGTTGACGATTTCCAAGTGCGACGGGTTGGCGGCGAGCCGGACCTCGACCTTCGCGCCGGAAGCGGTGTCGAGGACCGACTCGTATCCGAGATGGTACTTCACATCACCGTCCCCGGCGACCGTCTCGGGGATGTAGTTCTCGGAGAACTGTTCGAACAGGATCTCAAACGGCTTGCGCAGGATCGACGTCAGGACGTTGAGTCGGCCGCGGTGGGCCATGCCCATGACGATTTCCTCGACCCCGACAGCGGGCGAGCCCTCGACGATCGAGTCGAGCGCGGCAATGAACGTCTCTCCACCCTCGAGCGAGAATCGCTTCTGACCCACGTACTTGGTGTGCAGAAAGCGCTCGAACAGCTCGGCCTTGTGCAGGCGGCGCAGGATGCGCGTCTTCTGGTCCTTGGAGAAGGAGGGCTGGTTCCGGTTCGGCTCCATCCGATCCTGCAGCCAGCGTCGCACCTCGGTGTCTTGAATGTGAGTGTACTCGACGCCGATGCGTCCGCAGTAGGTCTGGCGCAGGCTGGAGACCAATTCCCGCAAGGTGATGCGACCCCCGTTCAGGTAGTGCCCGGCATCGAAGGAGCGATCGAGGTCCGCCTCGCGCAGCCCGAACTCCTTCAGGGCGAGGCGCGGCGACGGCTCGGGCGGAGCGGAGAGCGGATCGAGGTGCGCGTCGACGTGACCGATCGAACGGTAATGGTAGATCAGGCTGTCGACTTGGGATTGCTTGAGCGCGTCATCGGCCGAGGCGAGCCCCGGTGCGGACCCGGCGGATGCGGAGCCGGCCTTGCCTGCGGCGGATGGAGTGGCGCCGGCCGCGAGGGAGAACCCATGGAAAAAGGCGTTCCACGTGGCATCGACGGATTGAGGATCCTGCAGCCAGGCAGCATAGGCCGCGTCGATGACGTCGGCATTGGCCCGGGTGGGCAGGGAGAGGGAGTTCATGGACGGGAAGGAGGGTTGACGGGCCCTGTCTCATCGGTACTCACGGGTGACTGCCGTAAGCCCTTGAAACATGGACTCCGTCGACGTTGGCATTCCCCGGGCGGCTGGCAAGTCGTGCGCCGCCCTTACCGCCTGATTGAAAGCTCGCTTACACTCATTAGAGTTCGTCATTAGAAGAAGACCATCCCCCCATGGAGACGCAGATCAAAGAGACTCTAATTCGATTGCTTGATGGCATTAATCGTTCTGATGCTGCGTTGATTCTCCGTGGGCTGGAGGAGCTTGACTCCCAGCTGGAGGCGGGGCGCGGTAAACTCCATCCGCAACTAATTCACTATTTGGAGGGCCGGAGCTATGCGAAGGCATTGGCCTGGCTGGGAGGGGATTCGGGGATTCCGGTCGGCTCCTGCGCTCCGCGCCGTTCTGCAGTCCAATGACAAAAGGAAAGCTTTCCACGGATGGCGGCAGCTCTCTGTCGCAAAATCCCTTCGACAAGCTGGTGGTGCCGTCGGGTGGGGTTTCGCCTGCTCAGCCGGGTACGGGCAATTCGTCCCTGTCCGCAGCCGCGGTACCCGCGAAGGGTCTGCGGGAAGAGTCGGGGAAGAGCCGTGGCCGCGTCGACATTCTCCGCAGCACGGCCGGTCGGGGAGGGAAGACGGTGACGGTGGCGCAGGGATTCACGGGCATTGGCTTGGCTGAGAAGGAAGACCTCGCGCGTCGCATGCAGAAGCGGTGCGGTACGGGCGGGACGGTCAAGGAAGGCCGGATTGAGATTCAGGGCGACCAGCGCGAAGCGGTGGCCGAGGTGTTGGCGGCGGCGGGTTTCCGGCCGGTTTTTGCGGGCGGCTGAGTGCCTCCGTGGCTTTGGAGGGTTCACGCACCGCCATGCATTCCGATCCTCGACCGCCGGTCACGATTCTCTGCGGCTTTCTCGGGGCGGGAAAGACGACGCTACTCAACCATCTCCTGGGTCAGACCGAGGGAGAGCGCTGGGCGCTGGTCGTGAACGACGTGGCGGCGGTGAACGTGGATGCGCGGCAGGTGGCGGTGCGCGTGGAGTCGCTGTCGGGCGTGGAGGCGCCGCCGGTCGTTGAGCTCGGCAATGGCTGCGTGTGCTGCTCGAGCAAGGATGATCTGGCGGAGTCCCTGATCCAGTTGGCGCTGACTGGGCGCCCGGGTGGCCCCGTGGGCCGTCCTTACGACCGCATCGTGGTGGAAACCACCGGAGTCGCGGAGCCGAAGGAGATCGCGCGTCTCTTTACTCAGCGCAACCCCTTCGGTCGCTCTCCGGGCGACGTCGCGCGTCTGGCCGCGTTAGTCACGGTCGTGGACGCGGGCGCGTTCCTCTGCCTCTGGCGGGAGGCGGGGCCGCTACGCTCGGGCCCGCTGCCTTCGGCGCATCCCGTCGCTGCGGCTGCGCCGCGACCTTTGATCGAGCTCCTGATCGAGCAGGTCGAGACGACCGACCTCGTGGTGCTGAACAAGTGCGATCGCGTTACCGCTGAGGAGCGGGCCATCCTCGAGGCGGCGATCGCGGGATTGAATCCGCGCGCGGACATCATCGCGGCCGAGCAGGGTCAGGTCCCGCGTGAGGTAGTGATTGATCCGATACGCTTTTCCGAGCGGGAAACGCTGGGAGGCGCGGCGTGGATTCGGGCGTTGAACGCCTTGGCGCCGATTCCGGCGTCGGCAGCTGCGTCCTCGGCCCGCGCCGCGGTGGTGCGTCCGGCGGCTGGTCCGACGGAGCCCTTGCATGAGCGCCGCTATGGACTGCGCAGCGGTGTTTTTCAGGCGCGTCGCCCCTTCCGCCGGGAGCGGTTGCTGGCGGCGCTGGAGTCGGCTCGTCCCGCGCTCGTGCGGGCGAAGGGCTTCGTCTGGCTGGCGGAGCAGCCGGATGAGATGATTTTTCTCTCGATCGCGGGTGATGATGTCCGCTTGGAAACTCTGAATTACTGGTGGGCGGCGCTGATCGAGAATGGCCGTGCGCGGCGTGAGGACCGTCCCGGCCTGATTCAGGCCCTGTGGGAGGAGCCGCACGGAGATCGGCGGCAGGAACTCGTGTTCATCGGTGCGGGCTTGGATGAGGTGGCGCTGCGCGTGGCGTTGGCTGCGGCGTTGGCCTGACGACGGAGGAGGCAGGGTTGCGTCGGCGTCCTGCTCGCGCCGTGCCGTCACCTCACGCACCCTTCGGAGGCGGCAGCGCGTTCGCACCGGAGGGCGCTGCGATCTCCGTCGAGGCGGCTGATGCTCGCGCTGCGGGGTTGAAGCTGGGCGTGGCGAGCACCTGCTCAAGGATCACGCGATTCACGGCCACGCGAGATCGCTGAAACCGCCATGCCCTCGCGGTGGCCCCCGGCGCTTGCACGAGCACGGTGGTCTCGACGACGGGACAACCCGGGTCGACGCAGGGGGTGGTCAGCACCGAAATCACGGCGTCCGCACCCAGCTTGAGGAAGTCGCTGGTCCACCGCTTGAGTGCCGCGGTTTCGGCCGCCGCGACCGACGGATCGGCGGGCGGCGAATCGGCGGAAACAAATCGATGCATGCCGCGGAGGGCGGTCTACGAGCCGCACTTCAACACGTACACGGGACCCTTGGCCGAGCCGACGGCCAGCAGTTGATCGTCGGGGGACCACGCGAGGCGCGTGGCGGCGGACGGCAGGCGGACGGTGGCGCGCAGTGGTTGGGCGCGCTCCGGACTCCAGAGCAGCAGGCTGCCGTCCTCCGCGGCGGTGGCGAGCAGCCCGTGCGAGTGTTGGAAGGCGACGGCGCAGACCTTGGCATCGTGGGGTAGCATCGCGGGTTCGCGTCCCTCGGGTCCCTTGCCGGAGCAGTCCCAGACGCAGGCGTCCTGGCCACCTCCGGTGGCGAGCCAGCGACTGGTCCGATCAAAGGACAACTCGCGGACCTTGCCCTCGTATCCGCTCATATGCAGCTCATCGTCCTCGGCCGGAAGCCAGAGATGCACGCTGGGATCCTGGTTGCCGGAGACGAGCCAGCGGCCGTCGGGTGACCACGTCAGCGCATGGATCCCGTTCGTGTAGGCATAAGTTCGATGCGCGCTGAAATCGTCGCCATTCCAAAGCTGAACCCCGCCGAATGACGCGCAGGCGAGCAAGGTGCCGCTGGGATGCCAGGCGAGGGCGCTGACGGTCTTGGGAGCGTCGGCAAAGCGGTGGCGCACCGTGCCATCGGGCAGGACCGCGGTGATGCTGCGCCCGGCAGCGGCGGCGAGCCAGGACGTACTGGTCGAATCGGCCGTGGGGCTGGGGCGCCAGGCCAGATGATCGACCCAGGCGTCGCCGAGCGCGGCGGTGGCGGTGTGTTGCCCGGCGTCGGTGTCCCAGAACTTTGCCGCACCATCTTGGCCGCCGGAGGCGAGCAGGCGGCGGCGGGGATGCCAGGCGAGGGTATTGGTGCCCTCCTCGTGTCCGGTCAAAGTATGCAGGGCGGAGCCATCATGCGTCGCGCGGAGCGCGATCGGGCCGGCGGAAGATGCGGCAGCGAGCTGCAGGCCGTCGTGGGACCACGCGAGATCGATCACGTAGTCATCGAGAGTGAAGGCCCAGTATTTGGTCAGCTCCATGGACTCCCGACGCTGGGCGGACAGGTCGCAGGACGGAAGCGCGAAAACGAAGTGGAAGCGGGGCGAGGTTGCGTCGCGGGACGGCGCGGACTAGGGTCGTCGCATGGAACCGGAACCCGCGATCAACGTCCTGGGAAGTGAGCTTCGGGTGTGCAGCACCCGGCCGCTGACGGGCTTTTTCCGTGACGGACACTGCCAGACCTGCGCGGAGGATCACGGTTGCCATACGGTGTGCGTGGAGGTCAGCGAGGCCTTTCTGCGGTGGCAGGCGGAGGCGGGCAACGATCTGACGACGCCGCGTCCCGAGTACGACTTTCCCGGCCTGCGCGCCGGCGACCGCTGGTGCGTCTGCGCTTCGCGCTGGCGTGATGCCGTCGAGTCGGGTGTGGCGGCACCGGTGGTGCTGGCGGCGACGCACCAGCGCACGCTGGAAATCGTGCCCTTGACGCAGCTCCGCGCGCACGCGTGCGGGTAGGCGGGGCGCGCGGGCGTCAGGCGAGATCCCAGAAGGGAGTATTGCCTCCGGGGGCGACCACGGTGAACTCGCAGTCGAGGTGGGGGCGCAGCGTGGCGAGCATGCGCTCGACCGCATCGAGGCTGTTGCAGTCGCGTGACAGATGCGTGAGCACGATGCGGCGCCAGCGCGGGCTGGCGATCGAAGCGAGCAGCTCACGGGCGGCCTCGTTCGAGAGGTGGCCGTGACGGCCGCTGATGCGCTGCTTCGTTGACCAAGGGCGACGGTGATCGGCCTGGAGGAGCGTAGGGCAGTGGTTGGATTCGACCACCACGGCGTCGCAGTCGCGCAAGCGCTCGCGCACGTGTTGCGGGACATGCCCGAGATCGGTGAGCCAGGCGAGGGAGCGGCGGGGGGCGAGGAGGTCCCCGTCGAATCCGGTGCTGAAGCGGAAGCCGACCGGATCGTGCGCGTCGTGTGGCACGGCGAAGGCATCGATCTCCAGATCGCGGAAGCGGAACCGGGAGCCGGTTTCGAAGAGCTTCCACGCCAGCGGGTGTTCCACGCGGTCTTGTACGGCGCGGGCGGTGGCGGCGTTGGCGAAGAGGGCGACCTGCGGAGCGCGGGCAAAGCTGGCGATGCCGGCCGCGTGGTCACCGTGCTCATGGGTGAGGAACACGGCGTCGATTTCCTCGGGCTTGAGGTTCTCCTCGGCGAGCAACTCGCGTGTCCGTCGCGGCGAGAATCCCACGTCGATCAGCACGCGTGCCTGCTCGGTTTGCAGCAGGGCGCAGTTGCCTGAGCTGCCGCTGCCGAGAATCCGGATCCGCATCGCCATGAAGCCATGTTCGGGGTCGCCGCGCCGGAGCCGCAAGCGTGAACCGGCGGGCGCGAGGAGTTGACCCCGGCCGGTTTCAGGGCATCGTTTTCCCTTCATGCCTCGAGTCCGGTCACGTCCCGCTCCCTCACCGTCCTCCGCGCCGAGCGCGCGGGAAACGGTGCTCGTGACGCGTCAGGTGCACTTCAACGCGGCGCATCGCCTGCACAATCCAGCCCGCAGCCGGCAATGGAACGAGCGGGCCTTTGGGCCGTGCAACAACGTCGACGGTCACGGGCACAACTATGTGCTGGAAGTCACGGTGTCTGGCTCGCCCGATCCCGAGACCGGCTACGTCATCGATCTCGGACGCCTCAAGGGCATCCTCGAACGGGTGATCGTGAGGGCCTGCGACCATCGCAATCTCAACACGCAGGTGCCCTTTCTCAAGGGCATCATTCCCTCGACCGAAAATCTCGTCATCGCCTTCTGGCGACAGCTCGAGCCCCGGATCCGTCCGGGCCGGCTGCATGCCATCCGGCTGTACGAGACCCCCCGCAATTACGCCGAGTACCGCGGACCCGATCCGCGCTAATCCTCCCGGGCCCAAGCCCAGGCGGCAACGGTTGTTATCGTCCCCAACCGTCGTCGCGGCCAGCCCAACGAAAAAACGACCATGAAGACCAAGTCCCCACGGAAAGCGAAACGGATGTACCTGCATCACGGTCCCGGCGGCACGCCGCCCGTGATCGCGCGCCGGTATGACGCGGATTTCCGCATGACGCCGGAGTACCAGAGCGAATTGCCCGACATGATGGAGGCCGAGGGCGCCATCCAGGGCGCCGCGGTGCCGATCCAGCAGGTGGGCGTCTCCAACTTCCGGCTACCGCTGCGGTACCGCACGAAGGCCGGCGAGACCCTGACGCTGGAGACAGCGATCACTGGCACGGTCTCGCTCGAGGCAACGCTGAAGGGTATCAACATGAGCCGCATCGTGCGGGCGTTCTACGAGCATCGCGACGAGGTCTTTTCGCCTGAGAAGCTCCGTCAGGTGCTGCGCAAGTACCAGCACCAGGTGGAGTCACTCGCGGCCCGTCTTCGTCTCGGATTCTCTTACCCGCTCCTGCAGCCTTCGCTGCGCAGCGGCTTGGAGGGTTATCAATACTATCAGGTGGTCTTCGAGGGCACGATCGACGGATCCGGGCACTTCCGGCGGTTCATCGAGTTCGATTTCGTCTACTCCAGTTCCTGCCCGTGCAGCGCGGAGCTTTCTGAGCATGCGCGTGATGTCCGCGGCGCCTACGCGATCCCGCACAATCAGCGCTCCAAGGCCCGCGTGAAGGTTGAGGTGGCCGAGGGAGCGAAGCTGCGGGTCGAGGACCTGCATGCGCACTGCCTCAAGGCGCTCAAGACCGAGACGCAGGTGATGGTGAAGCGCGAGGACGAGCAGGCCTTCGCTGAGCTCAACGGCGCCCACATCAAGTTCGTCGAGGACGCGGCGCGTTTGCTCTTCGCCGAATTGAACCGCGATTCGCGGATCGCCGACTTCCAGGTCGCGTGCTCCCACCTCGAATCGTTGCACTCCCACGACGCGGTGAGCGTCATCTGCAAGGGTGTGCGCGGCGGTTTCCGAGCGGACTTTACCGACTTCGCGTCGCTGGTCTGCTGAGTGCGCGCTCGGCACGACGTTCTTCCCCCTCTGGTTTCACCATGCCGCGGACCTCATCCAACGCCTCCACGACCGTCACGGTCGCCCGGGCTCGCCCCCAGCGTGCGCTCGCCAAGCCCCGCAAGGCAGCGCATCGCACGGGCGCGAAGACCGTGAGCGGCCGCGGCAACAAAGGTGCCTCTCCCGGGCCGGTCGTGCTGGTCACCGGTGCGTCCCAAGGGATTGGCGCAGCGATCGCGCGCGCCTTCGCGGACGCGATCCCGGGCGTCCGTCTGGCGCTCGTCGCGCGGCAGGAAAAAAAGTTGGCTGCGGTCGCGCGGGAATGCGTGGCTCGCGGCGTTGCGGCACGCGCGTTCGTCGGCGATGTGAGCTCCGAATCCGACGTCGCCCGGGTCGCGGCGGAGGTGCAGGCCGTCTGGGGTGGCGTTGACGTGCTCGTGAACAACGCCGGCAGCTTCCGGCCCGGTCGGCTCCTCGAGACCTCCGTGGCGGACTTCGACGCGATGATCGCGACGAATCTCCGCAGCGTGTTTCTCGTCACGCGCGCCTTCGCGCCGGCCATGGTGCGGCGCGGCTGCGGCGACATCTTCAACATGAGCTCGATCGCCGGTCTTTCGGCGTACCCCACCAGCGCCGGCTACTGCGCGGCGAAGTTCGGGGTGACCGGCCTATCCAAGGTGATGCGCGCGGAACTGCGGGACAAAGGCGTTAGGGTCTGCACGGTTTACCCGGGCGCGACGCTGTCGCCGGCCTGGGAGGGGAGTGGGTTTCCCGACGAACGACTGATGCCGGCGGAGGATGTCGCCCGCGCCTTCGTCGACGTCTACCGCCTGACGCGTCGGACCGTTGTCGAGGAAATCGTCCTGCGGCCGCAGGCGGGTGATCTCTGACCGCCGACGCGCTCGGGCAAGCTGCCCGAGGCGAAGATCGGCCTGACTGAGGCCAGCCGCCCCGGGCCTCGGCGTGGCACCGGAGGGATTGCCAGCGTCCGACCCACTGCCAGAGTGAGGGCATGGCCGCAGTCCTCGGACTCGATATTGGATCCTCCTCGGTGATTGCCGGGCTCCTGGATGGACGCCGGGTGCTCGCGGAGTCGCCGCGCGCCTTTTTCCGGACGCGGCATGAGGGCGCCCGAGCGGAGGTGGATCCTGAAGTCCTGCTCGCCGCCGTGGCCACGGCGATTCGCGGCCTGGGCAGCCGGGCTCGTACGGTGGATGCAATCGCTCTCGCGACGATGTGCCCGGCATGGGTGGCGCTCGATCGAGACGGAAAAGCGCTGACCCCGATCGTCACCCATCAGGATCGGCGCAGCGTGGCCGAAGCCCGGGTGCTCGAGGAACGGATCGGTGCAGACCGTCACCTCGCGCTCTGTGGGTGTCGGCCCTTCCCTGGCGGGATCAGTTCGACCACTTGGGCCTGGTTCCGGAAGCACCAGCCGGGTGCGCTGCGGCGTGCGGACCTCGTTGGACACCTCAACACCTTCCTGCATCGGCGTCTCACTGGGGCCCGGGTCACCGACCCATCGAACGCATCCTTCACCGGACTCTATCGCACGCTGACGCTCGACGGCTGGAGTGA
>CAIOYO010000226.1 GCA_903862595.1 uncultured Opitutaceae bacterium | reverse complement strand
GCGGTGTGACGTGCGGCTTCGCGGGGCCCGTCCGGAGCCAGTCCGCCGCGCGCCTCCACCGGAAGACCGCTGCGTGTCCGGAAAGCAGGGTCGCTCTCGTTCGTCCGCCTACCGCACGGTCTCGCCATCCGGCCGCGCTGCCGTACGCTTCCGCCCGTCGCCGCCTCCATGTCTTCCACGTTCTCCCGTCGCCGTTTCCTCCAACTCAGCGGTGCGGCCACGGCCCTCGCCTCGGCCCGCACGTTGGGGGCGTCTCCGCTCGCCGGCGCGCCCGCCATCCTTCCGTCCACGCCCCTTCTCGGCCATGGCGACTTCCGCTATCGCCAGGTTCCCGGTTGGGGCGTGCTCGATGACCTGACTCCCGTCAACCACGGCCACGGGCTGGCGATCGATCGCAAGGGCCACGTCATTCTCCTCACCGACGAGGTGCGCAACAATGTGATCATTTATGACCGCCGGGGTCGTCTGGTGCACAAGTGGGGCACCGCTTACCCGGGTGCGCATGGGCTGTCACTCGTCCGAGAGGGGGAACACGAGGTGCTGTTTCTGACGGATTTGCGCACGCATCGGGTCGTAAAAACCACGCTGGACGGCACCGTCTTGGCGGAATGGCGCTGGCCCTCGGACACCGGTCGCTACGAGAAGGAGGATCAGTATCGTCCTTCGTGGACGCTGCACCGCGCCAACGGCGAGTTCTACGTGCTCGATGGCTATGGCCGCGATTACATCCTGCATTACGACGCCACGGGTCGTCGCATCGGGGTGTTTGGCGGGGCCGAAGGTGGCATCACGCACTGGGGTCCGCACGGTGGCATGGTCGACACCGACGCTGCGGGCCGCGAGTCCTTGCTCATCGCGATGAGTGACCAGCAGTACCTGCTGCGACTCGACCTCGCCGGCCAGCCGATCAGTCGCACCGCATTGCCGGGTGGAAATCCGCGCCAGATCCGTCGCTTCGGATCCCACGCTGTCGTTGCCCACCTCGCGGATAACTGGCCGCGCGACCGCCAGAGCCGGGGCTTCGTCTCGATCCTCGATGCGGACCTCCGTGTCGTCGCCAATGTCGGCGGCACCGCGCCGGAGTACGACGACGCCGGACAGCTGCGGCCGATGCGGCAGGTGGGCGAGACCTTCATCCATCCGCACGATGCCATCGTCGACGCCGAGGGCAGCCTCTACGTGGCGCAATTCGACTCCGGGCGGACCTACCCCCTCAAGTTTGAGCGCGTGTAAGGGAGCCCGCGTGGAACGACGCGAAGCGAACCGTCATCGAGGTCAACCGTGAGCACGACCCCGGAGCGGATCATTCCCCGGCGGACGGTGCACTGCGGAGATGCGCTGCCTTGGTTGCGTGCCGGCGGAGTGAGGACCGGCGCCGCTCTGGTGACTTCGCTGCCGGACATTTCCGAAGTGGGGAAGCCGGAACGCGACTGGCGGGCGTGGTTCACGGATGCCGTGGGGTGCGTCGTGCACGCCACGCCGCCGGCGAGCGTGGCGCTGTTCTTTCAGTCCGATGTGCGACACGAGGACCACTGGATCGACAAGGGCGCGCTCGTGGTGGCGGCCGGCGCCGCCGTCGGCGCCCACGTGGTCTTCCATCGGATCGTCTGCCGTTTCGAGCCCGGACGTGCGGTCCGGGGCCGCCCGACGTACACGCACCTGATCGCCCTGTCGCGCGCGCTCCCGGCCCGCGCGGGTGATGGCATGCCCGATGTCATTACCGAGCCGGGGCGCGCGGTCTGGCCTCGCGCGATGGGAATCAAGGCGGCCGCGCTGGCCATTCGTTTCGCCCGGGACGAAACCGGTGCACACACGATCATCGACCCGTTCTGCGGCGCTGGGACGGTGCTCGCGGTGGCCAATGCCCTCGGGCTCCACGCGGAGGGCGTCGACCTCTCGGCGCGGTGCTGCGCCCGCGCGCGGGCTCTCGCGATCGAGCGCAGTGAACTCGACGATTCCGCTGCGTTCAGAGCTCCACCGCGAGACGGAGGCTCGAGCCGTCGAACTGCAGGGGACCGGCGCTGATGTCGCCGTCGTCGAACAGTTCGTCGATCTTCAGGTAGACGGAGCGGGTAGTTTGACCACCGGACAGCACGATCGTCCCCGTGCCGGCAGTGGGATCAGACTCCCACTGCCAGTTTCCGCCCAGGGGAGATTCCTGCGTCCAATTGATCGGCAGGGCGGTGCGCAGCCCATCCGGGATTTCTCCGGCACCCGCGGAGGGTGGCCAACTGCCGTTCTCCAGCGCGTAGGTGGTAAAGACGGTCCGAAACGCCCGCAGGTCTCCGGCAATCCGCCCGGCCTGCGAACGCTCTCGCATGATCCGAAACGCCGGAATCGCCATCGCAGCGAGGAAGCCGATGACGGTGACGGCCACGATGATTTCAAGCAGCGTGAAGCCGGCGACGCGTCGGTTTCCGTGGGGCACGTTGGAACGGAGCTTTTCTAACGCCTCAATGACAAGAGTGGATAGAATCCCCTACTCCGGTTTTACAGCAAACTCACACGCCCTGCGACGGGCGTCGGTCCGCGGCGCACCGGCTCTCAGGGCTCCTGACGGAAGACGAAAACGCCCTTCTTGTTGACGATCGCGAGATCGAGACGGCCATCGCCGTTGAGATCGCCGACCGGAAACTGGCAGCCCACTCCGGAGTCATCGTCGACGCGCACCGGCGTGAACGTCACTCCCGACGCCCCGCGCCCGAGGCGAAAGACATACAGCACCGCCGGGGCGTTCGGCTCGGGGTCACCTTTGTCCCCGTGCGCCCAGTGCCGCTTGCCGGTGATCAGATCCTTCAATCCGTCGCCATCCACGTCCTCCAACATCACCGCATGCGGCTGGGAAAACTGGACGCCGGCGATCTGCTCCGTGCCGGTCCGGCTGGTGATCGGGTGCTCCACCCAAGCGGCGCGGCCGTCAGCCTCGCGCCGCTGCTCGAACCAGCTCACCCCGTAGCCGTGAGCCGCGATGCTCGTCAGCACATCCGCCACGCCGTCGCCGTTCACGTCGTACGTGTACATCTGCGCGCCGCCGGGACCGAACGACTGCGCATGAAAGCGCCACACTGGATTGCCTTCGAGGCTGGCCGGTTGCTCCCACCAGCCGTTCGCCTCCAAGATGTCCGGGCGGCCATCTCCATTCACATCGCCGAGTCCGATGCCATGCGTGTACCGCTGCCACTTGCCCGGCGGAGTGACCGGATGAAAGCTCCACGGCGCCTTCGGGTCGCGAGGGTCGCGCTTCATATAGCCCAGACGGGCGAGACTTCCGGCCACCAATTCCGCCTTCCCGTCGCCATCCACATCACCAAACACGGGCGACTCCGTATCCACGTTGAAATACGCGAGGTGCTGCGGCCAGTCGCCCGCAACACCCGCGCCGGGATTCTCGTACCAGAAGGCTTCCTTGCCGGGCCAGCCGATCACGAGGATGTCCGGACGGCCATCCCCGTTGAAGTCGTCGTGGTAGGTGAGGAAATTGTTGGAGTAACTCAGGCGGTCGAAGGCATGCGGCGCACGGTACACCACGCTCTTCTTGAACTCCGGACCGAGGAAGATCCGCGGCCCCGCGACCAGATCGGCACGGCCGTCTCCGTCAAAGTCCGCAATCGTCCCACCCTCCGCATAGAAGAAGCCGTCGAGCTTCTGCTTGGAGAAACGGAGTTCGGCAGCCGAGGCCGCAAGCGCCGCCGCAGGGGTGGCGAGCACAACCAGGACCGAGAAAAGGGAGAGCGGAAGAGAACGCATGGCGGGGTGAAGAACGAAGCGGAGCGGCCGATGCGATCGGAGCATCCGTCACCGCGTCAGGCAACGCCGGAATCCCCGCGGCGGCCCCACGAGCCGAGGAAGGGCACGGCCATGCCCACGAGCACCAGCACCGCACCGGCCAGTTCCCCGGCCTTGAGGTACTCCCCGAAGAACACGCCCGCGCCGATCGCGACCATCACCGGCACGAGCATCTGGATCAGCGATCCACCCGCCACCGAGAGCCGCGCAAAGCCGTACGTCATGCAGAGTTGTCCGCCCGACGCCGCCAGCGCCGCCACGATCATCAGTACCCACTCCGTCAGCCCCGGCGGCGCCGGGTGCAGCAGCGCCGGGGGAAGGCAAACCACCAGGCCATAGGCGCATTGCGCCGAGAAGATCGTCGCGGAATGCACACCGGCCGCGTGCAACTGACGGATCGTGATCACCACCCACGCCGAGGCCAGCGCGGCCCCCACCGCCAAAAGGTCCCAGATACCCGCCTCCATTCCGCGCCCCACCGCGTTCGTCAGCAACGCCAGTCCCACCACCGAGATGACCGCGCCCACCACCAGCGGACGCCGCAGGGGCTCGCGCAGCCAGATCGCCGCCATCAGCGGACCCAGCACGACGTAGGTGTTGTTGATGAAGGTCGCCCGCCCCGCTCCCAGCAGCGGCAGGGTCAGGTAGAAGCCACACACAGAGAGACCGCCGATCACACCGCGCTCGATGAGCTTGCGGTCGCGCCACAACGAGGCCGGCTCCCAGCGGCCGCGGAATACCAGCGCCACCACGGCTAAACCCACCACGAAGCGCACCACGCAGGTCCACCACACCAGGCCGTCGCCGCCCGTGCCCAGCGCACGGATCACGAGGACCGACGCGGCAAAGCACGCCACCGACGCGAGCATGAACCACACGCCTCCACGGATCCGTTGCCTCTCCTCAGCAGACTGCATCTGGACACGCTGGGTCACCGCGCCAGCCGGAGCAATCGCGCCGCGTTCCCGCCCATCAGCGCCGCCATCTCCGATGGAGAAAAGAGGTCCCGCGCGTGCCGTTCGAGGTAGGTACGCGACTGCCGGTACGTGCAGAAGCGGTTCTGGAAGGGCATGTCCGTACCCCACAGCAGCCACTCCGCGCCGACCTCGCGACGCATCGCCTCCAGCACGGGACGGCACTCGCGGTAGGGATAATCAAAGCGATCACCGATGCGAAACGGAAAGCCCACCTCGAGGTGGATGCCGGCGCCCCGCAGGGGCTCCCACAGGCCAGGCGGCAGCACAAATCCGTCTCCCTCCAAGAAGTCCCGCCACGGATATCCATGCGTCACGCTGACCCTCGCCTCCGGATACCGCTCCCGCCAGCGCCTCAGCTCCATCAGCTCCGCGAGGAAGCCCGCCCGTGGATCCAGCGCGCCCGGCCGCGGTCCCAGAGTGAAGAAAAAGGGAACCCCATAGCGCACCGCAGCCTCCCAAAAGGGCGTCCACGCTCCGTCATTGAAACTCCCACTCACCCCGGCGCGGTAAGCATACTCCGGGATGATCTTGATCGCGTGCAGGCCGTGACCGCGCAACGCCTCGTCCAACTGCCGGATCGCCCGGTCGGGATCGCGCGGAATCACGTCCTCGTCCACCAGCGCCATCGCCCGCAGCCGGTCGGGAAACGCCCGCACACACTCACCAAGAAAAGCGAGATCGCGCGACAGTGTCGCGTCCGTGTGCAGCAACGCCCAGTCCACGTCAGCGTGATCCATCTCCGCCACCAACGCACCCGCCGAGAAGGCCACGACGTTCGGCGGGAACTGCTGCTTCGCGTAATCCTCCCCGTCCACCGTCCACGTCAGGCGGTTCAGCACCGAATCCACCCGGAAGTTCATCCCCGCCGCCAGCCGGAGCGGATCTTCCGGCGCGGGCGCCAGCAGCCGCCGGGAGTCGCCACGCTGGCGGTCGCGCGTCCGGAACGCCGGCTGGTGATGCAACGCCGTCTGCACCTGCCAGAGCGCGAGGTGCGCCTCCGCCGACGGATGGCCCGCCGGCGTATCCGGCGCCGTGAAACAATAGGCGTGGCTGTCAATAATCATGCCGATTCGCGGTTGACGAGCCGTATGCCGGAGTCGCACGGTGTATACAACGGCAGAGTGATTCCGGATCTCGCGTGGTCCGACTCGGCCGGTTCAACCCCACCCCCATCCCGTCATGGCGAGCTCGAATCCGGCCACCCCCACCCCGGCGGGAGCCGGAGATTTCGGCCTGCCGTCCGAGCGCGACCAGCGGCGCAACACCCTGATCTACGCGGCCCAGATTTCGATCGCGTACTTTGCGGCTCCCGCGCTCTACATCGGCTTTATGCAGGCGAGCCTCTGCAAGCGGCTCGAGACGTCGGACACGATCGCGAACCTGCCGAGCACCGTCTACCTCGCCATGGCGTGGACGACGGTGGTGATCGCGTGGCTGTTTCCGCAGGCGCGCCTGCTGAAGCGGCTGCTCTCGGGAGCCTACCTGCTGATGGCGGCAGCTGGATTGATGGTCGCCGCGGTGATCGTCGTCCAGCCGGGCACGGCCGCGATCGTCACGGCGTTGGTGATCCACGCCGCCATGGTGGGCATCTCGGTGCCGCTGATCGGCGTGCTGGGATGGGAAGTGCTGGATCGAGGCGTATCGCGGAAGCTCCGTGGCCGGGCCCTTGGTCTAGCCTTCGGCGTAGGTCCGGCCTTCGCCGTCCTCGGCTCCCTCGGCGCCCAGTTGCTGATGGACGGCAAGATCTTCGACTTCCACCTGCCCGAGGCGTGGGCCCCCGTCTACCCGTACAGCTACGCGCTGCTCTTCACGATCAGCGCCGGGTGCACGATCGTTTCCGCATGGTTGATCACGCGCTACCGGATTCCCGTGCCGACGCAGGAGCCGCCACGGCAGTCGTTCCAAGATGGCATCGTCGGTGGCTTCCGCGCCGTCCTCGGCTACCCGATCCTGCTCATCGCCTGCCTCGCGTACCTGCTCATTTACGCGGGCAACCTCGTGCAGATCAACATGAGCATCTTCACGAAGGAGGCGGTCGGTCAGATGGCGGAAAACCTGGCGGGCTACCAGCTCGCCCTTCGCTTCTCCTTCAAGATCCTCGCGGGCTTCCTCCTCGGCTGGCTGCTGGTCCGCACTAACCCGAAGGTGCCGCTGCTGGTCACCGCGGGGCTGCTCATGCTCGGGGTCCTGTGGGTGCTGTTTGCGCCCGGCTATTGGTTCCTGTTGGCGTTCGGCATCAACGGCGCCGGCGAGCTCTTCGGGGTGTACTACGTCAATTACCCCGCCCAGTGCTCGCCCCGCTCGCAGGTCCGGCGCAACATCTCCTTCTTGATGCTCATCTCCGCCTTGGTCGGCCTCGCTCCCGTGGGCTATGGCTTCATCTCGGATAACTGGGGGCTGCGCGCGAGTTTCATCGCGGCCTTGCTGCTCCTGATTGCGACCACCGCGATGGTCTTCCTGAAGCTGCCGTGGCGCCCTCAGCCTCGGCCACAGGACATGACGGAGGCGGATCGTGCAGCCCTCAACCACTGAGTCGGC
>CAIOYO010000225.1 GCA_903862595.1 uncultured Opitutaceae bacterium | reverse complement strand
GGCGCTGGCGCTGGCGGCCGGAGGGGGAGTCTGGGCGAAGGCCAGCGGGGTGGCCAGGATCAGGCCGGCGAGGAGCGGGAGACGCAGCATCATGCGAACGGGGCGGGCGGATCGCGGGAGCGAGCGCCCTTAACACCCGAGTGGAAGCGGTTCCGCGGGACTTGTAAACGGCGATATGGGAGGCGCGAGGGTTACATTTTGCCGAAGGTCCGTCGCCGGAGTTCTCACTTGCCCGGTTCCGGGGCCGGCGGCACCTTGAAGGCAGTCCATGCCGAACTCCTTCGGAAAACTCTTCACCATCAGCACCTGGGGCGAAAGCCACGGTCCGGGCATCGGCGTGGTCATCGACGGCTGCCCTCCGCGCTTGCCGCTGGTCGCCGAAGAGATTCAGGCGGAATTGGATCGGCGCCGGCCGGGGCAGAGTGACATCGTGACTCCCCGCAAGGAAGCGGACACGGTGGAGATCCTTTCAGGGGTTTACGAAGGCCGCACCACTGGTACCCCCATCGCGCTGTGGGTGCGCAATCAGGATCAGCGGTCCAGTGCGTACGCCGAGATGGCGGATAAGTTCCGGCCATCCCACGCGGATTTCACCTACCAGTCCAAGTTTGGCATTCGTGATCCGAACGGCGGTGGGCGCAGCTCGGCCCGCGAGACGATCGGGCGGGTAGCCGCCGGCGCGATCGCCCGCAAACTCCTGCTGTCGCTCGTCGGCCGCGGAGCCGTGGAAATTCGAGCATTCGTGACGCAGATCCACGACCTCGCGATCCCGGAAGGTGCCCTGGCCGCCTTCCCGTCCCTCGCCGACGTCGAAGCCTCGCCGGTGCGCTGCCCGCATCCCGCGACGGCTGCGGCGATGGTGGAGCGCATCAAGGCGGTGCGGAGCGAGGGTGATTCGGTCGGTGGCGTGATCGAATGCCGCGTCCGTGGTCTCCCGTCGGGGCTCGGCGAGCCGGTGTTTGATCGCTTGGAGGCGGACCTCGCCAAGGCGATGCTCTCCCTTCCCGCGACCAAGGGCTTCGAAATCGGTAGTGGGTTCGCCGGCACGCGCCTGCGTGGCTCCGAGCATAATGATCTATTCGAGACCCGCGATGGCGTGATCCGCACGGCGACGAATCGTAGCGGTGGAACGCAGGGCGGCATCAGCAATGGCGAGGAACTGGTGTTCCGCGTCGCCTTCAAGCCGACGGCGACGATCCTGCGCGTGCAGTCGACGGTCGACGTCCAGGGCCGGGCGGTGGACTTGCAGGGCAAGGGCCGTCATGACCCGTGCGTGCTCCCGCGCGCCGTCCCGATCGTGGAAGCCATGACGGCACTCGTCCTCGTCGACCACTGGATGCGCGACACCGGCCAGAACCGGTCCTTCGCGCTGTGACGTCATCGCCGGGCGCCCGCTGCCCCCGGGCGGCGGCAGCTTCCGCAGCTCTTCACTTTCATGGATTCTTCCTCTCGACCGCTGGTTTACCTCGTGCTCGGCACTCCGGGCTCCGGGCGCCGCGCGATTCTCAGTGACCTGATCGCGGACGGACTGACATCCGCCGACCGGGCGTTGACGGTGTTGCCCGAGGCCGAGGCGGCGTCCGAGTGGGATGCAAAGCTGGGTCGCGCGGTGCGCTGGTCGTGGCGCGACGGTGGCTTCGCCTTGGACGTGCCGGGACTGGCGCGGGGCGAGACGGCGGACTTCACGCACCTTTTCATCGTTGCGGATGGACGGCGTAATCCGGTGGACCAGATCGAATCGTTCCGCGACTGGCTGCGCGGGCGCCCGGCGGACCTCGCGCGGATCATCACGGTGGTCAACTGCAGCTTGGTGCACGCGCATGATGCGGCGATCCGGCCGTGGATCGATGCGTGCGTCCACTTCAGCGATGTCGTCCTGCTCGCGTCCCGCGAAGGCGTACCCAACAAGTGGATGAGCGACTTTCAGGCGCACTATCGGGACGCCTTCATGCCGGCGCTGTTTGAGTTCGTGAAACAGGGTCGGGTCAAGAACCCGGTCATGGTGCTGGAGCCGGAGGCTCGGCGCCTTTCCCAAGCCTTTGACGAAGCCTCGGACCTCGCGATTGCGCGGGAACTGGCACCGGAGGCTGAAATCACCTTCACGGACGAATCAGGCGATGACGACGAAGAGGGCGGTGAGGAGTCGCCACCGGGAGCGGACGACGAGTCCCCTGTCGAGGCCTACTTCGAGCGGCGCCAGAATGGACGCCGCACGATTGAGCTGCCGGACATTGCGCGGTTCCTGCCTCCGGCGCCGCCGTCGGTCTGAGTGACGATGACCGCGATCCTTCATCGGCCGTCACGCACGGCTCTGCGGCGGTTGGCGGCGGTGTTGCGCCGCGGCGGCGTGGTGGCTGTGCCGACTGAGACTGTGTACGGCCTCGCGGCGAACGCGCTTGATGCGGACGCGTGCGAACGGATTTTCGCGGCGAAAGAGCGACCGGCGGAGGATCCCCTCATTGTGCATGTCGCCTCGGTGACGGCGGCGGCGGCGGTGGCGGAGTTGAATCCTGCGGCGCGGCAATTGGCGCGCGCATTTTGGCCGGGACCCCTGACCATGGTGTTGCCGAAGAAGCCGGTGGTGCCGGCGATCGTGACGGCGGGGCTCGATTCGGTGGCGGTGCGCGTGCCGCGGCATCCGGTGTTTCGCGACTTGCTCCGCGAGTGCGGACTCCCGCTCGCGGCTCCCAGCGCGAATCTCTTTGGCTACGTGAGTCCGACGCTCCCCGAGCATGTTCAACGCGGCCTGGGGGATCGCATTGAGCACATCCTCGACGGCGGCCCGTGCGAAGTCGGGCTGGAATCCACGATCGTCGACCTCCGCACTCCGGCGCGCCCCTGCGTGCTGCGGCCCGGAGCCATCTCCGCGGAAGAGATTGCGAAGGTCCTCGGCGTTCCGGTCGCAGCCCGACGCGTCCGCGTCCTGCCGGGGGCGCGGCGTGGCAAGAAGGCGGGCAAGGCGCAGCGCGCCCCCGGTTTACTTGCGCGGCACTACAGTCCTGGCACCCGGCTCCGACTGGTCGCACGCATCGAGCCTGCGGAGGTGCTGGCGGCGGGTCGGCGGGTGGCGTACCTGTTTCTCAGTCGACCCAAGGACCCGCGCTTGGCGGCGCTGGGTAACCGTGTCGCGTGGTTGAGCGAGGCGGGTGATCCGGCGGAGGCTGGACGCAACATCTATGCGCGCCTTCGTACCCTCGACGAAGGCGGCTACCGCGAAATCATCGCGGAGCGCGTGCCGGCGGCCCCGGCGTTCGCCGCCTTGGCGGACCGGCTTGGCCGCGCGGCGTCGCGCGGCCGTTGATGCGGAGCATCAGGGAGCGGCACGGCAGGACGACCGTTCGGCCGGTCGCCGACGCGGCGCGGTCCCCTCGCGTCGACTCAGGGCAGCCGGCGTTGCGCGTCGCTTGGGCGACGCCGAAGACGCACTCCGCGGGTCTCCGTCGTTCTTCCACGCGCCACGGGGGTCGGGTCGCGTGGACGATGCCGGAGTCGGCTTACTTGACGGCCGCGACGGCGGCGGCGAAGGCGCGGGCGCGGGCGGTGATGGCGGCCCAATTCTTTTCCTTCAACGCCTTGGCCTCAACGAGCGAACTGCCGGCGGCGGTGGCGAAGGCGCCTGCCTTGAGGAATTCGCCGACGTTCTCGGCGTTCACGCCGCCGGTCGGCAGCAACTCGATGTGTGGGAGCGGAGCCTTGATGGACTTGATGTAGGCCGGACCGAAAAACTCGGCCGGGAAGACCTTGGCGGCATCGGCACCGGCCTCCCACGCGTTGACGATTTCCGTCGGCGTGAAGGCGCCGGAGAACACCGGCACACTGTAGCGGCGGCAGAGCGTGATGACGTCGGGACGGAGCGCCGGGGTGACGATGAACTTCGCTCCGGCGAGGATGCCGGCGCGGGCGGTTTCGGCGTCGAGGACAGTCCCGAGGCCGAAGACAAACTCGGGCAATTCCGCGGACGCCTTCTCCAGCATCCGGATGGCGCCGGGCGTGGTCATCGTCAGCTCGATGCTCGTCAGACCGCCCTCGGCGAGGGCCTTGGCGCAGTCGAGCAGGCCGTCCGGGGACTCGGCGCGGATGAGGGCGACGACCTTCTCGGTGCGCAGCTTGGAGAGGATGGCTTCTTTCTTCATGGTCGGAGGCGGTCAGACTGTCGTGTGATGCCACCGGGGGGAAACCAAATTTCTGGGCTTGCGCGGTCGAACCCGACGGTATCTCTTTTCCCTCCCTCCCGTGCCCGGGTGGTGGAATTGGTAGACACGCAGGTCTCAGAAGCCTGTGCCTAACAGCATCGCGGTTCGAGTCCGCGCCCGGGCACCATCTTCGCCGGCAACCGATGCGTTCCTTTGATCGGACCGGCCCTCATCGATGACCGTACCGCGGTCGATCGGCGCAGTCGACAGGGCGGCGGAATTTGATTTTCCTTTGTGACTCCCGCGCATGAGCCCGATTTCGGAACTTCGTTGTGAAGGCGTGGTCCTCGCGGCGGGTCGCTCGCGTCGGATGGGAACGGACAAGGCGAACTTGGCCTTGGCGGATGGTGAACTCCTGTGGCTCCGCCAATGGCGGATCTTGGGCGAGGCGGGCATTGCTCGACGCTGGCTCTCGGTGCGGGCGGATCAGGCGTGGGTGCCGGCGGACTTTTCGGTGGTGCGTGATGCGGTCCCGGACGCCGGACCGCTGGCCGGGATACTCGCGGTGGGCGCGGCGGGTGACGGTACGCACGTCGTGGTGCTCGCGGTCGATTTGCCTGAGGTACCGGTGACGTGGGTCAGCGCGCTGATGGCGCGAGCGAAGCCGGAGCACGGGGTGGTCGGGCGCTGGTCGGACGGGACGTACGAGCCCTTGGCGGCACTTTACCCGCGCGAGTGGCTGGAGGAATGGCGTATGAAGTTCGGCGTCGCGGCGAGTCCGCCCGGCTTGCAGGCCTTGCTCCGAGAGCGGGAGGAGGCCGGCGGGGTGGTCGTCATTCCCCTCGGACCCGAGCATGCACGTTGGTTCCGCAACGCGAATACGCCGGAGGATCTTCGCCCGTTTCCGGCTCCCGTCGCCCGCGGTGTGCGGCCCTGATGGAGCGGCAAGAGCGTCCTACAAACCCGCGGACGAGGATCAGGGTGAGAGCGTGGCCAGATCGGCGCGGGCGTCCTGCATTTCGGTCAGAATGCGGTCGGCTCGGACCAGCAACTGACGTCCGGCTGAGGTGAGGGCCACATGGCGGCCGCGGCGTTCGAACAGGCGGAGACCTAACTCGTCCTCCAGTGCTTTGATTGCATGGCTGACCGCGGACTGCGTCAGATGCAGTTCCTTCGCCGCCAGCGTAAAGCTTCCGATACGCGCGAGCGTGACAAAGGCGAGCAGTCGACGGCTGTCTAGGATGAGGGTCATGCGTATGGCGGAAGGAGGCGTACGTCCCTCGCATAGCAGATCGCGAGCCAGTTGTTTCCTGGGCTTACCGGATGCTCCTTCTTGCGCAGGCTGATCCCGGACCGCATCCGGACTTGCGCGGAATTGCGCACGCCCCTTATCCCAGCACGGCGGGAGGGGTGTTCAGGCGTAGCGCTCTTCGCGCCAAGGATCGGCGGTATTGGAGTACCCTCGGACTTCCCAGAAGCCGAGCTTGTCCTCGGCGAGGAACGAGATCGCCTTCACGAACTTGGCCCCTTTCCAGGCGTACAGCTTCGGGATGATCACCCGCGCTGGACCGCCGTGCTCGAGGGGCAGCGGGCCGCCGTCGAAGCGGGTCGCAATCAACACGTCGTCGTCGAGGCACTGCTCGAGCGGCACGTTGGTCGAGTACCCATCGTAGCTGGTGAAGTAGACGTAGCGGGCCTCCGCCGTGGGCTGGACGCGCTCGTAGAGCGCGGTGAAGGGTACCCCGTCCCAGCGGCAGTCGTACTTGCTCCACGTGGTGACGCAGTGGAAATCACTCACGTCGCTCACTTGTGGCAGCGCGTTGAAGTCCGCCCACGACAGCACGGCAGGATGCTGAACCAAGCCGTCGATGGTCAGGGTCCACTCAGCCAGCGGGATCTCCGGCTGGACACCGAGATCGAGCACCGGAAACCCATCGGTCAGCTTCTGTCCCGGCGGGAGCCGACCTTCGGCGCGCTCCGTCAGCGGCCGGATGCCGCGGGCGACCTGCTTCTCGGCCCACTTTTGCTTGGCGGCGATGTAGCGCTCCTTGGACATGCGTCAGAAGAATGTGCTGAGGCGGCGCGGGCGCAAGCCGGGGGCCGAAGTGGCTTAGACGTCCTCCAAGGCGCGACGAACGGCGTCGCGGCGGCGGTGGTAATACAGGGCCATGGCACCTTGGTAGACGACGGAGACCAGCCCGATGGTTGCGTAGAGTCCGACGTAGCTCTTTTCCAGCATCGGAAGGATCTGGTCCTCGCGCAGGCCCAGCTCGGCAAACTCCGCGCGGGTCTCGGTGGTGATGAGTTGAGCCACGGCGGCAGGATCGAAGGTCGTGGCCCGGAGGATCGCGTACGTCAGCACGGTGAACAGCAACGCGATCTGGCTGCCGACGATCCAGGAAAGGCCCGAGATCGAGGCCTGTCGCAGGCGATTCACACCATTGAGCTCGGCCACCCCGACGGCGGCGGCGAGACAGCCGGCGAAGGCGCCGATCCCATCGCGCTGGTAAGCGGCGAGCAGGGAGAACAGACCGGCGAGGATGAGCAGGGAGCGCCCTTCGAAGCGAGCCAGCCGGCAGACCCGGTCGAGGATCTCGTGCGGGAGAGGAGGAGGAGCGTCGGTCTTGCCAGTCATCGTCCGGGAGAGGACATTCCACCCCTGCTCCGTGCCAAAGCCAGACCAAAAGCCTGCGTTTCCCTTCCGCCTCGACTTCCCTCCGGAGTTGCCGATTTCGGCGCGGGCGGAGGAAATCGTCGGGCTGATCCAGACCCAGCAGGTCGTGATCCTCGCCGGCGAGACCGGATCGGGTAAGACCACGCAGATCCCCAAGATGTGCCTCGCGGCCGGCGGCGGCACGCGGGGGAGGATTGCCTGCACCCAGCCCCGCCGCGTCGCCGCGCTCTCCGTGTCGCGCCGCGTCGCCGAGGAACTCGGCGTGGAGTGGGGCGGGGCGGTCGGCTGCAAGATTCGCTTCGATGACCGGACCTCTCGGGACACGGTGATCAAGTTCCTGACCGATGGCATGCTGCTGGCCGAGGTGCAGGGAGATCCGCTGCTACGGGACTACGACACGATCATCCTCGACGAGGCGCACGAGCGGTCGCTCAACATCGACTTCCTCCTCGGCCATTTGCGGACCCTCCGGTTCAAGCGGCCGGAGCTGAAGATCATCATCACCTCGGCCACGATCGACACCGCGGCCTTCAGCGAAGCGTTCGACGGCGCGCCCGTGGTGGAAGTCTCAGGTCGCACCTTTCCCGTGGAAGTGGCGTATGCCCCGCTGGACGCCCTCGGGAGCGACTACGTGGAGGACCCGGACGAACCCGACCGCGCCGCCGAGCAGTCGGCGCGAGTCGAGGCGCTGCATTACGTCGATGGCGCGGCCGGTGCGATCGAGCGGCTGCTCCGCGAGACTCCGTCCGGCGACGTGCTCGTCTTCCTGCCGAGCGAGCGCGACATCCGCGAAGTGCGGGAACTGGTGGAGGTACGCGACTTCGCGGACGGGGCGCGCTTCGATGTCGTGCCGCTCTTCGGCCGGCTCTCGAATGCCGACCAGCAGCGCGTCTTCGCCGCGTCGGGCCGGCGCAAGGTGATCCTCGCAACGAACATCGCCGAGACTTCGCTGACCATTCCCGGCATTCGCTACGTCGTCGATACCGGCCTGGCGCGCATCAGTCGCTATTCGCCG